>NZ_JARKIN010000001.1:1872500-2238750 GCF_029351045.1 Streptomyces sp. WMMB303 | reverse complement strand
GCCGACCGGTCGCTGTGGCGCTACCGGGCCGCGCTGCCCCCGCTGCCCCCGGTCAGCCTGGGCGAAGGGTGCACTCCGCTGCTGGCACGCACCTGGAGCGGCGTCGAGGTCGGCTTCAAGCTGGAGTGGTTCAACCCGAGCGGCAGCTTCAAGGACCGCGGCAGCAGTGTGATGATCTCAGCGCTGGCCGCTCAGGGGGTCGACCAGGTTCTCGAGGACAGTTCCGGCAACGGCGGCTCCTCGGTCGCCGCGTACTGCGCCGCCGCCGGTGTCGGTGCGACCATCCTCGTCCCCGCGCACACCTCACCCGCCAAGACGCTGCAGGCCACCGCCTACGGGGCCCGGGTGACCCCGGTGGACGGCGACCGGGACGCGACAGCCGCGGCGGCGCTGCGCCGGGCCGAGCAGACCGTCTACGCGAGCCACAACTGGCATCCGTACTTCCTGGAGGGCACCAAGACGCTGGCCTACGAGATCTGGGAGGACCTCGGCTTCCGCGCCCCGGACGCCGTGGTCACCGTCGCCGGCGCGGGCAGCACCGTCCTGGGCTGCGATCTGGGGTTCGGCGAACTCCTCGCCGCAGGGCGGATCGCCGCCCTGCCCCGGCTGCTGGTGGCCCAGCCGGCCAACTGCGCGCCGCTGGACGCCGCGTTCCACGCCGGGTCCGACGCCGAGCAGGCCGCCCCCGCGTCCGGGCGGTGGCGGCCGACACTGGCCGAGGGGACGGCCATCAAGGAGCCCGTCCGGCTCCCCGAAGTGCTGGCCGCCGTCCGCCGCTCGGGCGGGACCACAGCCGCCGTCCCGGAGGAGGACATCGCCTCGGCGCTGCGCCGCCTCGCGGCCACCGGTCTCTACGCCGAGCCCACCAGCGCCACCGCCGCGGCCGCCGTCGACCTGTTCGCGGCGCGCGGCGAACTGCCGCCGGGCGGCACCACGGTCGTCATCCTGACCGGGTCGGCACTCAAGGCGCCGACTGCTACGGCACAGATCATCGAGGGGACACGGTGAGCGCCGCCGAGGACGAACTGCTGCTGCGCGAGGCGGAGAAGATCGTCACCGCCGTCGGGCGGATGTTCCCGGGCCTGTGCGAGGCCGTGCTGCACGATCTGCGCGACCCCGAACACGCGGTGCGCGCCGTGGAGAACAACCTCTCCGGCCGCCGGGTCGGCGATCCGGCCACCGAACTGGGCCTGGCCCGGATCGCGGACCCCGGCCACCCCGAGGTCCTGCAGAACTATCCCAACCGGTTCCCCGACGGCCGCCCCGCCAAGAGCACCTCCGTCGGCATCCGGAACAGCGAAGGCGGCTACGTCGCCGCCGTCTGCCTGAACCTGGACGTCTCGCTGCTCTCCACCCTCACCCGCGGCCTGGAGCAGTTGCTGCGTACGGAGGACCACCGCCCGCCCGTCGCCGAGACGCTGCGTGCCCGCACCGTGGACGAACTGCGCGGTGTCGCGGAGTCCTTCGCCGCCGCCCGCGGCACCACCCCGCGCGCTCTGACCACCGCCGATCGCGTCGCCCTCGTCCAGGCCGTGCGGGAGCAGGGCTACCTCGAACTCAAGGGTGCCGTGTCGGCCCTGACGGATCTCCTCGGGGTCTCGAGGGCCACGGTCTACAACGACCTGCGCCGCTGAGGCGGAGCCGGACACGGCGACCGCACCGCGTCGGCCGCCGCCCCCGGATCGGGCCAGGAGGTCCGAGCTTCACCCCGCCGGCCGAACGGCACCGGCAGCCGGTGAACCCGGCCGCCGGGGTGTGCGGGACGGCACCCGGCCGCCCGGTCGGCCGTTCGTACTTCTCCTCTTTGCGTATGTGTGCGGCTCGCTCTGATCCCGGGTACTCGCGGCCGCGCCCCCAGTGCTCCGACCTCTGCGGCTCCGCGTCCGAGGCTGCCGGGGGCCACCGCCCCCCGCCACAGCATTCGGTGAGTCAACACTGCTCCCTCACAGGGCAGTTACTCACACGATCACGAATGTGCAACAGAAGAGTCCAGGGGATGCGGTGCTTGATCGGGAGTGCCACCATCAACGCTCAACGCGGCCGGGGCGATCATTGGCGAACGCACATCTTCTGGCATCAGCCCGGCCCGGCGCGCTTCAGTGCACTCCCTCCCCGTCTGTTGGGACAACTCCATGCTGGACAAGCTGCAACGCAGGCTGGGTCTGCGGACCGACGCGGTCATCTTCTTCACCTCGGCGGCGCTGACAGTCCTGTTCGTCGCCACCACCATCACGCTGACCGACCAGGTCGACAGCGTCTTCACGGCGGCCTCGGACTGGATCCTCACGAACCTCGGATGGTTCTACATCCTCGGCGTCACCACGTTCGTGCTCTTCCTGATCTGGATCGCGCTCAGCCGCTACGGGCATGTGCGACTGGGCGGGCAGGACTCGCGCCCCGAGTACAGCAACGGCGCGTGGTTCGCGATGCTCTTCGCGGCGGGGATCGGCACCATCCTGATGTTCTGGGGGGTCGCCGAACCGATCAGCCACTTCGCCGACCCGCCCGAACAGGGCGTCAAGCCGGAGTCGAACTCGGCGGCCGAACGGGCGATGGCGTTCGCCCTCTACCACTTCGGCCTGCACACCTGGGCCATCTTCTGCCTCCCGGCGCTGGCCTTCGCCTACTTCGTCTACCAGCGCGGCCTGCCCTTCCGGGTGAGCTCGATCCTGCACCCGCTGCTCGGCGACCGGATCAGCGGCCCGATCGGCAAGACCGTCGACGTCACGGCCGTCGTGGGCACCCTCTTCGGGGTCTCGGTCTCCATCGGGCTGGGCACCCTGCAGATCAACAGCGGTCTGAACGAACTCTTCGGCGTCCCGGAGAACAAACTGGTCCAGGTCCTGCTGATCGCGGGAGTGACGGCGATCGCGACGGCCTCCGTGGTCAGCGGCCTGGACAAGGGCATCAAGATGCTCTCCAACGTCAACATCCTGATGGCCGTCGGCCTGCTGGTCTTCGTCCTCGTCGCCGGGCCGACGCTCTTCATGGCCAAGGGCATCGTCGAGTCGACCGGCACCTATCTCAGCTCGGTGGTGCCGCTGTCGTTCTGGAACGACACCTTCGCCGACACCGGCTGGCAGGGGAGCTGGACGGTCTTCTACTGGGCCTGGACCATCACCTGGTCGCCGTTCGTCGGCATCTTCGTCGCCCGCATCTCCAAGGGGCGCACGATCCGGGAATTCGTCGTGGGCGTTCTGGGACTGCCCACCGCCTTCACGGTGATCTGGTTCAGCATCTTCGGCATGGGCTCGTTCGACATCGAGATGAACGGCCCCGGCGGGCTGGTCAAGGCGGTCGTGGACGACGGGGACGTACCCGGCGCGCTCTTCACGTTCCTGGGCAACTACCCGGCGGCCACCTTCGTCTCGGCGCTGTCGGTGCTGATCGTGGTCATCTTCTTCACCACCTCAGCCGACTCCGCCTCCATGGTGGTCGACATGCTGTGCGAGCGGGCGGACGAGAAGAAGCGCACCCCCACCCGGCAGCGCGTCTTCTGGGCCGTCATGCAGGGCGTGGTCGGCGGCACCCTGCTGGCGGCCACCGGCAAGAGCGGACTGGACGCCCTCCAGCAGGTCATCACCGTCATCGGGCTGCCGTTCTTCGTGATCGCCTTCGTGGTGATGTTCTGCCTGCTCCGGGCGCTGAAGGAGGACTTCCCCGAACTGGGCCGCGCCCCGTACGCCGGGAAGCCGAGGCCCTCGGAGCCGCAGCCGCGGCCGGAGCCGGAGCCGGAGCCCGCCGCGGCACCGGCGGCCGCCGCGGAGGGGCAGCCCGCCGGCACCGCCAAGGACCCGGTCGGCTGAACACCCGCCCGACCCGCACGCGCGGCGCCGCCGCGCGGCCGACCTGAAGGACCGGAGGCGGGGCGGGGACGGAGCGGATGCCCGTCCCCGCCCCGCCTCCGGTCCGGGCGGGGACGCGGTCGCCGCCGACGGAACCGCCACCGGCCGGCGGGAGCGGCGCGGCGGTGTCAGCCCACGCCGACCGGGTTGACGAAGGTGCCGGGCCGGGTGGCGCCGGACTGGTCGACCAGGGCACCGCCGTAGGGCCACTCGAGCGTGACGTGGGTGGTCTCGTCGGGCGGGGTCAGCAGGACCTTGCTCACCTTGAAGGGCTTGGGGCCCTTCATGTCGTGCGGCAGCGGCAGGACGTTCATGGAGACCATGGCGGTGTCGTCACCCGGGTGCAGGGTGAGGGTGCTCGGCTTGTCCGAGGAGCGGCGCAGGTCCCAGGTGTCGCCGGAGTCGCTGATCAGACGGACGCCGGGGAAGCCGTACACGGTGCAGGTGCGTCCGCCGCTGTTGGTGAGCCGGATCGAGGCGATCTGCTGCTGGTCGGCCTCCATGTCCGGGGCGCCGCCGTGCGGACCGCCCCAGGAGTAGCGCAGTTCGCCGGTGTGGCAGCGCTTGCTCTCCCGGGCCTGGGCGGAGGCGGGGTTCACCGCGTCGGTCCGCGAGCCCTTGACGGCGGTCTTCTTCACCCCGTCCACGGCGTCCCCCGAGCCCTTCTGCGAGTCCTTCTGCGAGCCGCCGTCCTGCGTGCCGGAGGAGGAGTCCGCGCCCGAGCCCGAGTGCGAAGCGGCCTTGTCCGACGATCCGGACGACGCGTCGCACGCGGTCGCTCCGGCGCCGACCGCGAGGGCGGCCAGCACGGCGGCGGTGCAGCGGACGGCGCGGTTGAGCTTGGCGGTCATGGTTCCTCATTTCCGGCGCCGGACTCTTCCCCGGCGCCCCCGTGGCGAGTGCGGCGTACGGGAGATGTGATGGCCGCCGCGGGCCGCGAGTTCACGGGACTGTGTCCGGGACATGTAACAGCCGCGTGGCACGTGGCGCGCGCCAGCCGGGCGGCCCACGGGACGCGACCGCCCTCGACCGGTACATCAGGGGGTGGTCGCCTTCGTCGACTGCGATGCGGACTCGGGCGTGCGTTGCCGGGAGAAGGTGCGGGCGCCGGGGGCGAGGGAGGCGGCGGCCGGCACGGTGAAGCAGACGACGGCGCACGCCGTCAGGACCGCCGTGCTGCCGAACGTGTCGATGGCCGGGGCGATGACGGCGAGTCCGACCGGGGCGAGACCGTAGGAGAGGAGGAAGTCCAGCGAGGAGACCCGGGCCAGCTTGTCCGGTGCGATTTCGCGCTGGGCGGCGGTGAACCACGGCACGTTGAACAGTTCGATGCCGATGCCCGCGACCGCGTAGGCGGCCGCCACCACGACGGGGTGCACGGGGAACACCAGGCTGAGCGGGGCGAATCCGTAGGCGGCGAGTCCGGCCAGGGCGGCTCGGCCGGGGGAGCGGGGGCGCCATCGGGCGACGATCAGGGCCCCGGCGAGTGCTCCGGCGGTGTAGGCGGTCATCGCACCGGCCAGCACGGCCTCGGTGCCGTAGGTGTCGCGGCTGACGACGGGGAGGGCGACCCCGGTGGCCGAGTATCCGGTGGCGATGACGGCCGTCAGGGCGCCCAGACCGGCGACGAACCACGGGTGCCTGCGGGCTTCGCGGACGCCTTCGGCGAACTCGGTGAGGATTCCGGTGCGTCCGGTGCCGGAAGCGTCCTGCCCGGTGCTGTGCGCGGTCCGGGGGCGTGCGCCGCGTCCGGGGACGCACGCGGCGACGAGCCACAGCAGTCCGATGCCCGTCAGCAGGGCCCGGACGTCGAGGAGGACCGCGAGCAGGGCGGCCAGCGAGGGCCCCACGAGCGTGGTGACCCGAACCGCCAGGGTCATGGCGGCGTTGGCCTGCTGTCGGCGCTCCGCGTCCACCACTTCGGCGGTGAGGGCCTGGTAGGCGGGCCGGCAGGCGCCCTGCCCGGCACCGGCCAGTGCGGCAGCGGCGGCCATCAGCAGCAGCGAGTGCCCGAGTCCGGCGGCGATCACCGGTGCCCCGAGCCCGGCGGCGAGTCCGGCCCACAGTACGACGCCCCGGCGGGAGTGCCGGTCGGCCAGCACTCCGGCGACGGGCACCGCGGCGAGGAAGCCCGCGGTGCGGGCCGCGAGCAGCAGTCCGAGGTCCGTGGCGCCGAGGGCGCGCTCGAGTACCGCGAGTCCGAGCACGAAGGGGAGGGCCCAGGTGGCCAGGCCCGACGCGGTGGCGCCGGTCCACAGGCGGAGGAAGGCGGGGTCGAGCAGGACGGTCCGCTGCTTTCCGGGGCCGGCTGCGGGGGCGGCGGGCGACGCGGGGGGCGCGGGCGGGATCGGCACGAGGGCTCCTGTTCTCTGCGGAGTGGTCGGGTCGGTCGGGTCGGACGCGGAAGCGGGACGCGGCTTCGGGGGCGGCCGTGCGGGCCGGCGGTGCGTTGTCGGCCGGAGGTGCAGCACTCGGGCCGGGTCGGCGGCGCGACGGGACCAGAGTAGTCTAATGATAATCATTTCCGTTAAGGTGATGTCCGCCTGCCCTCGCTCCCCGGCACGGCCCGATTCCCCTGCCCTGTTCACCGGAGAAGCCCATGCGTCATTCCGCCCGCCTCGCCGTCGCGCTGGCCGTCCTCGCCTCCACCGCCGCCGGTTGCTCCTCGTCCGGCAAGTCCTCCGACGCTTCCGCACAGAAGCCGGACAGGACGACAGTGACGAGCTGCGGCCGCACCCTCTCCTTCGACGGCCCGCCGGAACGCGCCGTCACCCTGGACCAGTCCGCCACCGAGACGCTGCTGGAACTCGGACTCGGGGAGCACATGGCCGGTACCGCCTACCTGAAGACGAAAGTCGCCGAGGAGTACCAGCGGGCCTACGACCAGGTGCCGGTCCTCAGTCCCGACCTCCTGACCGGCGAACAACTGCGCGCGGCCACCCCCGACCTGGCCGTCGCCTCCTCCGCCGAGCCGTACGCCAAGGACCGGGCCGGAACCCGCGCGGAACTCGCCGCACTGGACCTGCCCTCCTACGTGAGCGCGGTGGACTGCCCGGAGCGGAACGACCCGGACAAGACCGCGTTCGACCTCCTCTTCGACGACTACGAGAACTACGGAAGGATCTTCGGCGTCGAGAAGCGCGCGGCGAAGCTGGTCGGCGAACAACGGGCCGTGGTCGAGCAGGCGGCCCGGACCGCCGACCGCGTCAGAGGCGAACCGACTGTCGTGTGGCTGTACTCCGTCTACGGCGACAAACCCTACGTCGCGGGCAAGGGCGGTCTGCCCAGCGAGATGAGCCGGCTCGTGGGCGCGAAGAACGCCTTCGACGACGTCGACGAGGAGTGGCCGGAGGTCTCCTGGGCGCAGATAGCCGACCGCGACCCGGACTTCCTCGTCGTCGGCGACCTCTCCGAGCGCGGAAAGCCGGGGGACAGCGCCGAGGACAAGCTCGCCATGATGCGCGAGCACCCGACGGTGTCCGAACTGGCCGCGGTCCGGAAGAACCGCATCATCGAGGCGCCCGGTATCGAGATGGACCCCTCGGTGCGCACCACCCACACACTCGGCCTGCTGATCAAGGGTATGAAGGATCTCGGGCATGTCCGCTAGCCCGGCCGCCCCCGGCTCTCCGGGCGCGTGCGGGATTCCGTCCGGGGAGGCCCACCCCGTCGACCCGCTGTGCCCGGCCCAGGAGTTCGCGCGAGACGCACCGGCCGACACCGGTGGCGCGGGGCGGGTACGTACGGGCCACAAGAGTCCGCCGGACCCGCCCCCGGACTCTCCCCCGAGCCCGGGACCGTCCGCCGTCTCCCGGGCCGGGCTGCTCCTGCTCGGCGCCGTGGCTCTGCTGGTGTCGCTGGCGGTCTCGGTGCGGGTGGGAGCGGCCGACATCGGATACACCGAACTGGCCCGGGTCGTGGGGGCGCGCACCGGATTCGACGTGACGCCGCTGCCGCGGCTGCGCGACTCCCTCATCTGGGACCTGCGGGTACCGCGTGTGCTGATGGCGGCCCTGGTCGGCGCCTCGCTCGCAGCATGCGGAGCCGTGCTGCAGGCGGTCACCCGCAACCCGCTCGCCGACCCCTATCTGCTGGGCATCTCCTCCGGGGCGTCGACCGGCGCGGTGTGCGTGGTCGTACTCGGCGTCGGCGCGGGCTCGTTCGGGGTGACCGGCGGGGCGTTCGCGGGTGCGCTGCTGTCGTTCGGGGCACTGCTGCTCCTGCTGCGCAGAACCGGCCTCGACTCGGCGCGGATCGTGCTGACGGGCGTGGTGGTGGCCGAACTGTTCGCCGCGCTGACCGCGCTCGTGCTGACCGCCTCAGCGGACGCCGAGTCCACCCGGGCGATCACCCACTGGCTGCTCGGCTCGATGGCCTCCACCCGCTGGGACGCGGTGCTCGTGTGCGCGGGGGTGTGCTCGGTGGGGCTCGTGCTCTTCCGGCTGTACGCCACCGCGCTGGACGCCTTCGCCTTCGGCAGCGACACCGCCGCCTCGCTCGGCATCGACGTGCGGGCGGTACGGCGCGTGCTGCTGCTGGCGACGGCGGTACTGACCGCGGTGGCGGTGGCCTCCGTCGGCGCCATCGGCTTCGTGGGACTGATCGTGCCGCACGGTGTGCGGTTCGTGGTCGGACCGCTGCACCGCTCGCTGCTGCCGTACTCCGCCCTCGTCGGGGCTGTCTTCCTGGTGTGGACCGACGCCCTGGCCCGGATGGCCTTCGCCCCTCAGGAAGTGCCGGTCGGCGTGTTCACCGCCCTGCTCGGCGTACCGCTGTTCCTGCTGGTGCTGCGCAGAAGAGGTGAACTGTGAGGCTCAGCGCCGAACATCTGACCTGGTCGGTGTCCGGCCGTGCGCTCGTCCTCGACGTCACCCTCCAGGTCGCCGCGGGCGAGACGGTCGGGCTGATCGGCCCCAACGGCTGTGGCAAGTCCTCCCTGCTGCGCTGCCTGGCCGGCCTGCGGACACCGACGGCCGGCGCCGTACGGTACGACGAAGAGCCGGTGACCGGCTGGAGCCCGCGGCGCCTCGCCCGGCACACCGCCTTCGTCGAACAGGCCGCCGCCACCGACACCGACCTGCGCGTCGCCGACGTGGTCGGGCTCGGCCGCACCCCGTTCCGCGACCGCTGGGGCGGCCCGGACGCCACCGACCGGGCCGTCGTCGCCGCCGCGCTCGCCCGACTGGGACTGACCGGACTCGCCGACCGGCACTGGAAGTCGCTGTCCGGCGGCGAACGCCAGCGCACCCACATCGCCCGCGCGCTGGCCCAGCGCCCCCGATGCCTCCTGCTGGACGAGCCGACCAACCATCTCGACATCGGACACCAGTTGGAGCTGATGGAGCTGCTGACCCGCACCGGGCAGACGGTGCTGGTCGCCCTGCACGACCTCGCCCTGGCCGCCCGCTACTGCGACCGGCTCCTGCTCATGCAGCGGGGCAGGCTGGTCGCCGCGGGCCGCCCCGCGGACGTCCTCACGCCCGCGCGGCTGGCCGACGTCTTCGAGGTCGACGCCGAGGTCGAGCACGACAGCCTCGGCAACCTCGCCGTCTCCTACCGCGGTTCGACGGCGCGGACCACCGACACCCTCCCGGAGCTGCGATGACCCCCGACGCGTCCCCGCTGCTCCGTCCCCACCGACCCAGGAGCCCTCGTGAACCGCACCGCACCCCTCCACCGGCTCAGTACCGACCCGCACGACGACCTCCGGCAGCGCCCGGCAACCGCGCCCCCACCGGCGGCCGGTGACGTCCCCGACGGCACGCCGCCGCACGTCCGTGCCCGCGCCCAAGGACAGCCATGAAGAACACAACCATGAAGAACACAGCAGCCCTGAAGAACACCGACGAGCTGATATCCGGCGCCCTGGCGGGCGCATGGGGTCCGCGGCCCGCCGAACTCGCGGCGACCAGCGTGTTCTGGATCCACCACGGCACCCGGCTGGCCGGCGGGGACACCACCTACCTCAACCAGTACGTCCTGGTCCGGTCGGGGGACTCCTTCGGCGGCTGCGCCTTCGAGGCGGGGGAGATCGACCCGGAGATATGCCGCGACGCGTCCGGCACCCCGCTGGACACGCTGCTGCGCGACGCCTCCCGCCCGCTGCGGATCGCCGCACTCGACGCCTACCTCTCCCGCGTCCGGCCGCACCGGCAGGCCGCGGAGGCCGAACCGGTCGTCCTGCCCGCCGGGACCCCCGAGACCCGGGCGCGGGCCAGGGACGCGGCCATCGCCGGACTGCTCGACCTCCCCGGTGGTGCGAAGGTCGCGCTGATCGGGGTGGTGAACCCGCTCGTCGCGGCCATCCGCGAGCGCGGCGGCATCCCCCTGCCCTGCGACTTCAACCTGCGCCGCACCCAGTGGGGCGACCCGGTCACCGACGACATGGACCAGGTCCTGGACGCCGCCGACGCCGTGGTCGCCACCGGCATGACCCTCGGCAACGGCTCGTTCGACACCGTTCTGACCCGGTGCCGCGAACAAGGAGTGCCCCTGGTGGTCTACGCGCAGTCCGGCAGCGCCGTGGCGCGGGCCTTCCTCGGCGCCGGGGTGACCGCACTGTCCGCGGAACCGTTCCCCTTCTCGCAGTTCAGCGCCGACCCCACCACCCTCTACCGGTACCGCGGGGCGGCGGGCGGATCATGACCACCACCCGCCCGGCAGGGCCCGCCGCCGGCCCACGGGAGGTCGTCGGCGCCGGAGAGGCCGCCTGCCACCACGGCGAGATCCTCCAGGGCGTCTTCCTCGACGAACGGCGCCGGCCCTGCCACGCGCTGGTCACCCTGCCGATGCACGGCCCGGGTGCCCACGCCGCCTTCCTGCGCCGCTCGGACGACGGCCCCGACGCGGTCACGGTGACACCGCCCGGCCGTGCGAAGGCACGGGCGGCAGCTCTCCTCGCGGTACGCGCGTGCGCCGCGCACCGCGGCGTGGAACCGTGCGGCGGGGAACTGCGGCTCAGCGGCGACCTCCCCGTGGGGCTCGGGATGGGATCCTCCACCAGCGACGTCATCGCCACCGTGCGGGCGGTCGCCGACTCCTACCGGCTGCGGCTCGCCCCGCAGACGATCGCCCGGCTGGCGGTGCGGGCGGAGGGAGCCTGCGACCCGCTGATGCTCGGCCCGGGCCCGCTGCTCTTCGCCCAGCGCCAAGGCCGCGTCCTCGAAGCCCTGGGCACCGCCCTGCCGCCCGCCCTGGTGGTCGGCTGCACGCTGGGCGGCGGCGCGCCGGTCGACACGCTGTCCCTGTCCGCGCGCACCGACGACGACCGCGAACCGGCCCGCTACGAGCGGCTGCGCCGGATGCTGCGCACCGCAGTCGCGGACGCCGACCCCGCGCTGCTCGGGCGGGTCAGCACCGCAAGCGCCCGCCTCGGCCAACGCGTCCTGCACCATCCGGAGTTCGAGACGCTCACCGCGATCGCCGACCGGACGGGTGCCACCGGCGTGCAGATCGCCCACAGCGGCAACGTCGCCGGCCTCCTCTTCGATCCCCGCGCCCCCGGCCTGCACCGCAGGGTGCGCCACTGCCTCCGCGCCCTGGACGGCGACGGCATGACGCCCACCGTCAACTTCTCCACCGGCACGAACAGCGGCACGACCACCGGCGCGACACCACCGGACCGCAGAGGCGACCACCGGCCTCACCACCGACCCGGCCCCCACCTCCCGGAGCGAGGACCCCTCCCATGGACGAGCACATCTCCGAGGCCATCGGCCGACCGGACCTGATACACCTCGAGGACGGTCTCATCTGCCTGCGCTTCGAGACCATGAAGGTCGTCTCCGCGCTGGCAGCCGTCCGCCACCTCCTGGACACCGGCGCCGTACGACGCGGAGACACCCTCATCGACAGCTCCAGCGGCATCTACGCCTACGCCCTCGCCCTGGCCTGCCACCGCTACGGCATGCGCTGCCACATCGTCGGCTCCACCACCGTCGACCACACCCTGCGCACCCAGCTCGCCGTCCTCGGCGCGCGCCTGGAGCAGATGGAGCCGTGCTCCGACCTCAAGCTCGACCAGCGGCGCCGCGTCGCGCGCGTCCGGGAGATCCTGCGCGACCACCCCGACCACCACTGGATGCGCCAGTACCACGACGACATCCACTACCTCGGCTACGCGGCCGTCGCCGAACGACTCCGGACCGAGACCGGTGCCCGGGCCCTGCGGCTCGTCGGCGGCGTGGGCTCCGGCGCCTCCACCGGAGCGCTGGCCCGGTACCTGCGGCGCAGCCGGGTGGACGTGGAACTCGTCGGTGTCCAGCCGTACGGGAGTGTCACCTTCGGCAGCGAGCACGTCTCCGACCCGGAGATCATCATCGCCGGGGTGGGCAGCTCCATCCCCTTCGGCAACGTACGCCACGACCTCTACGACACCCTCCACTGGCTCGCCTTCGACGCCGCCCGCGCCGGCAGCGTCGACCTGCTGCGCCGGCACGCCGTCTTCGCCGGCCTGTCCACCGGCGCCGCCTACCTCGCCGCCCGGTGGGAACGCCGCCTCGATCCCGCGCGACCGGTCGTCTTCATCGCCGCCGACACCGGCCACCGGTACACGGAGGCCGTCTTCGCCCGCCACCACGAGGCAACCCCCGCCGAAGACCTGTCCCCGCTGCCCGTCGCGCACCCGGAAGACCTCGCCCTGCCCTGGTCCCGCATGGACTGGAACCGCGCCTCCGCTCCCCCGGCCGCGCTCCACGGCGATCCGCTCCACCCGCGGGACTGACCGGCCGCCCGCGGCGGCGGCCGCTCCCGCGCCCCACGCGTCCGCACCGCCGCCCGGCCGGCGCGGAATAGTCCCGTGCACCGGCCGGGAACCGGAGCGCCACCCGGTCCGACTGTTGGACCGGGTGGCGAGGGTTCACCCGTGGACGAGTGGATCCAGGAGGCAGTGATGCGTTCTCGCGTACGGGGCGGCACCGCGGCAGCGGTGCTGGGCGCCCTGCTGGTGGCGGGCTGCGGCGACGACGGCTACGGCACCGCGAGCCGGGCCGGCAGAGGAGCGGACGCGGCCGCTCACCCGGTAACGGTGACCGACTGCAAGGGTGCCGAGGCCACCTTCCGCAAGCCGCCGGAGAAGATCGTCACCAGCAACGCCGCCGCCCTGGAACTGCTGCTGCGCCTCGGCGTGGGGGAGACGGTGATCGGCACCGGCTTCCCGCCCGGCAGGGGCACCCTCCCGGCCGGTCTCGACGCGCAGGCGCAGCAGGTGAAGGTGCTCAGCAAGACGGTCATCCCGAAGGAGAAGCTGCTCGGCTCCGGCGCCGACCTCTACATCGACACCTTCTCCGCCATGAAGATGGGCGGCGGCATGGGCGACGCGCCGACGGAGGAGGAGTTCGAGGCCGCCGGGATCGAGCACATATATCTCAAGTCGACCGCGTGCGCGGCCCGGCGCTCCTCCCCGATGACCGACCTGTCCGCCGTCGAGGACGACATCACCGCACTCGGCAAGGTCACCGGAACCGAGGACCAGGCGGAGAAACTCGTCCGCGGAATGCGGAAGAAGGTGGACGCCGTGCAAAAAGCCGTCGGCTCCACCCCCGAGCGCGAGCGGCCGACGTACTTCTTCTTCGACTACGACGCGGGCACCAAGCAGCCCACGGCCCTCTGCGACAAGCAGGTCGGCAACGCGGTCATCAACCAGGCCGGGGCCCGCAACATCTTCGCCGACTGCGACGGCGCCTTCAAGAAGGTCGGCTGGGAGGACGTCATCTCCCGCGACCCGGAGTGGATCCAGCTCGCGGTACGCAACCGGGGCAGTGAGGCGGCCGACGAGAAGGCGTTCGACGAGGCCCGGAAGTGGCTGGAGACCAACCCGGCCACCAAGGGCCTGACCGCCGTCGAGAAGGGCCGCTTCCTGCGGATCCACTCCGAGCGGACCACCATCGCCGGGGTCACCAACGCCGACACCGTCGAGAAGATCGCCGCGACCCTCCACCCGGGGAAGGCCGACTGACGGTGCTCGACACTCCCGCACGCACCCCGCGCAAGGACGCCGCGCCCACCCGGGCCCGGCGCACCGTGCCCGCATGGCCGTCGGCGCTGCTTCTGGCGGCGGCGCTGCCGGCCGCCCTCACGGCCGCGGTCGCCTGGGGCTCCACGTCGATCCCGCCGGGAGAGGTGTGGAGCGTGGTGTGGCGCCGGGCCACCGGCGAACCCCCCGGACCCGGCACCGACGATCTGATCGTCTGGCAATTGCGGCTGCCCCGCGCCCTGCTGGCGGCCCTGGTCGGCGCCGGGCTCGGCCTGGTCGGCACGGCGATGCAGGCCCTGGTCCGCAACCCGCTGGCCGACCCCTACTTCCTGGGCGTCTCCAACGGCGCCTCGCTCGGCGCCGTCGCCGCCCTCGTACTCGGCTTCGGCGGCGGCGGGGCACTCGGACTCGGGCTCTCGGGCGCGGCCTTCGCCGGCGCGCTGGCGACCTTCGCGCTCGTGTGGGCCGTGGCGCGGCGCGGCGGCGGCTTCGCACCGCTGCGCCTGGTGCTGGCGGGCGTGGCGATCGGTCAGTTCCTCTCCGGCTTCACCAGCTATCTCGTGCTGCAGGCCGGGGACGAACAGCAGACGCACAGCGTGCTGTTCTGGCTGATGGGCAGCCTCAGCGGGGCGAGCTGGCCGCTGCTCGCCGTCCCCGCGATCGCCGTCCCGGCGGGGATGCTGCTGCTCCAGGCCCGCGCCCGGGGGCTGAACGCGCTGCTGATGGGCGACGAGACAGCCGCCGGGCTCGGTGTCGACGTGGTACGGCTGCGCCGGGAGATGTTCGCGCTCACGAGTCTGCTCACCGGCGTCCTGGTGGCGGTCTCCGGGGCCATCGCCTTCGTCGCGCTGATGGTGCCGCACGCCTGCCGGCTGGTCGTCGGCGGCGACCACCGCCGGTTGCTGCCGGTCTCGGCGCTCTTCGGCGCACTGCTCCTGATCGTGGTCGACATCGTGTGCCGCACCGCCATGGACACCCAGGAACTGCCGGTCGGGGTCGTCACCTCGCTGATCGGTGCCCCGGCGCTGCTGTATCTGCTGGACCGGCGGCTGGGAAGCGCAAGGTGAGCGCCGCGCCCGGCGAACCGGGGGAGTGCTCGCGGAAGGAACGGGGGAGCGACCGATGAAGATCGACATCGAGGACCTGAGCGTCGCCTACCAGGGGCACACGGTCGTCACCGGGGCCTGCCTGCTGGCCGCGTCCGGTGAGATCACCGGCCTGGTCGGCCCGAACGGCAGCGGCAAGTCCACCCTGCTGCGCACCGTCTACCGGCATCTGAAGCCGGTAGAGGGGCGGGTGCTGCTCGACGGCACCGATGTGCGCGCGCTGAGCCCGGCCCGCTCCGCGCGGCACGTCGCGGCGCTGCCGCAGGAGCGGGGCGGTGACTTCGAACTGACGGTGCGCGAGGTCGTCGCCATGGGCCGCACGCCCTACAAACGCGCCTTCGCCGGGGAGGACGCCGCCGACCGGGAGCTGGTCTCCCGCGCCCTGACGGACGTGGAGATGGCCGATCAGGCCGAGCGGCGGTTCTCCGAGCTGTCCGGCGGCGAGCGGCAACGCGTCCTGCTGGCCCGTGCCTTCGCCCAGCAGCCGGACGTCCTCGTGCTGGACGAGCCGACGAATCACCTCGACGTCCGGCACCAGGTCGAACTCCTCGGCCTGCTGCGCGAGCGGCGGCGCAGCACACTGATCTCCCTGCACGACCTCAACGCCGCCGCCGTCTGCGACCGGCTGCACGTGCTGCACGACGGTCGCGTGGTGGCCTCCGGCCCGCCCCGTGAGGTCCTCACCCCGGCGCTCCTGGCGGAGGTGTTCGGGGTGCGCGCGGCGGTCGTGGAGCACCCGCTGACCGGGGACCCGCTCATCGCCTTCGACCATCACCGCCCCTTCGCGGCGGCGCAGCGGGACGGTTCGGACCGGTCGGAGCAGGATGACCTGTCGGGCCGGGCGGAGCTGTCGGGCCGGGCGGGCGGCCCCCGGGGCGGGCCGTCGGCCGTGCGTGCCGCCCCGCGCCCGCCCGTGAGGCGCCTGTCGTGACGCGCGCCGCCCGCCCACCGAGGCGTGCTCCGGCACACGCGGTCCGCCCCGGAACTCAGCCTCCCCGTCCGCCGACTTCTGGAACGAGGCCGCCGCACCGGGTGGCCCGCGAACGGGGAGGGCTCAGGTGACGGACCGTGCAGCGCGCTCGAAGCGGACCGGTGGCAGGCCCGCGCCCGAACCCGCGGGCAGGTCCGCGGGCCGCTCCCCGGAGCGGGACCACTGGCTGCTGGTGGCGGTGGCGGGTGTGCTGTCGTTCGTGGTGATGCTCGACATGAACATCGTGAACGTGGCCCTCGCCGACATCTCGGCGGCACTGGAGGTGTCCGACCGGACCGCGCAGTGGGTGGTCCTCGGCTACCAGCTTCCGGTCGTCGCGCTCCTGCTCCCGGCCGGCCGCCGGCTCGACCAGGGGGGCACCCGTGCGGCGCTGCCCGCGGCGACCGCCGGGTTCGCACTGTGCAGCGCACTGGCCGCCGCCGCGCCCTCGGCGGGCTGGCTGATCGCCGCCCGGTTCGCTCAGGGCGGCTGCGCCGCGGTGCTGTTCGTGCTGATGCCGGTGCTGGCGCTGCGGTCGGTGCGCCCGGCGCTGCGCGGCCGGGCGATGAGTGTACCCGCGACCCTGGGCCCCCTCGGCGCCGTGACCGGCCCTGCGGTCGGCGGGCTGCTGCTCGACCAGTGGGGCTGGCGGTGGATCTTTCTGGTCAAGATCCCGTTCTGCCTGTTCGTGCTGCTGGCGGTGCGGGGGCTGCCGCTGCTGCGCGGACGGCCGCCTGCCTGGGAGAGCGTGCTGCCGCGGGGCGGCCGGCTGCGGGCCCCGGACCGGCGCTCGCTCGGTGACGCGGCGCTCGTCGCGGCAGGAGTAACGATTCTTCTGCTCGCTCTGACACTCGCCTCGGACAGCTCTGCTTGGCTCGCGCTCACCCTCGCCGCCGCGCCCCCGCTGTGGTGGTGGCTGCGCGGACCCGGCGGCCGTCCCGTGCTCGACGTGCTGCGTAAGACGCCGATGGCGCACACCCTCGGAGCGGTCCTGACGCTGGCGCTCGGCTTCGCCGCCGCCCGCTACCTCCTGGCCCTGCACCTGCAGCGGGACGCCGGAGCGAGCGCCACCACGACCGGACTGACGGTGCTCGCCTTCCCGCTCGGCATGGCACTCGCCGGACCCCTCGGCGGGCGCCTCGCCGACCGCTTCCGGACCCGTGCCGTCGCCGTCACCGGAGCCGCCCTCACCGCCTGCGGCCTGCTGCTGCTCGTCCCGCTGGACGACGGCTGGTCGCCGGCCGACATCGCGTGGCGGCTCGGACTGGCGGGCGCCGGAATGGGCCTCAACGGCGGCCCCACCCAGGCCCTGGCCATGGGAGCCGCACCGGCCGGCCGCGCGGCCACGGTCGGATCGGCCATCCAGCTCTCGCGGATGCTCGGCTTCACCCTCGGCCCCGCCCTGGCCACCGCCGCCTGGGGACTCGCCGGGCCGGGCTCCGGCGTCCGGGCCGGGATCGTGCTCGCCGGCTGCGCCGCCTGCCTCGCCGTACCGCTCCTCGGCCGCGGTGCCCGCGCGCCCACCGATCCGGCGCCGGACGGCGCCGCTCCCCAGGCGGCTCCGGCCGCGCGCCGCTGACCCGACCCCAGTCCTCGTTCCTCCACCGCGACCCCCCGGCGCGTCATCACGTCCCGGGCCTGCGGCGGGCGCACTCCCCGTCCCCGAGGTGAGGCCGTCTGCCCCGAACCCCGCTCCGCACCCCGCCCCCGACCCGCTCCGGCCGGAGCGCCCCGACCCCGGCCCGCGCCCGCCCTCAGTCCGACCTCGCCGTCCCAGGAGCAGTGCCCATGTCCCTCCCCGACCCGCCGACCCCCGCCGACGACTCCCAGGAGCCGCTGCCCGACCCCGTCCCCCTGCTGGGCTGCCCCTACAAGGCCGACCCCTACCCCCTCTACACGCGGATGCGCGAGGCGGGCCCGGTGCACCGCGTCCTCTTCCCCAGCGGCGTAGAGGCGTGGCTCGTCACCGGCTACGACGCCGCGCACTCCGCACTCGACGACGACCGCCTCGGCAAGAACCACGACCGCGGCAACGACCGCTGGCGGGCCAGAGCCTCGATCATGCCCGAGCCGCAGCACTCCCAGCTCCAAGTGCACCTGCTGCACCAGGACCCGCCCGAGCACACCCGGATGCGGCGCTTCGTCACGGACGCCTTCACCCCGCGGCGCGTCGCACAACTGCGGCCGCGCTTCCAGGAGATGGCCGACGCGCTCGTCGACCGGCTCCCGGCGACCGGACCGGCCGAGCTCGTGGCCGGATTCGCGGCCCACTTCCCCTTCCGGGTGCTCGCCGAGACCATCGGCCTCCCAGGGGAGTCGGCCGCCCGCTTCGACCGGGACTGGGGCAAGGTCGTCCAGCCCGTCGGACCGGCCGACCCCGGACGCCCGCTGTACGAGGCCCGACTGCACGGCCTGCAGCGATACATCGCCGAGGTCGTCGCCCACAAGCGAGAGCACGGGGAGGACGACCTGCTCAGCCGCCTCGTCGCGGCCCGCGACCGCCGCGAGCTGACGCAGGAGGAGCTGAACTCGATGATCTTCCAGCTCCTGGTCGCCGGTCAGGAACCGGTCACCAACCAGATCACCACCGCACTGATCAGCCTCTTCCGGCACCCGGACGCGCTCGCGCGGCTGCGCGACGACGCCGGGCTGCTGCCCCGGGCCGTGGACGAACTGCTGCGCTACGACAGCGCCTTCGAGCTGACCACCTGGCGCTTCCTCGACCAGGACAGCGACCTGCACGGCACCGAGGTCCCGGCCGGGGACTCGGTGATCGTCTCGCTCTGCGCCGCCAACCGTGACCCGCGCCGCTTCCCCGACCCGGACACCCTCGACCTCGAGCGCACCCCCAACCCGCACCTCGCCTTCGGACACGGCATCCACTTCTGCCCCGGCGCGGCCCTCGCCCGTGCCGAACTCCAGATCGCCCTGGGCACCCTCCTGACCCGGCTTCCCGGTCTGCGCCCGGCCGTCGACGACACGGAACTCGACTGGACCCCGGCCGTCCTCGGCCGCGGCACCCTCAGCCTGCCCGTCACCTACGACCACCGCCGCGACTGATCCGGCCCCGTACCCCCCGCGCCTCCCCGCTCCCACCTCGGAACGGTCCCGGCGTCCCGCGGCCCGGACCGAGTACCCCGCACACACCCGATACCGCCGACGCCCGGCGCACCCCACCGCCGAGGCGCCATGCCGTCATGCCCGCACGCCCGCCCCGACCGTCACGGAGAACACGCCATGCCTGCGACGACCCGAAGCGGCCCCCGCACGCCCGACACCGACACCCGCGGCGTCAGCGCCCCCGGCTCCGGCCCCGGCACCGGCGCGACCGGCCTCGAAGGAATCGGCCTCGAAGGGACCGACACGACCGGCATCAGCGCGGAGATCCTCGGACTGCTGCTGCCGTACTGCCGCACGACCGACCGCGCACCCGACCGCCTCACGGCGTTCCCGCACCAACTGCGGCGGATCGACGACTTCGTCCGCGCCCGGGAACCCGTCGTCTTCACCCTGCCGGGCTTCCCCTGCAAATCGCCCAACCCCGCCAAGGTCCTCGGCCCGCTCCCGGACCAGGGGGAGCGCCTCTCCCTCGGCTTCCTCGACGCACTGTGCGCCGACATGGCGCGGATCCACGCACCCGGTGCCCGCGTGGTCATCTGCTCCGACGGCCACGTCTTCGGAGACCTCATCCGCGTGCCGGACGCCCACATAGACGCCTACGCGGACGAACTCCGCCGCCTGATCCGCACGCTGTCGCTCCGCCACCTCTCCGTCTTCGACCTGCGCGACGTCCTCGGCGCCCTGCCGCACGCGGACAAGCGGGCCCACGTGCACCGGCGATACGCCCCGCCCCTGGAGGAACTGCGCGCCCAGGTGCGCTCCGCGGGCCACACCCTGCCGCTCTACCGGGGCATCACCCGCTTCCTCGTCGAGGACACCGCCGACTTCACCGGCACCCGCTCGGCCCTCCAGCGCGACTGCCGCCGCCGCGCCTACGGCGTCATCCAGCGCAGCCGCGCCTGGGGCGGACTGATCGCCGAGTGCCACCCGCGTGCCGTACGCCTGTCCATCCACCCCCAGCCCTACGGCACGGACAAGTTCGGCCTCCGGCTCCTCGACGCGCCCGACGCCTGGACCACCCCCTGGCACTCGGCCGCCCTGCGCCGCACCGACGGCACCTGGACCCTGCTGCCCCGCGCCCGCGCCGAACGCCGCGGCCGGCTCGCGCACCGCGAGGGCAGACCGAGCCACTTCGAGGAGAGCGACCCGCGCCCGGGGTGAAGCCCAGTCCAGCGATCGCCCCGGTGACGACGGCACCACGCCGCGGCCGACCCGCTATGCACACGCGGATGTCGGAGGGGAGGACTACCGTGGCGGCCATGATCGACGTCGAGGTGCGCAGCGCGATACCCGGCCCGCCCGGGGACCGCCCGCCGACGGTGCGGGTACGGCTGGACGGTGACCGGGCGACGGCGCGGGAGCTGATCCGGCGGGCGGTCGAGGAGCAGATCCGGGAGCTGCGCACCGACGCGGCCCGCAGCCGGCGCGCCCTCGACCGCCAGTACCTGTCCGAGGCCGATATCCGGACCCAGGCCGCCACCGGCGTGATCAGGATGCCGCAGCAGCCGGCCGACCCGGACGTCCCCGAGCAGGTGTCGCGGGCACACCGGGCCTTCGTCCGGGGCACGTTCGCGGTGTTCACCGGCGGGCGGCAGATCGCGGACCTCGACGAGGAGATCACCCCCCGGCCCGGCGAGCCGGTGGTCTTCCTGCGGCTGGTCGCACTGGCGGGAGGCTGAGCACAGTGGAGCGTTCCCCCTCCGAGGGCGACCCCGGCATACCGGAGGACTACCGCGGCGTGGTCCGCGAGCAGCGCGAGGCGCTGTGGCGGCTGGTGGACCGGGCGGGGGCCGCAGCGCGGGCCGACGACCTGGCGGGCCTGCGGGACCTCGCCGAGGAGATCCGCTCCCGGATCGAGCAGGGCGACGACCGGGCCCTCGGCAATCTCACCCCGCACCTGGCCGACATCGTCGCCGAACTCGACGTGCTGTACGACGCCGCTTACCCCGCCGACTGCGAGGACGACGTCACCGCACTGCTGGCCGCGCCGTGGCCGACGGCACACCGCAAAGCACTCCTCGCCACCTTCCTCGGCTGCGACGTACGGCACCGGCTGCAATTGGACGAGGTGGCGGAGCGGGCCGTCGCCGCCACCGACACCCGGCTGCTGCGGGTCCTGATCCGCACCCCGCTCGGCACCCTGCGGCGGGAGACCGTCGTGCGGATCCTCGGCGCCCTGCACCGGGCCGGCGCCCTGGACGCGGACCTGGTCGAACGGGCCGTCACCGACGACCCCTACCTCGCCCTCGCCCTCGCCGGAGGCCGCTCACCGGCCGGCGAGGCGACCGACCCACCGGCTGCCTTCGTGGACGCGGTACGGACCCACCTCGACGCGCTGACGTGGCGGCTCGTCTCCGCACCGGCACCGGCCGACTGGGACGAGCTGCCCAAGGGGCCGGCCCCGCGCGGACTGCGCTTCGTCCGGGCCGCCCTGACCTGGCAGGGCGGCCCCCGGGTGGCCCGCCACCTGGGCGCGGCCGAACTGACCGACGAGGAGCGCGCCGCCCTGCTGGACCTGCTGCGGGACCGGTCGCCGGAGGAGCAGCGCCGGGCGTTCGGCTGGCGGCGGCCCGCAGGCGACGCCGACGCGCTGCTCCCGCTGTTCGGCCTGGAAGGGGCCGGGCCGCTGCTGCGGCTGATCCGGGCGATGCCGGACGGCGTCACCCGCCAGGACCGGGCCGCTCTCCTCGCCGCGGTCGAGGAGGCCGGGCCGGACACCGCGCGCCGCCTGTTGGAGCACGAACCGAACGAACTGGTCTCCGCGGTTCTGGGCGAGAACCGGGCCCAGGTGCTCAAGCGCGTCGGACACCACTCGCTGCACGGGATCGCCGCGTTCGGAATGCTGCCTCTCGCCGCGGACGAGACGGTACTCGACCGCTATCTGGCGCTGCGCGCGTCCGCGAAGAAGGGCGCCAAGCTGGGCCCGAACCGCCGACACAGCCACGCCGCCGCGATCGCCGTCGCCCTCGACCACCTGGCCCAGGTGGCGGGCGCACCGGACGCCGACCGCCTCGAATGGGACTGCGAGGCGCGGCTCGCCGCCGAGACCCCCACCGAGGCGGAAGCCGGCTCCTATCGGGTCGCGTTGCGGATCGACGGCGCCGAGCCGGCCCTGACGGTCAGCCGGGCGGGCAGGACGCTGAAGTCGGCGCCCGCGGCCGTCCGCGCCGACCCCGGGTACCAGGAACTGCGCGCGCACCAGAGCCGCTTGCGGGAGCAGGCCCGCCGGATGCGGACCGGGCTGGTGGAGCGGTTGGTCGCCACCGCCGGAACGCTGACGCCCGACGAACTGGACCGGCTGCGCTCGCTGCCCGCCGGCGCGGCGATGCTGCCCGCGCTGCTCTGGCGGGACCGTGCAGGCACGATCGGCCTGCTGGACGAGGTCGACACCACCGGCCCCGTCACCGCGGTCCACCCCGTCGACCTGCACGAACGGCGGCTGCTCGGCCACTGGCAGCAGCAACTGGTGCGGCGCCGGCTCCGCCAGCCGGTCAAACAGGCGTTCCGCGAGCTGTATCTGCTCACCCCGGCCGAGCGCGAGGCCGGCGACGTGTCATGGCGGTTCGCCGGCCAGACGGTCGACGGCAAGGTGGCGGGGCAGCTGCTGTCCGGCCGGGGCTGGTCCACCCACGGCGAGTACGACGACCACCAGGCGACCCGCACCGTCGGTGGCGGCCTCGTGGCGGCGCTGGACTGCGAGTTGAGCGGCTACTTCGGGATGGGCGAGGTCCGCGTCGGCGGACTCCGCTTCCTCACCGGCGGACAGCGCGCCCCCGGCTTCCGCGGCGCCCCGGCCGGGGCGGACGGCGCCGGCACCACCTCGGTGCCGCTGGCCGACGTACCGCCGGTGGCGTTCTCCGAGGCCATGCGGGACCTGGACCTGGTGGTGTCGGTCGCCGGCAGGGAGCCGGAGGCGTACCCGTCCCCGGCGCAGGCTGTGGGCCGGGCACAACTGCTCGCGGCGCTCGTCGCCGACCTGGGCCTGGCCCGGGTCGCCGTCGAAGGGCACACGGCCGTCGTCCGCGGTACCCGGGCCCTCTACCGGGTGCATCTGACCAGCGGCAGCATCCACGTCGAACCGGGCGGCCACCTGTGCGTCGTGCCCGCCTCGTTCGGCGCCACGGCACACCGCCGGCTCTTCCTCCCGTTCGCCGACGAGGACCGGATGACGAGCATCATCCTCAGCAAAGTGCTCCTGCTCGCCGAGGACGAGCAGATCACCGACCCCTCGATCCTCACCCAGCTCGCCTCCCTCACTGCCGCGGCCGGGCCCGGCTCCTGACCTGGCCGGCCGCTACCGTGGCCGGCTCACGGGGTGTCCCGGCGGTGCCGGCCGGGCCGCGGCTGCTGTTGCGGATGGCCGCCCTGCCCGGCAGGCGGCGCGAGCCCGGCCGGCTGGTGTGCGCCCTGCCGGTGCGACTGCCGGGAGGCGAGCCGTGCGGGCTGCGGCCGGCCGTCGGGCACGAGACACGTCGAATCGGCCTGCGGGATATCCGCCGCGCCGCTGCCGGATGTCCCGCCGGGCCACCAGTTCCACCGGCCGAGCGCCGTCATCAGCGCGGGCAGCACATAGATCCGGATGATCGCGGCGTCCAGCAGGATGGCCGCCGCGAGCCCCACGCCCAACTGCTTGAACTCGACCATGCTCAGCGTGCCGAAGATGGCGAACACCCCGACCATGACGATCGCCGCGCTGGTCACCACTCCCGCCGAGCGCGTGATGCCCGCGCGGATCGCGGCCCGCACCGTGGCGCCCTCGGACGCGGCTTCGCGGATCCGGCTGACCACGAAGACGTGGTAGTCCATCGACAGCCCGAACAGCACGACGAACAGGAAGAGCGGCAGCCACGAGACGACCGCGCCCGAGCTGGTGAAGGCGAGCAGGCCCTCCGCCCAGGTGTGCTGGAAGACGGCGACCAGGACACCGAACGAGGCGGCGGCGGAGAGCAGGTTCAGCAGGATCGCGGAGAGCGCCACAGCGAGCGAACGGAAGATCAGCACCATGGTGACGAAGGTCAGCAGCAGGACGAAGCCCACCACCCAGGGCAGCCGCGCCTCCAGATGCCCGGTGAAGTCCACGCCCTGTGCCACCTTGCCGCCGACCGCGCTCTCCGCGCCGGGCACGTCGTTCACGGCCTGCGGCACCCAGCCGCGCAGCACGTCCAGGGACTCGCGGGCGCCGTCGCTCTCGGGCCGGTGGGGCGTGCCGATGTCGACGGTGTGCACTCGGCGGTCCGCCGACTCCTCGATCGTCGGAGTCGAGTCGTGTGCGAACAGCCCGTCGTCCGCGGTGCGCTCCAGCAACGCCTCCAATGCGGCCTTCACCTCCTCGGCCCGGCCGGCGGGTGCCCGGACGGCGACCTGGTGCACAGTGCCCTTGCTGGGGAAGGCCTCGGTCAGCCGGTCCATGGCCCGCACCACCGGGATGTCGCGGGACAGGTCGTCGGAGCCCGGCTGCTTCAGCTTCATCCCGAGGGCCGGCGCGGCGAGCAGCAGCAGCGCGCCCACCGACACCACCAGCGTGGTCAACGGCCTGGACAGCGCCGGGCGCAGCAGCGCGGGCCACACCCGCGACTCGCCGGGCCGCAGGGTCAGCCGCCACAGCACCGGCACCTTGGGCTTGTCGACCCAGCGGCCGAGCTTGGCGAGCAGGGCGGGCAGCACGGTCAGCGAGGCGAGCACGGCCACGGCGACGACGATGATCGAACCGGTGGCCAGCGACGCGAAGGTCGCCTCGTCGGCCAGATAGAGCCCCGCCATCGCCACGATCACCGTGGTGCCGGACACCACCACGGTGTGTCCGGAGGTCTCCGCCGCGATCTCGATCGCGTCCACGTGGGACTTCCCCGCACGGCGTTCCTCGCGCTCCCGCTTGAGGTAGAAGAGCGAATAGTCCACGCCCACGGCCATGCCCATGAGCAGGATGACGTTGCTGACCGCGCTGGTCTCGGGCAGCACGTGGGAGGCGAGCGAGGAGAGCCCGATGGCGGCGCCGACGCAGGAGAGTGCCAGCACCACGGGCACGCCCGCCGCGGTGATCGCACCGAAGACGACGAGCAGGATCAGCAGCGTCAGCGGAAGGCTGATCAGTTCGGCCCGCTCGAAGTCCTCGCCGAGGGTCTCCGACAGACCCTTCGCCGTGGAGCCGGTGCCCACCTCGTCGACCCGCAGGCCCTCGTGACCGTCCTCGACGGCCGTGCCCGCTTCGAGCAGGGGCCCGACCCGCCGGTCGGCGTTCTCCGTGTCGCCTTTCATGGTGACGGGGACCAGCAGCGCCTTGCCGTTCGGCGAGAGGACCGGATCACCGACGCTCTCCACTTCGGCGAGCGCCGTCATCCTCCGGACCACCTCCGCTGCCGCCGCCTGTCCGGCGGTCCGGTCCAGCTCTCCGCCGTCCTCGGCGGTGATCAGTACGTTCTCCTCGGGCTTCTCGGGGAAATCCCCGGAGTGCACGATTCTTCCCGCCCGGCCCGACTCGCCCACCCCCGACTCCTCGTCGCTGATCGCATTGGTGCCGGCCGCTCCCCCCAGGAAGAGGCACACGGCGACGAACGCGATCCACAGGCCGATGGCGGACCAGGGATGTGCGGCGCTCCATCGTGCGATCCGCACCGTTGCCGGTTTCTTCGGCACGTCTTTCCTTCCGGTAGGGCGAGCCCGACGCGGGAAGCCGGTCGGACCTCGAGGACAGAGAGCTGGATCGGATTCGGTGAACGGGAATTCCGGTCAGGAGACCCGTCAGCCGCCGGCGCGACGTCCGCCGCTTCCGGCCCTCACCAGGCGGAGAACGGCGAAGCCGAGAACGGCGAGCGCGGTGGCGGCCAGGACCGCCGTGGAGTAGGTCCCGGCGAGGTCGGTCACCTGGTGCCAGCGCTCGCCGAGCAGGTAACCGGCGAGGACGAAGAGCGCGTTCCACAGGGCGCTGCCGGCCGTGGTCAGGGCCAGGAAGAGCGGAAGGCGCATCCGTTCGATGCCTGAGGGGACGGAGATCATGCTGCGGAAGAGGGGAATCATCCGTCCGAAGAAGACGGCCTTGGTGCCGTGCCGTGCGAACCACGCCTCGGCGCGGTGGATGTCGGAGACCTTCACCAGAGGGATCCGGGCCGCCAACGCCACCATGCGATCCCGGCCGAGAAGGGCTCCGAGCGCGTAGAGGGCCAGCGCGCCGGCGACCGAGCCGGCAGTCGTCCACCACAGCACCGCGGCCAGCGAGAGATCCCCCCGGGCGGCGGCGAATCCGGCGAGCGGCAGGATGACTTCGCTCGGCAGCGGCGGGAAGAGGTTCTCCAGCGCGATGGCCACGCCCGCGCCCACGGCGCCCAGGGATTCCGTCAGATCGGCGGCCCACCCGGCGACGCCGCCGGCCGGCAGCTGAGAAGCAGCATTGATGATCACGCCGTCGACGGTAGAAAGCGCAGGGACGGGCCGGTATGCGGACCGCCGCACGGCCGGCTGGGGAAACGCACAACGGAAGGGTGTGGTTTTCCGCAGTCCCCAGGGGCACTCGGTGCGGCTAGCGTGAGGGCTATGCGCACATTGAGACGCCGGTGGTTCCGGGTGACCGTAGGGGTTCTCTGCGGTGCGCTGTCAGCGGTGGCCGAACTGGTCCTCGTTCTCGCGGGCGGTCTGTGGTCGCTCGCCGTGTCGGGCGGGCGCACCGGTACCGGCCCGCCGCGCGGGGTGGCGGTCACAGCCGGACGGCTGGCCGGCTGGGAGCGCCGACGGATGTCCGCCTGGTACGGAACCGACCCGGCCGTGCCCGCCGGCGGGAGTGCCGCCTTCGCCTATCTCGCGGCGCGGTGCGGCGTCGGGCTGCTGGGCGGCGTCGTCCTGCTGGCCGCGGCCGTCGGTGCCGGCTACGCCTCGTTCCTGGCATGGGGCTGGTTCGTCCTCGCGGAGATCGAGTATCCCGCGACTGTGCTGCTGTCCGCTCTCGGCGGGCTGTTCCTGCTCTTCCTGTGCGCTCAGGGCCTGCACGGGGTGGCGTCGCTGGACGCACACCTCGCCCGGCGCTTCGCCGGCGGAAGCGAACACGAAGTCCTGCAACGCCGTATCGGTGAACTGGCCGCAAGCCGCGCCGGGGTGGTCGAGGCCGTGCACGACGAACGGAGACGGATCGAACGCGATCTGCACGACGGTGTACAGCAGCGTCTCGTGGCGCTCGGCATGCTGCTGGGCCGGGCACGCCGCGACACGGACCCGGCCAGGGCCCGGGAACTGGTGCTCCAGGCGCACGCCGAGTCCCAGCAGGCGCTGACACAACTCCGGGAAGTCGCCTGGCGCGTGTACCCCGCGGTACTGGACGAGGACGGGCTGCCCGAGGCGCTGGAGACCGTCGCCGCGCGTGCGGGTATCCCGGTGCGGCTCTCCGCGCGCGTGGGCGACGGCCTGCCCCGGACCGTACGGACGGTGGCGTACTTCGTGGTGGCCGAGTGCGTCACCAACGCGGTCAAGCATTCCGGGGCTTCGTGCGCGTCGGTGCACGTCGAGCAGCGGGGTGATGTGCTGGATGTGCGCGTGGAGGACGACGGCCGCGGCGGCGCCGATCCTTCGGGCGGCGGTCTGCTCGGCCTGGCCCGGCGCGTGGCCGCCCTCGACGGGCACCTCACCGTCCACAGCCCCGCCGGCGGCCCGACCCGCATCACCGCGGAGTTGCCGTGCGACTGATGATCGCGGAGGACTCGACACTGCTGCGCGAGGGGCTGGTGCGGCTCCTGGCCGACGAGGGGCACGAGATCACCGCCTCGGTCGGCACCGCGACCGAGCTGCTGGCCGCGGTGGAGAGCGGACCACCCGACACGGTGATCCTCGATGTCCGGATGCCCCCCACCCACACCGACGAAGGGCTGCGGGCCGCCCTGGAGATCCGGCGCCGCCGGCCGGGAACCGGCGTCCTCATCCTGTCGCAGTACGTCGAGCACCGCTACGCGACCGAGTTGTTGACCACCGATGCCACCGGCGTGGGCTACCTGCTCAAGGACCGGGTCGTCCAGGTCGACGAGTTCCTGGACGCACTGGAACGCGTCGGCTCCGGCCGCACCGCCTTCGACTCCGAGGTGGTGCGGCAACTCCTCGCCCGCAGCAGCCATTCCGACCCTCTGCAAAGGCTCACGCCGCGGGAGAGCGAAGTCCTGGCCGCCATGGCACAGGGGCACACGAACGCGGCCATCGCCGCCCAGCTGTACGTCTCGCAGAGCGCGGTCGAGAAACACGTCAACGCCATCTTCGACAAACTCGACCTCGACCGCTCCACCGCCTACAGCCGCCGAGTCCTGGCAGTGCTGCGCTATCTCGGGTCGTGACAGCCGCGACCCCGGCCGCCATGGGCCGCGGTGCGCGGCGACCCGCATTCCGTGGCCGTCGATCCAGGGGGAAGGGAAACAAGGGAAATCATGAGCAGTGATGTGTGGGAATCCGGAGCCCCAGGGGTGCTGAGGCTCCCCTCGGGACGAATGATCAGGGGACGGGGCCTGCGGCACGACCTGCCGGCCGGCCCGACACCGGCACTCACCGTGCACCTCACCGGCCGGCGGCCGCTTGAGCCGTCCTGGGAGTCCCTGTGGGTTCCCTGGCGCGACTTCTGGCTCCCCACCGACTCCGATACCGCGCTGCGCACACTCCGCCTCGCTCACCGGCGGGCCGCGGGTGAACGTGTCGAGGTGTGTTGCGGCGGAGGAGTCGGACGGACCGGAACGGCCCTGTCGGCGATGTGCGTCTTCGAGGGCCTGAACCCCGAGGAGGCCGTCACCTGGGTACGGGAGAAGTACCACGCCCGCGCGGTCGAGGTGCCCTGGCAACGACGGTTCATCCGCCGTGCCCTGGCGCCCCGGGTGCCCGACCCGCAGGAGCCGTGACCGTCCCCTTCCCGCCACGCCGGAGGTCGCTCGCCGGATGACGCCGGGCCGGGGGCCGGTTCCCCATCCGCCGGCTCCCCCTTGGAGGAGCATCGGCGAGCTGCGCCGACTCCCGCAGCCGGCCTCGATGGGGCCCGGCGAACTGGGGGACCGGCCGGCCCTGCGGCCAAGCGCTTGGCCTCGCGCTTTCCCGAAGCGGGCTGTCCGACAGGCGGTCCGGTAACCAAAAAGCGCCTCTGACCAGCGTCTGTCACTCGCCGGGTTCCGCCTTCGCGGCTTCCCTGCGGATGCGCCCGGCTTCCTCGATCATCGCCTTGGCGCGCGCGTAGTCGCCCTCCTGGGTGGCCTCGTCTTCCAGGCGGTGGACCCTGGCTTCGAGTTCGAGGTTACGGGCGAGGGCGTACTCGCCCCACCAGCGGGCCATGAAGGCGGGGACGGGGGCAAGGTCGTAGGCGTCGGCGATGTCACGCCGCCAGTCGCGGTCGAAGTCCACGAGGAGTTGCGGCGCATGCTGGGCGATGGCGGCGCGCAGCGACTTCGGAGTCCGCTCGGGCATGGGCGGGACCGGTGTCCCGCCGTCGAGGGGTGCGGTGGACATGAGCGGTGGGGGTTCCCTTCGGCTCGCCGGTCATTCGGCAGTGTGGAGTGAGGGCGGCACGGTGTTTGCCGACTGCGACGGTTGTGGCGTCCTTCCGGCTCGGCTCCTGCGGCCGAGGAGGCGTGCGACGTGTTCGACACGGCCGTAGGGGATCGGGTTGCCGGGCGTCCTGGTGGTGGCCACGCATACGAGTTCGGCGAGCTTTCTCCGCTCGCCCCGTACGTCCTCCCCCAGGCGTCGGATCACCTGCTGCTGGCGGGCGATGGCCGTCAGCGCCGACGTCTTCAGATCAGTTCGTCTCGCAGATCCTCAGCACTCACGAGTCTGAGGATGACCCATGGCCTCACGCTCAACAATCAATCCCCTGAGAATCCGCAGCGGTGCTCAGTTGGCCTTCCGGCGTCTGCATGAGGTGCCCTCGGTCGGCCTCTGGCCGTTGGCCGCATGTAGGAACGTCCGGTGGCCAACGGCTGAGCCTCGAAGCAAGAGCTCACGACCGCGACCGGCCACGGTGGCACAGGCGGCAGGGAACGCCGCACACCTACGCTGACCTGCAAGCAACCCTGCGCGGCGCAGATGCCGAGCCACCCGGCCGTGCGCAGTCAGGGGTCTGCTGCATGGTCGGGTGACATCTGCTCTGGCTTGCCCGTAGGGCGGCCTGGAAGGATGTAGCCGTGCCAGTTCCCTATCCTCAAGAGTTCCGTGACGACGTGGTCCGCGTCGCGCTCAACCGCGAGAAGGGCGTCACCCTCGCGCAGATCGCGAAGGACTTCGGCGTCCATGAGATGACGCTGTCGAAGTGGATGCGCCAGGCCGCGGTCGAGGACGGCGAGAAGCCCGGTGTCACCAGGTCTGAGTCGGCGGAGAACACTGAGCTGAAGAAGCGGGTCCGGCTGCTGGAGCAGGAGAACGAGGTCCTGCGCCGAGCTGCCGCGTATCTGTCGCAGGCGAACTTGCCGGGAAAAGGCTCTACCCGCTCGTGAGAGAGCTCGCCGCCGACGGAGTCCCCGTCGCGGTCGCGTGCCGGATGCTCAAGCTCTCCCGCCAGCACTACTACCGCTGGCTGTCTCAGCCCGTGACCGATGCCGAGGTCACCGTGGCCTACCGCGCGAATGCGCTGTTCGACGCCCACCGCGACGACCCCGAGTTCGGCTACCGCTTTCTCGCCGGGGAGGCCGAGACGGCCGGGGAGCGCATGAGCGAGCGGACCGCGTGGCGGATCTGCCGGGACAACGCCTGGTGGTCGGCCTTCGGGAAGAAGCGATCGAAGAACGGCAAGAGACCGGGTCCGGCCGTGCACGATGATCTCGTCCAACGCGACTTCACCGCCGATGCCCCGAACCAGCTGTGGCTGACCGACATCACCGAACACCCCACGAGCCAGGGCAAGCTGTACCTGTGCGCGGTCAAGGACGCCTTCTGCGGCCGGATCGTCGGCTACTCCATCGACAACCGGATGAAGGCCCGCCTCTCGGTGAACGCCCTGGACAACGCGGCCGCCAGAAGAGGGGACGTGGCCGGCTGCACAGTCCATTCCGACCGCGGATCGCAATTCCGATCAAGAAAGTACGTCCACGCTCTGCACCGCCACGGCCTGGCCGGATCCATGGGAAGAGTCGGCTCGGCCGGCGACAACGCCGCCATGGAATCCTTCTTCGCTCTGCTGCAGAACAACGTCCTCGACCGCCGCACCTGGGCCACCCGGCAGGACCTCCGCACCGCGATCGTCACCTGGATCGAGCGGACCTACCATTCGCCGCATGGCGCGTACGCCTGAACGTCCCGAACCGCGTCTCCTTGACCGAGTTCGACCAACGGCTTCCCGTCGACCTCGATCACCCTGTGCACCGCCGCCTCGTTCACACCCGACTCCACGACGTCCACGAACTGGAACTGCGCGAGGTCGCTGACGACGACCAGTGCGGCTGGATCGGCCGGGCCCACGAGATCCTGCTCGCCTTCGTACGGACCGCACCCGCGGCCTCCACCACGTCGCTGTCCCCACTCCGCGCTCATCAGCCCGTTCCGCCTGTGCAGCTCCCTGGTGACGGCGAGGTGTTGCGGATGCATCTAAACACCCACCCCAACCGGTATGACGAAATCCTGGACTGGCACCTTCCGCGTCTGTTGGCTGCACTCGGCCAGCCGATGTGGTGGTTCACCCGACACCGGGAACTCGCCCGCCCAGAGGCCGGACAACACCTCGCGCTAACCCTGCACCTCACTGGCGACTACGGGGCAGCGGCCGCCGCAGTGAACGCCTGGGCGACCGACCTTCACCACCAGCGCCTGCTGTCCAGCCTCACCTTCGAGTCCTACCGGCCCCAGACCGGCCGATACGGGACGGGGCAGGCAATGGACGCCGCGCACCGCGTGTTCGCCGCCGACTCCACCGCAGCCCTCGCGCAGATCCGGCTTACATCCAGCTACGACATCGCACCCCAGTCGCTCACCGCTGTGAGTCTCGTCGACATCGCCGCGCATCTGCTCACGTCCCGAGACGACGCATGGACCTGGTTGATCGAACGCACCCCGGCCCACGGGCGACCCGACCGGACGTTGAGGGAACAAGCCATCCAGCTCTACGACGCTGAACAGCAAACGCTCGCTCTTCAGGGCGGCGCAGAGATCGTCGAGGCATGGGAACAGCGCGCCAGAGTCCTCACCGCATACCGCCAGGCCCTTATCGAGACGGAGCACGACCCGACGACGGTCCTGCGGTCGCTGTTCCACCACCATCAGGTGCGCGCGCTCGGGGTCGGACCCACTGCGGAAGCCGCCACCCTTCACCTCGCCCGCACCATCGCCCTGCGCCACCGGCCGATCCGGGTTGAACGATGACGACGGAGCTTGAACAGGCCCAGGCCCTCACGCAGGAGTTCGCCGCGCACCTGGCGCAGCACGCCGCACCACTCGAGGACGAACCTTGGGCTGAGCAGTCCCTCGCCGAGGGCGCCGCCGGCATCGCCCTGTTCCACATCGAGTACGCCGCGCAAGGCCGATCACCCTGGTCGCCCGCGCACCGCTGGATCGCTGAGGCTGCAGCCAGGGACATCAGCGCAGCCGACACCACCGGCCTCTACCTCGGTGCCCCGGCCCTCGCCTTCGTCCTGAACACCGTCCCCGACACCGTGCGACATTTCTACCAGGACGCTTACTCCGCCCTGCGCGACAACGTCATCGCCCTGGCGCACCGCCGCGCCGACGCCGCTCTCGCCCGGCTGCATCGCGGAGCCCTGACCACCTTCGGCGAATACGACACCTTCTTCGGGCTCACCGGGATCGGCGCCTACCTGCTGGGCAGCGCTCCCGACAGCAGCGCGATGGAACGCGTTCTCAGCTACCTGGTCGCGCTGACCCGTCCCCTCGACAACAACCATCCCACTCCTGGCTGGTGGGTAGACCATGATCCTCACCGCGAACACACCATGCCGGGCGGACACGGAAACCTGGGCGCAGCGCACGGCATCACAGGCCCACTACTGCTGCTGGCCCAAGCCGAGCGCCACGGCGTCCGCGTCGAGGGCCAGGCGGACGCGATCCGTGCGATCTGCGACCACCTCGACACTTGGCGGCAGGAGGGCGAAGCAGGCCCGTGGTGGCCCGAACACCTCACGCTCGCCGATCTCGAATCCGGCCGCTCCCACCAGCGTGCACCCGGCCGGCCGAGCTGGTGCTATGGCACGCCCGGCATTGCGAGAGCGGGGCAGCTCGCCGGAATCGCACTGAACGACCCGGCACTCCAGCTCCTCTACGAGGACGCATTGCACCAGTGCCTCAGCGACCCCGGGCAACTCGCCCAGATCTCCGACACGACCCTGTGCCACGGCTGGGCGGGCCTGTACCAAACAGCCTTCCGGGCAGCTCGCGACGCCCGTACACCCCATCTGGCTGCCCTCCTCCCAGCTCTCCGCAAGGACCTGACTACCCACGCCCGCCCGTCTGTGACCAAGGGGCTCGGCCTCCTGGAGGGCGATGCCGGATGCGCTTTGGCCCTCACAACGGTCTCCGCCGACCGGACACCAACCACTGGATGGGATGCATGTCTGCTGATCAACTGACGCCTCTGGCTTGGCCCCCGAACCCTGGGCCGGTGGGCCGTGCTGTCCTCGACGTCATCGCCGGGCAGTCCGTCGACGATGTCGCGCAGAAGGCGGGCATGGAGCCCATAGCACTCGCCGACGCGGTCGAGGTCTTCGAACAGGCCGGTCACACCGCACTCGCCCGCCATGAGCTGCTGCGCACGGGTTGGTGGCAGTTCTACGTCGAGTTTTCCGAGTGGGCGCACGCCGAGCAGACAGCAGCGACGCACATCGCACCCTTACTCGCCCGCCTGGAGAAGCACGGTGTGGTCTCGCTGTGGTGGTTCATCCGAAAGCACCCTTGCTGGCGCCTGCGCCTCTACGGTGGCCCGCAGCCTCAGGTTCGCACGGAACTCGGCGCTCAGCTGGACGAGCTGGTCAAGGCTGGCCGTCTCAGCCGCTGGTGGCCGGGTATCTACGAGCCGGAGACTGCCGCCTTCGGGGGCACGGCTGGCATGCTCAACGCTCACCACCTCTTCACCGCCGACAGCCATCACATCCTGTCGCGCGACGGCCGCACCGACGTGCCCCTCGGCCGCCGTGAACTGTCCGTGCTCCTGTGCACGGTCATGATGCGGGCCGCGGGCCTGGAGTGGCAGGAACAAGGAGACGTCTGGGACCGCGTCATCAATGAGGAGCACCGCTCCGCCACGGGCAAGGTCCTCGAAGACCGCCTTGAGGGAATGACCCGGCAGATCCGGCAACTCCTGGTCAGCGACACGAGCCCGGACGGTCCAGTATTCGGCAAAGGGGCCCTTCTGCACCCGGTTGCCGAATGGGCCGCGGCCTTCCGGCACGCGGGAAACGCACTCAAGGAAGGCATAACGGCAGGCGTTCTCGATCGAGGCATCCGCCGGGTCTTGGCCTACCACGTCATCTTCCACTGGAACCGGATCGGACTGTCTCTCGGCGCTCAGAGCGCTCTCGCGCTTGCGGCTCGCAATGCCATACTCGATCCGCCGCCGGACGCACTTGAGTGGCCCTCCGAGTCGTGACCGCTCACGTCCGGCCTGTGGTTCAGTCAGTTGCCCGAGACGTCGGGGCCCGTCACGGCTGGGCCGGGGCCGATCTTTCGGATGCGGAACCGGAGTGTCATCCGTTCGGCGGATTGGATGTCTTTCCGCCTGACAGGCCGATGCGTGCGGCAGGGACCGACCCGCGGGGAGGAGGGTGGGAGAGCTGTGCCGCCTGCGCGCCGGGCTGGGCCGGGTCGGGGCCGGCCCGGCGGGCTGCGACGCCGACCGCCGGCCGGCCCTTGAGCGGGCGCCCCCGGCAGGACTCGAACCTGCGGCCAAGCGCTTAGAAGGCGCCTGCTCTATCCACTGAGCTACGGGGGCCGTCCTCCGTCGCGGGTGGGCGGGCTCGCCGCCCCCCGTGACCGGCGGTGTCAAGGATAGGGGGCCTGGCGGCTCGTCCTGTTCGCTCCACGGCCGCGACGCTATGTGGAGGTTCCGTGAAGCGGTCCCGATAATCGCAGGCGGGTGCGATTCACGCAGCGGTTTTGGCCGTGTGGGTTGCGGGTGTTGCGTAGTCGTTATGGGGGCGGCTGGGTGGCAGGTGGGCCATGCGGGGTGAACGGGTTCAAAAGTGGTCTTTCAGTACTGAAACTACACATTTTCCTCGCTCGCAACCGTGGATAAGCTTCAAAACTGCCGCAAAATTGGGCATTCTGCCCTATGTGGCGATCTTGGACGTACGGCTTGAACTGCTCGACGCGCTCACCGCACTCCGTGAGCGCGTCGCAGCCGCGCGCTTTCCTCTCCCGCTGCCGGGCGCCGAGCGCGCCCGGCAGTCCCGGGACGAGCTGCTGGCCCAGCTCGACGACTACCTCGTCCCGCGCGTACGCACCCCCGAGGCGCCGCTCCTCGCGGTGATCGGCGGTTCGACCGGGGCGGGCAAGTCGACGCTGGTCAACTCCCTGGTGGGGCGCAAGGTCAGCGAGGCGGGCGTACTGCGGCCCACGACCCGCACACCTGTGCTGGTCTGTCATCCGGACGACCGGGGCTGGTTCGTCGGACAGCGGGTGCTGCCCCGCCTGGACCGGGCCTGGACCCCCCGGCAGGACCCGCCCGGGACGCCCGCCGCGCCCGGCATGGGCGCCGCTCCCGGCGCCTTCGGCGGACCGGGCGCCCCGGGCCCGCACGACACGCCCGGCAGCTCCGGCGATCCGGCCGGTGCCGCGGAGAGCGGCGACCGGTTCGCCGGCCGGCCGGCCGACCGTGCCACCGACTGGGACAGCGCCTGGGCCACCGACTGGGACCCCCGCCGGAGCCCGGGCCGGGACGCCGCGGCCGGTGCGGAGTGGGAGTACGAGTGGGACACCGACCCGGACGAGCCGCCGCGCGTCCTCCGGGTCGAGACCGACAGCGGCCTGCCCCCCGGCCTCGCGCTGCTCGACGCGCCCGACATCGACTCCCTCGTCGCGCACAACCGGGACCTGGCCGCCGAACTGGTCTGCGCCGCCGACATCTGGGTGCTCGTCACCACCGCCGCGCGCTACGGCGACGCCATCCCCTGGCACCTGCTGCGCACCGCCAAGGAGTACGACGTCACCCTCGCCACCGTCCTCGACCGGGTGCCGCACCAGATGGCCGCCGAGGTCACGACGCAGTACGGGCTGCTCCTCGACCGGGCGGGGCTCGGGAGGATCCCCTGCTTCACCATCCCGGAACTGCCCGAATCGGCGGGCGGATCCGGGCTGCTGCCCGTCTCCGCCGTCAGCGGACTGCGCGACTGGCTGGAGGAGCACGCCCAGGACGCCGACGCCCGGTACGCAGCCGCCAGCCGCACCGCCGACGGGACGCTCGCCTCGCTGCGCCCGCGCATCACGGCCCTGGCCGGTTCCTCCGCGGCGCAGCACGCGGCAGCCGAGCGACTCACCCGGTACATCGAGAACGCCTACGGGACCGCCGGACAGCGGCTGCGCACCCGCATCGCCGACGGTGAACTGCTGGCGGGCGACGTCGCCGAGCACTGGCGCAGCTTCCCCACCGACAGCGACGGCGAAGAACTGTTCGACGCCTTCGCCGAGGGCCTGACCGCACTGCTGTCCGGCGCGGTCGCCGCCGCCGACGAACGGATCGCCGAACTGCGCCGAGGCGTACCGGGTCTGGAGGGCTGCGGCCGGCTCCTCTCCGGCGGCCAGAGCGAACGCGACGAGGCCGTCGGCCGGATCGGCGTGATGGTGCGCCGATGGCGCCGCTGCGTCGAGGAGCTGGCCGAGGAGGAGACCCGCGCGGCAGGCCGTGCCTCGTGCGGCGAGGAGGACGCCGAGCACGTGGCCGGACTGCTGGCCGCCTCCCTGCTCGGCGGGGTGCGGGTCGCGGGCGCCGATGACGCACTCGAGGACCTGCTCGGCGAGGAGGCTGCCCACGAGCTGCGCGAGCAGTGCGCGGAGCTGCTGGAGCACTGCGTGAGGCGCGTCCTGGACGGGGAGCGCGACCTGCGCCTGGTCCCCCTGGCGGAACTCGACGCCGGCCCCGAACCGCAGATGGAACTGATCGCCGCGTTCTCGGTGCTGGACAAGCTCACCAGAACGCACGGGCTCCACGAGCCGCACCGGTTGCGGGAACTCCACCGGCCGCAGCGGCCGGAGGACGCACGGGGCGGCCCTCAGGAGCAGAGCAGGACGGACGTGACCGCCCGCGAATTCCCGCCCACGCGCGCACCGCTCGGTACGGAGAACGCCGCGCGCGGCCTGCAGAGCGCGCACATGGAGAGGTGACAGCAGTGACATCCACCGATGCCACCAACCCCGGAGCGGGCGAGCCGCCCGAGCGCTGGTCCGGCAGTTGGCCCGACGGCTGGAGCAGCCCGCACAGCGAGCCCGGCAAAGGGCAACTGGAGCTGAGCCTGGACGAACAGCAGCCGCCCCAGGAGCCCCCCGCGCGGAGCGGCCCGGACGGACCCGAGGGCCACGGCCAGGTCGCGGCGGCGGAACTGCCGCGCCAGCAGTCGGAGGCCCCGCTCGACGGCGCGCCCGAAGGCGGACGCGTACCGGGCAGGCCGGAAGGCCCGGACGGACCTGGAGGACCCGCGCCATGCGAGCCGGGCGGACCCGCCGAAGCCGCCGAAGCCGGTGGATCCGGTTCATCCGGTGCGTCTGACGGGGTCGGCGGGTCGGTGGAACGGGGACGCCAGGGGGCTCCTGATCCTCGCGAAGCGGTGGCTGTCCCGGCGGCGCAGGCGCAGGCGGTCCTGGCCCCCGAGACAGCGGCCGCAGAGCACCCTCCTGGTCACGACTGCCGCGACCTGCCGGGTGACAGTGGCACCGCGCACCGCGAGGACGAGCCGCAGGACGCGCACGCCCGGGCCGCCGCACCGGATTGCGGATGGGACGACGGCGTCATCGCCCGCAGGGCACGCGCGGAGCGCGCCGCCCCGCCTGCCGCGCAGGCCGAGCCCCCCGCTCCCGCCGCGCCCGCCCCGCCTGCGCCCCCGGCCCAGCAGGCCCAGCAGGGTCAGGCGACCGAGCCGGGCCGGCCGGTCGGAGGCACCGACCCCGCCGGAGCAGCCGAGCCGACCGGGCGTGCGGCGCCGGCCGGAGCCGCCGAGCCGTCCCGACCCGTCGCACGCCCCGAGCCCTCCGTGCCGCCCGGCCCTCCCGTCCGCCCCGAGCGTGCCGTCGCACCGGAGGCCGGCCCGCGGGCTCCCAACCCCCGCAGCCACACCTCGGCGACGGAGCCCCCGGCCCGCGGAGCGGAACACCCCCGCCCGGGATGCGCCGCGACGCCGCCCTGGCGCGGCACGTCCTGGCCCGAGCCCCCGCGCGCCCCCGACCCCGCCCCCGCCCCCGACCCCGGCGCCGCCCCCGAACCACACCCGGCCGACGCCGAGCGGGTGCCCACAGCGGCTGTACCGGAGCCCGCTCCTCCTGCCGTACCGGAGCCCGCTCCCGCTCCTGCGGTGCCGGAGCCGGCTTCTGCTGTGCGAGAGACACCGTCCTCCTCGGCCGCCCAGGCGCCCCGCGCGGCCACCGAGGACGTCTCCGGCCGCACGCACGTGTGGCCGGAACCCCCCGTCCCCGAGCCCGAGGAGCGCCCGCACCGGCAGCCGCTCAGGCCGCACCCGGAACCGGACGGTGGCACGGCGGCCGCCGCGCCCCGCGGCGGCCTCGAGGACTCCACCCGGCGTGCCGAAGGGAGCTGCGCCCAGGACCTCGCGGGAAGTGCACTCCGCGACGTCGGAGCCGGAGGAAGCGCCACGCGACGGAATACGGACACTGCTCCCGTCCGGAACACCCGGAACGAGCAGCACGACCGGAACGAGCAGCGCGACCGGCACGACCGGAAGGACGTCGGCCGGGACCTCCGCCGAGACATCCGCCGGGACCCGCGGTGCGACGCGGGGGAGAGCGTCCTGCGTCAGCGGCTCGGCGCCCTGCGCGAACTCGTCGGGCTGTCGCGCACCCGGCTGGACGCCGACGTGCTCGCCGAGGCGGGCACCGTGCTGGACGAGGCGGCCACCCGCAGGGGGCTGCCCCGCTCCTACACGACCGTCGCCCTGGCGGGCGCGACAGGCAGCGGAAAGTCGTCGCTGTTCAACGCACTCACCGGCGGCCGGCTCTCCGAGGTGGGGATGCGCCGCCCCACCACTGCCGCACCGGTGGCCTGCACCTGGGAAGCGGGACGCTACAGCGACGGCAGCCCCGACGGGCTCCTCGACAGGCTCGGCATTCCGCAGCACGCCCGCCACCGCACGCACGACGGCACGCTGAGCGGCCTCATCCTCGTCGACCTGCCCGACCACGACTCCGCCGCCCCGGGCCACCGCGAGCAGGTCGACCGGATGCTGGAGCTGGTCGACGCGGTGGTGTGGGTGGTGGACCCGGAGAAGTACGCGGACGCGCTGCTGCACGAGGACTACCTGCGCCGCCTCGCCGGACACGCCGAGGTCACCTTCGTCGTCCTCAACCAGACCGACCGGCTCACCCGCGACTCCGTCGACGCCGTGCTGGACGACCTGCGGCGGCTGCTGGACGAGGACGGCATGGCGCTGGGCGAGCACGGCGAACCGGGCGCGGCCGTGCTGTCCGCCTCGGCACTGACACACGAGGGCATCGACGTGCTGCGCGAGGAGCTCGGCGAGTTCGTCGCGCAGCAGCGGGCCGCGGTCCTGCGGCTGACCGCCGATCTGGACGGCGCCATGGACCGGCTGCGTCCCGTCTACACCGAGCCGGGAGTGGGCGCCGAGGGCGGGCCCGTCGGGTTGAGCGAGCGCGCCCGCGAGGACTTCGAGGACCGGCTCGCCGTCGCCGTGGGCGCGGCGGCAGCGGGCCAGGCCGCGGAACGGGCGTGGCTGCGGCAGGCAGAGCACTCCTCCGGCATCCCCTGGGTGCGCGCGCTGCGCTGGTACGCCTCCAGGCCGACTTCGGAGCGCGGCGAGTGGGCCGGGGCGGGGGCCGGGGAACAGCCGGACGGTTCCACCGCCGGTGCCCGCGTCCGCCGCGACACCCTCCAGCAGCCGCTGGCCGCACGGCCGGTGGTCGCCCAGGCCGTGCGGGAGCTGGCGGACGCGGCTGCGAGCGGTCTGCCCGACGCCTGGGCGCACACCGTCCGCGAGTCGGCCCGCCGCGGGGCCGCCGGTCTGCCCGAGGCCCTGGACCAGGTCATGGAAGCCTGCTCCGCCGGACCGGACGCGCAGCGGACAGCCGCCATCACGGCCTCGCTGACGGACTTCCCCTACGGAACGGAGACGCCGCAGGCGGCCAAGCCCGCATCCGCCACCGCAGCGGCCGTGCCCGGTCAGCAGTCCGCCCCCGGCGCTCCGGCCCCCCGCGCCGCGAGCGACCCCGGCCGCCCGCGTGGCCCGCAGTTCGGCGCCGACGGCGGCGCCGACGTTCCTGCGGACGGTCCGGACGCCGGCTCCGGGATGCGGGGAGCGACCGCCTCCCCGGCACTCGACGGGGCACCCCGGTGGACGGCCGCGGCATCCGACGGACCCGTGCGCGACCTGGCCGGGCCGTCGCGTGACATCGCCGGTCCGTTCCCGGAGGCGGGCGGGTCGTCCCCGGATACGGGCGGGCCGTCACCGGACGCGGACCGGACCGCGGGTTCCGGGGTACGCGTACCGCGTCCTACCTGGCACACCGCCGCATTCGCGGGGCAGTGGCTGCTGTTCGCCCTCCAGGCGGCCGGAGCCGTGTGGGTGGCTGTCGTCGCCATCGTCGCCCACGGGTTCGACCGCACCGCACTGCTGCCCTGCGTTCTCCTCGCGGCCGCCACCCTCGCCGGCCCCGGGCTCGCCTGGGCGTGTCGCCGCGCCGCGCGGGGTCCGGCCCGGACCTATGGCCTGGCGGAGGAGCGGCACCTGCGCCAGTTGGCGGCCTGCTGCGGAGGGACGCGGGTGCTGGAGCCGGTGGCCGCCGAGCTGCTGCGGTACCGCCAGGTGCGGGAGCAGTACGCCATCGCCGCCGGTGCGGTCGACTCGGTCGTGGAGGAGCGGCCGGCGGAGGCCTGGATCGGTTCGCAGGGCGCTGCGGTCGTCGGAGCCCGGAGTGGTTCTGCCGCCGGAGGGCCGGCCGGCGGCGTGGACGGCCGCGGAGCGGGAATCTCCGCGGGCGGCCCGCGAGACCCGTTCAAGCACGGAGACCGGAGCGCTCCGGCCGGTTGTGGCGGTTCCGGTGATTCGGCCGCGTCGGACACCGGGGGGCGAGGGGCCGGTGTCGGCGCCGGTACCGACACCACAGGGCCATCCACCGGTGTGACCGAGTTGTGCACAACCTCCGAGTAATCCACAGCTGAATCCCTCTTTCCCCACGCCCGCCCTTCTCCCCCCACTCTGGAACCCGCACGACGGCACCGAGGGCGACCGGCCTGCGGCGGCCCCCGACGGGACCGCGGAACGGCGGTCGCACCGAGGGCCGCCGCGCTCGGGCACCCGGTGGTGCTCCGCCGGACCGCCGCCGTCCTCGTGACGACGGGCCCGGCGGAGCACCGGCGGCAATCGGCAGCGAGCAGGGGGAGACGCATGAACGAGACCTATGTGACGGTTACCGGCAACGTGGCGACGAAGGTCGACCACTGGACCTCGCCGTCCGGGCTTCCGGTCGCCAGGTTCCGGCTGGCCAGTACGGTCCGGCGGTTCGACAAACAGCACCAGCGCTGGGCGGACGCCTCCACCAGCTTCTACACGGTCTGGGCCTGGCGGGGGCTGGCCGGCCATCTCGCCTCGTCCGTCGCCCGCGGTGAACCCGTCATCGTCCGGGGTCAGTTGCGCGTCGTGGAGGGCGAGCGGGACGGGCGCCGGTATCTGTCGGCCGAGTTGCTCGCGGCGACGGTGGGGCACGATCTGACGCGCGGCACCTCGGCGTTCGTGCGGGCGTCTCGCGCGAACCCGGAGCTCACCCGTGGCCCCGCCCCGGCCTGGCCCCCGGTGGCTGCGGCAGGACCACCGCCCTTCGGGGCGCCGGGTGACGGGGTCGGCACGCCGGGTTCCGAATCCGTGCCGGAGGAGGCCGTACCAGAGGGTGAACTCCTGCCCGGAGCGCTGGCGGAGGACGGCGTTCCAGGTCAGCGCGGCGCGTCGTGATCGTCCCGGTCCGTCGGATTCGGCGATAACGATTCCGAGTCGGAATGTGTGGCCACCGTGAATCGTGGGGATCCCGTGGCGTTTTGCTCCTTACCATCCCACGCGTACTGACCAGGGGGTTCAGAGCTTTGCGGTGGACCGGCGGCTCGCGGACGACGCGACCGGGGGAGAGTCCGCCAAGAGGGGAAGACCATGACTTCTGTACGGGCGCGTGCGGCCCGTCGGCTCACCGTCGTCGCGGCGGCCACCGCGCTGTGCGCGACAGGCACGGCGGGTGCCGTCGGCCCGGCGGCCGCGGCTCCGGCCAGGGCCACCACCGGAAACGACGCGGGTGGGGCGTTCGCCGACGGAGGGCCCGAGCAGCACAGCGGAGCGGTGGCCACGCTCGACGGCCTCCGCACGCACGGCCGGGCGGTCGTCGCCGCCGAGGGAGAGAGGCAGACGGTCGGTGCCGGGCTCTTCGAGATGTCCGTCGACGGGGGCGGCACGCTGCAGACATACGGACTCGACGTGCTCAACCCGGCACAGGAGCAGTCGCGTTACGCGGAGGGGGAGTGGCAGACCTCGTCGCTGTCCGGCAATCGCAACTCCGGGAAGATCCGCTGGACAGTCGAGCACTCCTATCCGCGACGCAACGATCTCCAGGCGCTGGCGAAGTCGGCGGGGGCCGAGCGGCTCACCCCGCAGACCGCGGCGGCGGGCACCCAGGTCGCGATCTGGCGGCTGGCCGAAAGCGGCGCGAGCGGGACTTCGAGGGGCGGGGGGAGGGGGGAGGGGCCCCCGGAGCCGCCCCACATCACCGCCACCGACCCCGCCGCCCAGCAGCTCGCCGACCATCTCGTGGACAAGGCCCGGTCGATGTCCGAGCCGGGCGCGTCCCTCACGTTCGACAGGGCGGAGGTCTCCGGCCGCGCCGACGAGCGTCCCGGCCCGGTGACCGTGCGCACGAACGCCGCCGCGGTGAGCGTGGCGCCCGGACCGCATGCCGCCTCCCAGGGGATGCGGATCGTCGACCGGGAAGGGAAGCGGGTCCGTACGGCGCGCAACGGGACGAAGCTCTACTTCGAGCTGCCCGAGGGGGTGGAGGCCGGTAAGGGGTCGCTGACCGCGCAGGTCGCCACGAAGGTGCCGCTGGGCCGGGTGTTCACCGGCTCCGGTGAGCGGGGCCGGGGGCAGGCGCAGATCCTGGCCGGGTCGAGCCAGTCCACCGTCTCCGCCACCGCCACGGTCAACTGGGCCGAGCGCGGGCCTGCTCCCGCCGCCACGGCGAGGGAGAACTGTGCCGACTCCGGGGTGGACATCACCGTCTCCAACGGTGGCGACTCCTCCTTCCCGCTGCGGGTCGGCAAGCAGCGTGAGGACATCGCGGGCGGCGAGCACGGCACCGTCACGGTCCCGGTGGCGGAGGACCAGCCGTACCGGATCCCGGTGCGCGGACCGCACGGGTACCGGAAGACGTTCAGCGGGGTTCTCGACTGCACGACCGCCGCCGCCGGTGGCGGGGTGACCCGGCAGAACGCGCCCGCCACGGTCGAGCGGCCCGCGACGGTGGGGGGTGGCAGTGTCCCGGCGTCGGACGGTGACCTGGCGGAGACCGGTGGTGGCGGGGGCACCCGCTTGTTCGCCGCCGTGGCCATCGCGCTGCTGGCCGTGGGAGTGACCACGCTCCGGATCGTGCGTCGCCGCGGCTGAGGCGGCCGCGGAAGCCGGGCTGCGGCCTCCGCGGCCCCGGCGCCGTCCAGCTCCCGCGCCCCGTGTCCGGGGCGGCTGCGTCCGGCCGGAACCGGTGTGCTCCGCGGTGCCGGGCGCAGGTGCGGTTTCCGGCCCGGGGCCCGGGTGCGGCAAGATGGAGGGCGTATGCCTTAGCTGGAGCGGCCGCACTCAACCCGCGGCCCGCTGCCGCATGACGACCCGCGCGGCCTGGCCGCGTACGACTACCTACAGATTGCCGGACGGTTCCTCTTGGCTGAGTACATCTACACCATGCGCAAGGCGCGCAAGGCGCACGGCGACAAGGTGATCCTCGACGACGTCACCTTGAGCTTCCTGCCCGGCGCGAAGATCGGTGTCGTGGGCCCCAACGGCGCGGGCAAGTCCACCGTGCTCAAGATCATGGCGGGTCTGGAGCAGCCCTCCAACGGTGACGCGATGCTGTCGCCGGGCTACACCGTGGGCATCCTGCTGCAGGAGCCGCCGCTGGACGAGTCCAAGACGGTGCTGGAGAACGTCCAGGACGGTGTCGCGGAGACCAAGCAGCAGCTCGACCGGTTCAACCAGATCGCCGAGCAGATGGCGACCGAGTACACCGACGAGCTGATGGAGGAGATGGGCAAGCTCCAGGAGAAGCTCGACCACGCGAACGCCTGGGATCTGGACGCGCAGCTCGAGCAGGCCATGGACGCGCTGGGCTGCCCGCCCGGCGACTGGCCGGTCACCAACCTCTCCGGTGGTGAGAAGCGCCGCGTCGCGCTCTGCAAGCTGCTGCTGGAGCAGCCCGACCTGCTGCTGCTGGACGAGCCGACCAACCACCTGGACGCCGAGTCGGTGCAGTGGCTGGAGCAGCACCTGGCCAAGTACCCGGGCACCGTCGTGGCCATCACCCACGACCGCTACTTCCTGGACAACGTGGCCGGCTGGATCATGGAGCTGGACCGCGGCCGTGCCATCGGCTACGAGGGCAACTACTCCACGTACCTGGAGAAGAAGCAGTCCCGCCTCAAGGTGGAGGGCCAGAAGGACGCCAAGCGGCAGAAGCGCCTCAAGGAGGAGCTGGAGTGGGTCCGCTCCAACGCCAAGGGGCGGCAGGCCAAGTCGCGGGCGCGGCTGACCCGGTACGAGGAGATGGCCGCCGAGGCGGAGAAGACCCGGAAGCTGGACTTCGAGGAGATCCAGATCCCGCCGGGGCCGCGGCTGGGCAACGTGGTCGTCGAGGTGGAGAACCTCAGCAAGGCGTTCGGTGACAAGGTGCTCATCGACGACCTGTCCTTCACGCTGCCGCGGAACGGGATCGTGGGCGTGATCGGCCCGAACGGTGCGGGCAAGACCACGCTGTTCAAGATGATCCAGGGGCTGGAGGGGGCCGACTCCGGGTCGATCAAGGTCGGGGACACGGTCAAGATCTCCTACGTCGACCAGAGCCGCGCGAACATCGACGCGAAGAAGACGCTGTGGGCGGTCGTCTCCGACGAGTTGGACTACATCAACGTCGGCCAGGTCGAGATGCCGTCGCGCGCCTATGTGAGCGCGTTCGGGTTCAAGGGCCCGGACCAGCAGAAGCCCGCGGGTGTGCTCTCCGGCGGTGAGCGTAACCGGCTGAACCTGGCGCTCACCCTCAAGCAGGGCGGCAACCTGCTGCTGCTGGACGAGCCGACCAACGACCTGGATGTGGAGACGCTCTCCTCGTTGGAGAACGCGCTGCTGGACTTCCCGGGCTGTGCCGTGGTCGTCTCCCACGACCGCTGGTTCCTGGACCGGGTGGCCACCCACATCCTCGCCTACGAGGGCGAGAGCAAGTGGTTCTGGTTCGAGGGCAACTTCGAGTCCTACGAGAAGAACAAGATCGAGCGGCTGGGGCCGGACGCGGCGCGTCCGCACCGCGCGACCTACAAGAAGCTCACCCGGAGCTGAGCGCGTGCGGCACAGCTACCGGTGTCCGCTGCGCTGGTCGGACATGGACGCCTTCGGGCACGTCAACAACGTCGTCTACCTCCGCTATCTGGAGGAGGCCCGGATCGATTTCCTGACCCGGGCGGCGCGGGAGACGGACCCGGAGGCGTTCACGGGCGGCACCGTCGTGGCGCGGCACGAGATCGACTATCTGCGGCAGCTGGTCCACCAGGCGGATCCGGTCACGGTGGAGACGTGGGTGGTGAAGCTGACCGCGGCGTCGGTGACGTTCGGCTACGAGATCACGGACCCCGTGTCCGCGGGCGGCCCGTTCGTCCGGGCGCGGACGGTCGTGGTGCCGTACAACCTGAAGGAGGGCTATCCGCGGCGGCTGTCGGCCGCCGAGCGCTCCTTCCTGGAGGGGTACATCGATGACAGTCACAGCGGCTGACCGGCTGGTCTTCGCCGACCCCGGGGAGGCGGCGGGGCTCGCCGCCTTCCTGGAGCGGCTGGTGCGCTGGGAGAAGAACGCCGCGGTGCGCATCCAGGCGGGCGGCGGGGTGGCCGGGGTGTTCGCCAGGCCCGCCCGCTTCGAGGTGCTGGCCGTGCGTACCGGGCGGCTGCTGGAGCCGGTGGAGCTCGATGTGACCGTTGCCGCCGGTGAGCTGCTGGAACTCGTCGAGGAGGACCGGGAGGCCGTCGCTGTGCCGAAGGCCGTGACCGGTCCGTCCTGGGCGGGTGTGCTGCCGCCGCGCGGCGGTTGGCAAGAGTTCGCCCGGGTGCCGGTGGACGCGGTGGGGTCGGTGGCGGCCGCAGCGGTCGGTGAGTTCCGGGAGCGGGCCGAGAAGCTGCCGCCCGAGCGCCGGGGCAGGCAGGCCCTGGACGCGCTCGCCGAAGAGATCTGGTCCCGGCCGCTGGGGCGTACGCAATTGCCGCTGCGCGCCGCGCACGCGGCGCACGCGCTCGGCTTCCTGCGCGGGACGGATCCGGCGGCGCTGCTGGAGTCGGGGGCCTGGCTGCGGCTGCGGACCGTCTACGGGTCGGTGGCCGTGCGCAGTCGGGAGCGTCCGGGAGCGGGCGGCGGGCTGAGCGTCACCCCGGTGTGAGCGGTATATCCGGTATTTCCGGCACCGGGTGACCGTCGGCTCCGGCCGCCGGGGAAGCCCGCCGGGAAGTACGGAGCGCTCGGAAGGTTCGGAACATGCGCGTAGGGCCCACCCGCACCGGGTGGGCCCTACGTAGCAGCGCCCGCCGGGAACGCGCCGAGGGTGCTGCCCCGGCCGTCGTGCCGCTGCCGGTCAGTCGGCGGTGTTGATCAGCGAGCCGGCGGCGTAGACCAGGTAGTCCCAGAGCTTGGTCGCCAGCGGGGCGGGCAGCTCCAGGCTGTCGACCGCGTCCCGCATGTGCCGTAGCCAGGCGTCGTGCGCGGCCCGGTTCACCGTGAAGGGCGCGTGCCGCATCCGCAGCCGCGGGTGGCCCCGCGCGTCGCTGTAGGTGCGGGGGCCGCCCCAGTACTGCATCAGGAAGAGCGCCAGCCGCTCCTCGGCCGGCCCCAGGTCCTCCTCCGGATACATGGGCCGCAGCAGGGGGTCCTCGGCGACCCCCTGGTAGAAGCGGTGCACCAGCCGTCGAAACGTCTCCTCGCCGCCGACCTGTTCGTAGAAGGTCTGCGTTTCCAGACTGCCGCGCGGAATCTCCATCACCCGTCCATGGTCGCAGACGACCCGGAGGAGGTCCGCGGACCTAGGACCGGCCCTCCCCGACGCCTCCGTCCGGGCCCCGCGCACGGTTGCGTCCCGGTGCCGCCGGGCCCGGAGCCGGGTACCGCTTTGGGTCAGGCGGCGTCCCAGCGGAAGACCCGGGCGGCGATCGCCGTCAGCACCGCGGCGAACAGCAGCAGTCCGCCCATGACGGGCAGCGCGGTGCCCCAGCTCTCCCCACGGGTGAGGACGTCCTGCATGGCCGAGGCCAGGTGCTTGAGCGGCAGGAACTCGCTGACCGCGCGGATCCATCCCGGTGCGTTGTCCAGTGGGAAGAAGGCGCCGGAGAGGAACGCCATGGGGAGGATGATCAGCTGCGCCATCCCGTTGGCCGCCTCCTCGGTCTTGGCGAACGAGCCGACCAGCAGTCCGATGGACATGAACGCCAGCGTGCCGCAGACCACCAGTGGCAGGCACAGCCACCAGTCGCCGGTGAGTTTCAGCCCGTAGTAGGGCAACGAGGCGACCGCCAGGAAGATCGCGGTCTGCGCGAAGGCGGTCATCAGGTTCACGCCGATCCGGGCGCCGACCACGCTGCGCGCACTGATCGGGGCGAGCCACAGACGGCGCAGGATGCGCTTCCGGCGCCAGCTCACCAGGTTGAAGGCGGAGCCGAAGACACCGCCCATCGCCACCGCCCAGCCCAGCAGCCCCGGCGTGAGGTACTGGATCGGTTTGGTGGTCTCGTCCTCCACGGTGCCGGTCTGCAGCGCGAAGGCGGGCGGCTGCCCGGTCGCACGCTGGTTGGCCTGCTGGACGATGCTGTTGAGCACGCCCCGTACGGTGCCCGAGCGCACCTGGTCGGCCGCCGAGTAGCGCAGCTCCACCTTGCCGTCCCGCTGGAAGACGGCGGCGTCGGCGTCGCCCTTGCGGACCTTCTCCAGGGCCTCGCGGCGGGCCGCGGCCGAACCGTCCGTCTTCTCGATCTCCAGGACGTCCCGCAGCCCGGCGCGCTCCTTGTCGGGCAGGCCGTCGAGCACCTTGACGCTGCCGACCTGCACGATGTCGGACTTGCCGACCCCCTGGTCCTTGAAGAGCGCGCCGAAGAGCATCAGGAACATCAGCGGGAAGATCAGTGTGAAGAAGACCGCCGCGCGGTCGCGGGCCAGCCCGCGTGTCATCGCCAGCGACAGATTGAGGAACGCTCTCACTCCCGGTACTCCCGCCCCGTCAACTGGAGGAAGACGTCCTCCAGGGTGTCGACTTCCAGCTCCTGCACGAGCGCGCGCGGAGGTCCCACCCGCAGCACCTTCCCGTGGTCCATGACGGCGACCCGGTCGCACAGCGTCTCGGCCTCGTCCATGTAGTGCGTGGTGAGCACCACCGTGCGGCCGGAGGAGTTGAGGGTGCGCAGCAGGTCCCACAGGTTGCGCCGGGCCTGCGGGTCCAGGCCGGTGGTGGGCTCGTCCAGGAAGACCAGTTCCGGATCGTGCACCAGGGCGCAGGCGATGGACAGCCGCTGCGCCTGGCCGCCGGAGAGCTTGTCCTCCCGGGTGTCCGCCTTCTCTGTGAGTCCCACGGACTCCAGCATCCGGTCGGCGTGCGACTCCTCGACGCCGTAGAGCGCGGCGAAGGTGCGTATCTGCTCCCGGGCGGTCAGCCGTTCGAAGAACGCGGATGCCTGGAGCTGCACGCCTATCCGGCGCAGCAGTGCCGGGTCGCGGGGCCAGGAGGGCGATCCCAGCAGGTGTGCGGTTCCCTCGTCGGGTTCGCGGAGCCCCTCCAGGAGTTCCATGGTGGTCGTCTTGCCGGCTCCGTTCGGCCCGAGGATGCCGTAGAACTCGCCGCGCGTCACTTCGAGGGAGACGCCGTCGACGGCCCGCGTCTCCCCGTACCGTTTGCGCAGCCCATCGGCTGTGATCGCGTTGGACATGCGCGGAGGCTAACGGCTGAATCCGGTATTCCGGTCTCGCGCGGTCATCTGTTCTGTCTCACCTGGCCATCGGCCGGCTCGCGCTGCGGCGACCCGTCGGCCGGCTCGCGCTGCGGCGACGTCCGGGCGGGGCCGGACCGCACGCCTCGTACGCTCCTGGCCCGGGAAACCGCGAAACCGGGAACCGGGCGGCCCGCGGGGTGCGTGAGGGAGGGCAGGAGCGGGCGCGGGGGCAGCGCTCGGCCTGCGGTGGTGCCACGCAGGGGAACGCGCCCCCGGGAAGTGCCGGGGAGACGTGCCCGGTCGGGCATTCGGTCGCGATCCGAACAAGATCCCGGCCAAGTCCCTGTCATTGCTGCCCGCGGCGGCCATACTGCTGGCCTGGGCACCACGGCCGGAGCGTCCCGACGCTCGCGGTCCCCGGCAGGGGAGCCGGGGGCTGCGCGGAACGGAGCGGAGGGAACGCACGCGGCAGGGTGTCTGCCGGCGACCGAGGGGGAGGGCTCCAGCCGTGAATCAGCAGCCGACCGTGCCACCGGCCCCGCCGCCGCTGTCCGGGGCGCCGCCGGAGGGGCCCGGCGCGGGAGCGATGGGGGCCGCCGCAGGCGGCGGGCCGCAGCCCGCCGGGCCACCGGCTGCGCGCCGTACGGCCTGGTCCGAGGGGGTGCGGCGGCTGCGCACGGCCGCGACCACCGAGCCGGGCAGGCTGCGGGCGATCGGCGCGGCCCTGGTTGCGCTCGTGCTGCTGTTCGGGGCCGTGTCGGCGTGGCAGGTCTCCGACCGGGTGGCGGCGGCGGACGCCGTCGTCGACCACAGCCAGCCGCTGAGCGCGGACGCCGCACACATCTACCGCTCGCTGGCCGATGCCGACACCTCGGCCTCCAGCGGCTTCCTGGCGGGCGGTGACGAGCCCCGCTCGGAGCGCCGCCGCTACGAGAAGGACATCCGCGAGGCGTCCGAACTGCTCGCCGAGGCGGCGGCCGCCTCCGGTGGGTCACCGACCGCGGAGCGGCAGATCGCCGTACTCAACCGCGGACTGCCGGTCTACACGGGCTTGGTGGAGTCCGCGCGCGCCGACAACCGGCAGGGCCTGCCGCTGGGCGGCGCCTACCTGCGGTACGCCAACGAGAAGATGCGCGGCGAGTTGCTGCCCGCCGCCCGCAAGCTGTACACGGCCGAGACCGAGCAGTTGGGCGGCGACTACACGGACGCCGAGAGCTGGCCGCTGCTCGGGCTCGGCACCGGCGTGCTGGCACTCGCCGCACTGGGCTGGGCGCAGCGCCGCAACTACCGCCGCACCAACCGGGTCTTCGACCGCGGCCTGCTCGGCGCGACCGCCGCCGTGCTCGCGCTGCTGGTGTGGCTCGGGGCGGGGCACACGCTGGCGCGCTCGGGGCTGAACGAGTCCGACACCAAGGGCGCGCGCTCCCTTCAGGCCCTCAACGAGGCGTGGATAGGCACCCTGCAGGCCCGTGGAGACGAGAACATGACACTGGTCGCGCGCGGTGGCGGCGCGGCGTACGAGAAGAGCTACCGCAAGCAGATGGCCGCGGTCGCGGGCACCGGCGGTGAACGGCGCACCGGGGGCGGGCTGCTGGGCGAGGCCCGCCGGGTCGCGGACGACCGCAGCGGAGGTGACGCGGTGCGGGACGCGCAGCGGGCCGTACGGACCTGGCAGGAGCGGCACCGGCAGGCGCGGGCCGAGGACGACGGCGGCAACTACGAGGACGCGGTCGCGCGGGTGATCGGTGCCGAGGACAGCACGCGGGAGAGCTTCGACGCGGCGGACGCGAGTCTGGGCCGGGCCGCGGCGCATGAGCAGCGCCAGTTCGAGGAGGCCGCCGCCGCGGGCCGCGGCCGGTTCGGCGGACTGCTGGTGGGAGCGCTGCTGCTGGCCGTGCTCGCAGCAGTGGGCACGGTGCTGGGCATCGGGCGGCGACTCGCGGAGTACAGGTGAGGAGGGGGGACGCCATGTCGGCGACGGGAGCAACGGGAGCGGACACGCCGGACGCGCCGGACGCGCCGGACGCGCCGGGGGTGCGGGGTCCCGGCGGTGCGGTGGGCCGGGGCCCCGACGACAGGCGCGAGTCGGGCCGCCGGAGCGGGCGGGTGCCCGCACGGGGGCGGCCGGGCGGCGCCTTCCGCAGGCCGTCGGCCGTCGCCGTGGGCGGCCTGGCGGTCGCCGGGGCGGTACTGGTCTCCGCGGTCGGGGGCGCCGGAGCCCCGGGCGGCACCTCGGCGGACCGTGCGGCGGCGCGCTCCGGCCCGGGTGCCGCGGTGGCACGGCCCGCCTCCGCCACCGAGCCCGGGGCCGAGCCGCGGCCGGAGAAGTGCGCGGACGGCAGCAATCCGGCGGAGAGCCTCAAGCCGTCCGGCGCCTCGGGGAAGGCGGTCGAGCGGATCAAGAAGAAGGGCAAACTGGTTGTCGGTGTCGACCAGAACAGCTACCTGTGGGGCTACCGGGACCCGGCCACCGGCACCATCGAGGGCTTCGACATCGACCTGGTCAAGGCGATCGCCCGGGATCTGCTGGGGAAGGACGGAGCCGACCGGATCGTCTACCGCACCATCCCCACCGACCAGCGTGTCCCTGCCATCCAGAGTGGTGATGTGGACATGGTCGTGCGGACGATGACCATCAACTGCCTCCGGCGCGCGCAGGTCGCCTTCTCCACCGCGTACTTCCAGGCGGGCCAGCAACTGGTCGTGCCCAAGAAGCACGCACGCGTCAAGGGCTTCGACAGCAGCATGCGCGGCAAACACGTGTGCTACGCATCGGGTTCCACGGCGGAGAAGATGATGAAGACCCCCGCCTACGCGGCACTGGGCGCGCGCCCGGTCGTCGTGCCGAACCAGCTCGACTGCCTGGTGCGCATGCAGCTCGGCGAGGCGGACGCGACGGTCACCGACAGCGCCCTGGGCGCGGGGCAGGCCGCGCAGGACCCCTCGGTCGAACTCGTGGGGCAGCCCGAGACGCTGGAGCCGTACGGCGTCGCGATGAACCTCGAGGACGAGGATCTGGTCCGCAGGGTCAACAAGGTGCTGGAGGACTACCGCGAGCACAAATGGAAGTCTTCCTACGACCGCTGGCTGGCCGACGACATGATGGGTACGGAAGGGAAGAAGCCCGCACCGCCCGAGCCGCTCTACCGCGACTGAACCGGACGCGGCGGTCGCGCTGCGGAGAGGGCCGCCGAGGCGGCTGCCGACGTGGCCGCCGCGGAACCGGTTCGTGGGAACGGCGCCGTGAGTACGAGTCGAACAGCGAGGTGATCGATGGGGTCCGCGGGAGCCGCCGGAGAGGTGATGAGCCGCGAGGAGACCGACCGGGTGCTGGAGCGGCTCGACGCCGAGCACGAGGCGGTGGAGTCCTCCCTGCTCGCGCTCCAGGACCACGCCGGGCGCAGGCTCCTGGAGGGCGCCGAGCTCGCCGGGACGACCGCGCACCGCTGGGCCCGGGCCGAGGCCGCCATCACCGCGCTGTGGAACGGGTTCGAGGTCTACGCGCGCACCCTGCGCCAGGCCCGCGGGCTGCGGGAGCGCCGCCGCTGGCCCAGCCGCGACGACCTGGTCGAGCTGACCCGGCTGCTGCGCGGCACCCTCACCGTCCCCGGCGCGGGGCTGCCCGGTACCGCGGGGGCGAGCCTGTCCGGGGCGCCGAAGCTCGCCGAGGAGTTGACCCTCGGGCAGCTCGTCGAGCGGATGAACGGGTGGTACGCGCAGGCACTCGACGTGGTGGCGGCGGCCGACTCCGTGTGGTCCGCGCTGCCGGCCCGGATCGACATGCTCGCCGCCGAACTGGGCCGCGTGCGCTCTCTGGCGCACTCGGTGGGCGTGCGCCCCGGTGAGCATCCGTCCGCCGACGACCTGGAGCGCATCACGGCCGAACTCACCGCGCTGCGCGAGGAGGTCGTCCGGGATCCGCTCGCCTTCTGGACACCCACCGGAGGCAGTGGCGCGCCGGGCGGCGGCAGACCGGACACCACCCGCTACGACAGCGCAGCCCGCGCGCTGGAGGAGGTACGGCGCGAGATCGACGCCGTGCTCGCCGTGCGGCAGGACGCCGAACAGCGGCTGATGAAGCTGCGCGACCTGCTCACCCGCGCCGACCGCACACTCGCCGAGGCCCGCGCGGCGCGCGGCGAGGTGCTGGCCAAGATCGCCGCCTCCGAGGTGCCCGCCGTCAGCGGACCGCCGGCGGTGCTGCACAGCCGGCTCGCCGAAGCCGTCGAGCACCGCAGGTACGCGCAGTGGCACCGGCTCTCACCGCTGCTGGAGGAACTGGAGGCGAGCGCCGAGGACGAACTGGAGCGGGCCCGGTCCCAACTCTCGGCCGTCACCGCGCCACTGGCCGTGCGGGCGGAACTGCGCGGCCGCCTGGACGCGTACAAGGCAAAGGTGGCCCAGCACGGTCTGGCCGAGGACAGCCTGCTCATCGAGCGCTACGACACGGCGCGCCGGATGCTGTGGAGCGCCCCCTGCGACCTGCGGGCCGCGGAGGACGCCGTACTGCGCTACCAACGGGCCGCACAGGAGGCACTGCAGCACCGGCGGCAGACCAGGGACGCCGCGGGCGGAGCGATGAACATGGGGGCAGAGTGAGCGAGCAGACGAGCGCACCGGAGCGGCCGTGCCAGCGGCCGCAGTGCGACGGCGGGTACGAGGACATGGGAGGGGGCGAGCTGTACTGCGGCACCTGCGGGCTCGCCCCCGTGGTGGCACCCGGCGGGATGCTGGGCGCGGCGCCCACCGGGATGACCGGCGCGGCGCGGCACAGCCGCTCCTCCGGCTCGGCGCGCTCGGGCTCGTCGCGGACCTCCTCCCGCGGCTCGGCGCGCTCGCGCTCCTCGCGCCGCTCGGTCTCCGGGCGGCTCTCCCGCTCGCTGTCCGGGCCCGGCACCGAGCGCTCGGTCTCCGTCCGCAGCTCCAGCACCTCCGCCAAGAGTTCCGGGCGGAGCAGGCTGGGCGCCGGACTGGTGCAGATCCCGCAGGTGCCCCGGCCGGATCCGGCCGGGGTCGTCCTGGCGAACCCGGAGGTGCCCGAGCGCAAGCGCTTCTGCAGCAACGGGGAGTGCGGCGCGGCGGTGGGGCGGGCGCGCGGCGACCGGCCGGGCCGCACGGAGGGGTTCTGCACCAAATGCGGCCACCCGTACTCGTTCGTGCCCAAGCTGCGTCCCGGGGACATCGTGCACGGACAGTACGAGGTCGCGGGCTGCCTGGCGCACGGCGGACTCGGCTGGGTCTACCTGGCCGTCGACCGGGCCGTCTCGGACCGCTGGGTCGTCCTCAAAGGGCTGCTGGACACCGGTGACCAGGACGCGATGGCGGCGGCGATCGCCGAGCGCCGCTTCCTGGCGGAGATCGAGCACTCCAACATCGTCCGCATCTACAACTTCGTCGAGCACCTCGACCAGCGCACCGGCAGCCTCGACGGCTACATCGTGATGGAGTACGTCGGCGGCAGCTCCCTCAAGCAGATCGCCAACGACCGGCGCACCCCGGCGGGGAAGCGCGACCCGCTGCCCGTGGAGCAGGCGTGCGCCTACGGCATCGAGGCCCTGGAGGCCCTGGGACATCTGCACAGCCGCAACCTGCTCTACTGCGACTTCAAGGTCGACAACGCGATACAGCAGGGCGACCAGCTCAAGCTGATCGACCTGGGCGCGGTGCGCCGCATGGACGACGACGAGAGCGCCATCTACGGCACCGTCGGGTACCAGGCGCCGGAGGTCGCCGAGGAGGGCCCCTCGGTCGCCTCCGACCTGTACACCGTGGCGCGCACCCTCGCCGTCCTGACCTTCGACTTCCAGGGCTACACCAACGTCTACGTCGACAGCCTGCCCAACCCGGAGAACATCGGGGTCTTCCAGCGGTACGAGTCCTTCTACCGGTTCCTGGTGCGGGCGACCGACCCCGACCCGCGCCGCAGGTTCGCCTCCGCGCAGGAGATGGCCGACCAGCTTCTGGGGGTCCTCCGGGAGGTCGTGGCGTTGCAGACCGGGAAGCCGCGCCCCGCCCTGTCCACCCTCTTCGGCCCGGAACCGCGGGTCGTGGACACCGAGCTGTTCGCGCCCCGGTCCGGCGACGCCTCCCTGCTGGGGGCGCGCGATCCGGCGGCGGGGAAGCGCCGCGCCCGGCCGGCCGCGCTCGCGGGCGCGGGGCGTTCCGCGGCGTCCGGCAGCGCTGCCACCGTGCCGGAGGCCGCGGGCGGCGCCGCCGTGCCTCCCACCCCCGCCCCGGCGGGTGCGCCGGAGGTGCCGCCGGCCCGTACCGCGCCGCCCGCGCCGCTCGCCTCGTTCCCGCCGCCGGGCGGCGCCGGGAGCCCGGACGCCGCTCCCGCGCGCGTGGTCGAGCTGGCTCCGTTCCGTACCCGGCTGACGGCACTGGCGCTGCCCGTCCCGCGCGTCGACGCCGCCGACCCCAACGCGGGCTTCCTCGCCGGGCTGTCGGCTTCCTCGCCCGCCGAGCTGCTCACCGCGCTGGACGGGGCGCCGGCCGACTCGCCGGAGCTGCGGCTGCGTACCCTGCGCGCCCTCCTGGAGAGCGACGCGGGGCAGGAGGGCGCCGGGGCCGCGCTCGACGCGCTGGACGCCCTGGAGGCCCGGCACGCCGACGACTGGCGGGTCGTGTGGTACCGCGGCCTGGCCGCGCTGGCGACCGGCGACCGGGAGACCGCCGCGCTCTCCTTCGACGCGGTCTACGACGCGTTCCCCGGCGAGCCCGCACCCAAGCTGGCCCTGGGCTGCTGCGCGGAGGTGCTCGGCCAGCTGGACAACGCGGCCGAGTACTACCGGCTGGTGTGGACCACCGACCCGTCGTACGTGAGCGCCGCGTTCGGGCTGGCCCGGGTGCGGCTCGCGGCCGGCGACCGGCCGGGCGCCGTCCAGGTGCTGGAGTCGGTGCCGGAGTCCTCCATCCACTACACCCCGGCGCGCATCGCGGCGGTTCGCGCCCGGTTGCGGCAGCGCTCGCCGCACGAGCCGCTGCTGGAGGAACTGCGCGCGGCAGCGCAGCAGGTGGCCGATCTCCAGCACGTCGGGCTGGACGAGGTGCGCCGCCACGAGCTGACCTGCGAGGTACTCGGGTGCGCACTCGACTGGCTGCTGTGCCAGGCTGTTCCCGCCCGGGGGGCTGCTTCCTCCGGGCCCGCGCCTGCGGGTGCACCGGGGGCACCGCCGGGTGCCGGGGTACGGCTGTTGGACAGTCCGCTCACCGAAGAGGGGCTGCGCTTCGGCCTGGAGCGCTCCTACCGGCTGCTCGCCCGGCATGCGCAGAGCGGAACCGCGAGGATCGAACTGGTGGAGCGGGCCAACCGTTTCCGCCCCAGGACGTGGGTGTGACCATGCCTCAGTTGGACCAACTCTCCGCCTGCCCGAGCTGTGCGGAACCGCTCGAGGAGGGCGACCGCTTCTGCGGCGCCTGCGGTGCGGATCTGGCAGCCGCCGTGCAGGGCCTCGCAGCCGGCCGGGGCACCCCTCCGGCGCCGCGCCGGGAACCCACGCTCCCGGACGGCCTGCCGGCGGCAGCGCCGCCCGGCCAGGAAGTCCCGGCGCCGCCTCCGGTGCCGCCGCCCCCGGCAGCGCCGCCGCAGGCCGGATCCGGCCCGGCGCCTTCCGCGGCGCCGGGTGCGCCCGCCGGCGGCCCGGCCGGCCCGGGTCCGGTGCCCCCGGTCCCGAGCGTGCCGCCGCCTCCGCCGCCCCCTGCGGCGCGGTCCGCCGCGGCGGCCTCCGACCCCCGTGCGCCCGCCGCCGGCCCGCAGTTCCCGGGGCCGACGTGCGTGGCCTGCGGCACCGGGACGATCGACAGCGACGGCTACTGCGAGCACTGCGGCCACAAGCAGCCCCGGGAACGCGACCACATGGAGTCCGCGCTGGGGACCGTCGCGGCCGCCAGCGACCGGGGGCTGCGGCACCACCGCAACGAGGACTACTTCGCCATCGCCGAGGCGGCCATCCCGGAGGGTGCGCCCGCGACCCTCGCCGTCGTCTGCGACGGAGTCTCCTCGGCCACCCGTCCCGACGAGGCGTCGTCGGCGGCGGCCGAGGCCGCGGGTGAGGCGTTGCGCCGGGCGCTGCCGGCCGGCCGCCACCCGCAGCAGGCCATGCACGACGCGTTGCTGGCTGCCTCCGAAGCGGTCAACGCGCTGGCCGCCGACACCCCGGTCGAGCCGTCCAAGAACGCTCCGGCCTGCACCGTCGTCGGCGCGATCAGCGTGGAGGGTGTCGTGACCGTCGGCTGGATCGGCGACAGCCGCGCCTACTGGGTGCCCGACGACCGTGTCTCGGCCCCCGCGCGGCTGACGGAGGACGACTCCTGGGCGGCCCAGATGGTCGCCGCTGGGCTGATGAACGAGGCCGAGGCCTACGCGGACCCGCGGGCGCACGCGATCACCGGCTGGCTCGGCGCGGACGCCTACGAGATCGACCCGCACACCTGCTCGTTCAAACCCGAACAGCCCGGTGTCGTGGTGGTGTGCACGGACGGCCTGTGGAACTACGCCGAGTCGGCGGGGGAGATGGCCGCGGCCGTGCCGGCCGACGCCTCGGCGCGCCCCCTCCAGGCCGCGCAGCACCTGGTCGGCTATGCGCTGGACGGCGGCGGGCACGACAACGTGACGGTGGCCGTGCTGCCGTTCCCCGCGCCGTCGGGAGGGGCGGGCCCGGCCTGAACCGAGCCCGCCGCGGGGGGCCTTCGGACATCGCTGTGCGGTGCCGGGGGCGACGGGAGCGCTGTCCGGGGGGAAGTACCGCACGCACCATCGCACTTCCACTCCGCCCCGTTGTCCACTTGTCGCTGTAGAGCAAACAGGAGCGGAACAGATGGCCAACTTCGCGAAGTCCAACGCGCCGCGCTTCTCGGTGGACGTCTACCAGAACGCGTACCTGCCCGAAGGCGCCCGAGAGGTCAACGCCGTGGTCACCGTCACCTCCACGGGGGGTGGTACGACGGGCGGCATGACGCTGCCGGTGACCGAGCCGGGCCGGGTGCCGGCGGCGGAGGGGGCTGACGCGGCGGTCGTCATCATGCTCGACTGTTCCGGCTCGATGGACTATCCGCCCACCAAGATGCGCAACGCGCGCGACGCCACCGCAGCCGCGATCGACACGCTCCGGGACGGTGTCTCCTTCGCCGTCGTGGCGGGCACCCACAAGGCGAAGGAGGTGTTCCCCGGCGGCGGTGCGCTCGCCGTGGCCGACGCCACCACCCGGGCGCAGGCCAAGGATGCGCTGCGCGGCCTGTCGGCGGGCGGCGGCACCGCGATCGGCACCTGGCTGCGGCTGGCCGACCGGCTGTTGAGCGCCGCCGACGTCACCATCCGGCACGGCATCCTGCTCACCGACGGGCGCAACGAGCACGAGGAACCCGCCGCGCTGCGCGCGGCGCTGGAGGCGTGCGCGGGCCACTTCACCTGCGACGCACGGGGGGTGGGCACCGACTGGGAGGTCCAGGAGGTCACCGGGATCGCCTCGGCGCTGCTCGGCACCGCCGACATCGTGGCCGATCCGGACGGTCTGGCGGCGGACTTCACCAGGATGATGGAGAGCGCCATGGGCAAGGAGGTCGCCGATGTGGCGCTGCGGCTGTGGACCCCGCAGGGCTCCCGGATCGCGTTCGTCAAGCAGGTGGCCCCCACGGTCGAGGAGTTGACCGACCGCCGCACGGAGGCGGGTCCGCGCGCCGGTGACTACCCGACCGGGTCCTGGGGGGACGAGTCGCGCGACTACCACGTCTGTGTGGAGGTGCCGGCCGCCGGGATCGGCCAGGAGATGCTCGCCGCGCGGGTCTCGCTGGTGCTGCCCGCGCCGGACGGCGGTTCCGCGCAGACACTCGGGCAGGGGCTGGTGCGCGCGGTGTGGACGGACGACCTGGCGGCCACCACCTCCATCAATCCGCAGGTGGCGCACTACACGGGGCAGGCCGAACTGGCCCAGGTGATCCGTACGGGGCTCGATCTCCGAAAGGCGGGGGACGAAGCGGGCGCAACGGCCAAACTGGGGCGAGCAGTGCAGTTGGCGAACGCGTCGGGGAACACGGATACTGCGAAACTGCTTTCGAAGGTGGTCGACGTGGTGGATGCCGCGACGGGTACTGTTCGACTGAAGACGAAGGTCGCCGAGGCTGACGAGATGACGCTGGAGACGCGGTCCACCAAGACGGTCCGCGTGAAGCGCTAGCGTCCCGGCCGCGGCGCCTCCGCACGACCGGCGCGACCCGCACCAGCAGGTACCGACGAGCAGGAGCACGGAGGGGGAGGCACCACCATGCCGACTTGCCCGAACGGCCACCAGTCAGCGGCCGACGACTGGTGCGAGGTCTGCGGCCACCGCATGGCCGAAGCGCCGGGGTCGCCCGCCGGTGCCGCACCGCCGCCCCCTCAGCCGCCCGCTCCGGGCGGCTACGGCTACCCGGGCCCGCCCGGTCCGCCGCCCGCGCCCGGCCCGCCCCCGCCCGGACACGGCCCCGGGCAGGGCTACGGCTACCCGGGACCCGGCTCGGGCCCGCCCGAGCCGTGCCCCCAGTGCGGGACGCCGCGCGAGTCCCAGGCGCCCTTCTGCGAGGAGTGCCGCTACAACTTCCTGACCCACTCGCCGACCACCTACGCCCCGCCCGGCCAGCAGCCCCAGGCCGCCCGTCCCGGCTTCCCGGCCCCCGCCGCGCCGCCCGCACCGCCCGGATTCGACAGCCCGGGACCGCAGGGCCCCGGCGGCTTCCCCGGCCCGGACCGGCAGCCCTACCCCTCCGATCCCCTCGCCGACCCGTATGGGAGCCCGCATGCTCAGCCCGCGGGCGGCGACTGGGAGCTGTCCCCGCCCGGCCCCACCGAGCAGCAGATGGTCGCGCCCCCGGCGGCCCCGGCGCCGCCGCAGGTGCCCGGCGGACACCCCGGACCGCCCCCGGCCCCGCCCGGCCCGCCCGCGCCTCCGGCACCCGGTGTACCGGGCGGGCACGGCCCCGGCCCGGGCTCCCCGCAGCAGGGTGGGCCCGCGGAGTACGGCGGTCTGCCCGCACCGGAGCACGGCGCACCGGAGCACGGCATGCCGGAGCACGCCGCGCAGGGCGGCGGAGTGCCGCAGGGCGGCGGTTCGTGGACGGCGATGATCGCCCCGGACCGTGCCTACTTCATGGCGATGATGCAGCGCAGCGGCCCCGAGGCGGCGGCGCTCAACCTTCCCGCGTACTCCCCGGAGCAGCAGCTGCCGCTCACCGGCCCGCAGGTCACCATCGGCCGTCGCCGCGCCTCCACGGGAGAGGCCCCGGACATCGATCTGGGCCGCTCCCCGGAGGACCCCGGGGTCTCGCATCAGCACGCGCTGCTGGTGCAGCAGCCCGACGGCAGCTGGTCCGTCGTCGACCAGGACTCCACCAACGGCACCACCATCAACGGCGCCGAGGACCCGGTCCAGCCCTTCGTGCCCGTCCCCCTCAAGGAGGGCGACCGGGTCCACGTGGGCGCGTGGACGACGATCACGCTGGTGCGCCGGTAGGTCGAACGGCAGCTCCGGCCGCAGGGGGCGTGGCGGCGCGGCCGCGCACGCCCCCCCGCCTACTTCTCCAGGGAGGGCGACGGCAGGGACTGCAGGGCGAGCGAGGGCTCGTCGACGATCCGGATGCCGCGCTCGTCCAGCGCCTTCTTCACCCGCCAGCGCAGCTCCCGCTCCGCCGCCAGGTTCTTCTCGGGCATGGTCTTGACCGAGACGCGCAGCACCATGGAGTCGAGCGTCACCTCGTCCAGGCCGAGCACCTGCACGGGCTCCCACAGGATCTCGTCCCAGGGGCGTTCCTTGCTCATCTCCTGGCCCACCGCGACGACCACGGCCCGGACCTCCTCCAGGTCCTCCTCGGCGCGTACCCGCACGTCCAGGGCGGCCATGGACCAGCCCTGACTGAGGTTGCCGATGCGCTTGATCTCGCCGTTGCGGATGTACCAGATCTCGCCCGCGTCCCCGCGCAGCTGCGTCACCCGCAGTCCGATCTCCAGGACGACGCCGGAGGCCTCTCCGGCGTCCACCCGGTCGCCGACCCCGTACTGGTCCTCCAGCAGCATGAACATCCCCGCCAGGACGTCCGTCACCAGGTTGCGGGCGCCGAAACCCAGTGCTACGCCCGCGACACCGGCGCTGGCCAGCAGCGGCGCGGGGTTGATGCCCAGCCCGGAGAGCACCGTCAGGGCCGCGGTACCCATGATCACGAAGGAGGCGACGGAGCGCAGGATGGAGCCGATCGCCTGGGACCGCTGCTTGCGCCGCTCGCCGCTCACCAGCAGCCCGCGCAGCGCCTTGCCGCTGTCGCTGATCTCGGACCTGCGGTTCATCCGGGTTATCAGCTGGGTGATCGCGCGCCGGACCAGGTAGCGCAGCACCACCGCGATGACGCAGACGAACACGATGCGCACCCCGGAGGCGAGCCACTCCGACCAGTGCTCCTGGACCCAGCCGGCCGCCTCTCCCGCACTGTCCTGGGCGTCCTCCAGGGACTTCGGCGGCTGGGGGCCGTCCGGCGGGGGCGATGCGCTGAGCAGCCAGTACACAGGTCGACCTTCCGTGCGTGTCACCTCAACAAGGCACCCGTACGAATGCCGGCACCACACTAACGGCGCAGGGACTTCACATTCGGTGCCACCGAGCAGTATGGGGCCAGGCGTTCGGGCGGGGAGGCCGTTCCGGCCGCAAGGCGGCCGGTGTGGTCCAAAACACGCACATCTCCTTTCCCGGTCGTGGTGGCGGAGTGACCAGGGCACGGGACACACTGAGGGGAGATCGTCCCGGCGCGAGCCACGCGCCGCCGACGTACAAGGAGGCACCGTGCCGCATGTCCTGGTCCTCAACGCGTCGTACGAGCCGCTCGGCGTCGTACCGCTCCGCCGCGCGCTCGTACTCGTCCTCAACGGGAAGGCGATCAGCCTCGAGGACTCCGGCGCCCTGATGCACAGCGCCACCCACGTCATACCCGCCCCCAGCGTCGTCCGTCTCAAGCGGTTCGTGAGGGTGCCCTTTCGCGGCAGCGTCCCCCTCACCCGCCGTGCGCTGTTCGCCAGGGACGGCGGCCGCTGCGCCTACTGCGGTGGCATCGCAACCAGCGTCGACCACGTCATCCCCCGCAGCAGGGGAGGGGCGCACGCCTGGGAGAACGTCGTGGCGGCCTGCCGCCGCTGCAACCATGTGAAAGCCGACCGCCAGGTCGCCGAGCTGGGCTGGCGGTTGCGCCATCAACCGGCCCCGCCCTCCGGCCTCGCCTGGCGCATCATCGGCACGGGGCACAGGGACCCACGGTGGCTCCCCTACCTCCAGCCGTACGGCGCGGATGACGATCTCGCCCGGATCGACGGCAGATCCACTGCCTGAGACCCGGGCTTTGTCGTGCCGCCCCCGCCCCGCGGGGTGCGGCCTTCGTACGTCGGCAGACGTCCCGAGGGGGTGCCGCCCGCGGCGCCCCCTGGCTCCCGGGAGCTACCCCTCGTCGCCGTCCCGCCGGGCGTGCTTGGCCCGGCCCGCGGAATCCACGGCGTAGACCTCCATCGACCACAGCGAGATCCCGAAGCGCGTCGCCCGCTTGTCGCCCACCACCCGGACGAAGCGGGTGTCCTTGGGGGAGTCCATCCGGACCGCATCCTTGCCGCCCTCGCCGTCCCGCACCGTGGCGGCGGTGCGCCAGTGCTTGCCGTCGGGGGAGACCTGGATCCGGTAGCGCGCCGCATAGGCGTCCTGCCAGCGCAGGACGACCTGTCCCACGCGGGCGCGTTCGGCCAGTTCCACCTGCACCCACGCGCCGTCCTCGGCGGGGGAGGACCAGCGGGTGCCGCGCTTGCCGTCCGCGACCGCGGCGGCCGGGAAGTCCTTCGTCTCGTCCCCGGAGGAGGCCGCGCGGGCCCCGCGGGCCAGATCCGGCCCGGAGGTGCGCGGATAGGCCCGTACGGTGAGCGTGCGGCGCTCCCCGCCGAAGGAGACCGGGATGCGGTAACTGCCCGTTCCGACCGAGCTGTCGGCGCTGATCCGCAGCGGCACGTCCACCGTGCCGCCCCGCCGCACGGTGGTGCGGGACGGGGTGCGCACGGTGAAGCCCTTGGGGGCGTGCACAGTGACCTTGTCCCGCACGTCGGTCGGCCGGTTGCCGGTCAGCCGCGCCGTGACGCGGGTGGTGCCGCCGCCGATCGCCGCGTCCACGGTGCTGCGCGGCAGCGACAGGGAGGCTTCGGGGGTGTCGGCGTACCAGGGGGTGATCTCGTGGACGACCGGCGGCTTCGCGTCCTGGCTCCACACCAGCCGCACCGCGTCGGCCCTCGCGTCGTGCCCCCCGGTGGCCAGATGCGTCCAGCCGGTCCGGGAGAGCGCCCCCAGCCGCTGCCAGCCCTCGCCGGGGACATGTGCCTCGACGGTGCCCCGGGTGCCCGAGTCCGGGCCGGTCAGCACGGTGACGGCGCGCAGCGGGCGGGCCTCGGGCAGCCGCATCGTCAGCGCTTCCCGCGCCGGACGGCCGCCGTCCGCGCCGTTCTCGTCGTCGGCGCCCGATCCGGCCGCGGCGGCCGGCGGGACGAGCATGGGCGGCTGCTCGGGTGTGAAGGTGGCCGTGGCCGGGGGTACCGCAGCGTGGTAGGAGGTACTCGGATCGCCGTCGGCGGCGGCGGAGAGCGGGTGGTCGGGAGCGCCCTCCGGGCTGCCGCTCACCCTCGGCCGGGATCCGCTGCCGCCGGTGCCGCGCTCGTCGCCCTTGCCGGTCCGTGCGGAGCCGGACTTCCCCTTCGATCCGGGCCGGCCGCCGCTCCAGTTCTCGGACTGCTTCAGTGCCCTGTCCGTGAAGTCCGCGAGCACGCCCTTGCCGACGGTGACCTTGCTGCCGCGGCTCTCGGCGCGCAGCCGCCGCACCTCCAACTGCGCCTTCCAGGCCGCGGCTCCGTCGCCGCCGAGCTGTGCGACCAGCATGTCGACCGACCGCTCGCCTGCGGCGCCGAGCCGCGAGAGCTGCGTGAGCCACGGCTTCACCTCCCGGCCGAGCCCCTCGGGCACCTTCGAGGGCGCCGTGCGCATGGTCGTGAAGGCGTCGCGGAGTTCTTCGGCGGCCCGGTCCAGCCCGGAGCCCGGTCCGTTCTCGTACTCCCGCCAGAAGTTCTCCAGCAGCGGCCGCACATAGGCGGACTCGTCGCTGCCGAGCATCGAGGAGGCGTCGTTGCCCGCCAGCGCGTGCACCGCGGCGCGGGCGTCGGCGGAGCTGCCGCGGCCGCCCGCCAGCTCGTCCACCGCGGCCCGCCAGGACTCCTTGGGACGGTAGCCGCGCGGGTTCCAGGCGTAGTCCGCAGCCGTGAACAGCGGGATGCGGGAGGCCAGCGGCTGCTTCATCGCGTTGGTCAGCAGCGCGGCCGAACCGGAGGCGACGGCGGGTTCGCGGCCCCGGTAGGGCCCCAGGAAGATCCGGTCCGAGGCGAAGTCGTTGACCGGGTAGTTGTCCATCGTCACCAGGCGGTGCCGCGGGAAGGCGTTGCGCGCGCGGGCGAGTTCGGCGCCGCTGATGGTGCGCGGCACCACCCCCACCCCGCTCCAGCCGATCTCCACGCGGTCGTCGAGCTTCCCGGCCAGCGCGGCCCGGTACTGGGTGCGGCCCTTCTGGTAGAACTCCGTCGGCACCACGGACAGCGGTGCGGCGTCCGGGTGGCGGGTGGCCAGATGGTCGGCCACGGCGTTGGCCAGCTCGGCCTGGGCACGGGCCGCGGCGGCGGGGCCGGAGCCGTAGGTGTCGGCGTCCTGGTCGCAGTGCCACTCGGTGTAGCTGACGTCCTCGAAGCGCAGTTGGAAGGCGCCCACGCCCAGCGCGCGCATGGCGTCCAGTTTGCGCAGCAGCGCCTTGCGGTCCTCGGGGGAGGAGAAGCACAGTCCCTGACCGGGTGAGACCGCCCAGCCGAGGGTGACGTGGTTGCGCTCGGCGCGGTCGGCCAGCTCGCGGAAGTCGGCGCGCTGTGCCGCCGGGTACGGGTCGCGCCAGCGGGGCGCCTGGCGGTAGGGGTCGTCCCCCGGCGCGTACAGGTAGCGGTTCTGTTTGGTGCGGCCCATGAAGTCCAGTTGCGACAGCCGCTCCTGCTGCGTCCAGGGTTGGCCGTAGAAGCCCTCTGTCGTGCCGCGCACCGAGGCGGTCGGCCAGTCGCGGACGGAGACGCCGGGGAAGCCGGGCCGGCCGTCCTGCTCGGTGGCGAGCTGCCGGAGCGTCTGCGCGGCGTGGAAGAGGCCCGCGCCGTCGGTTCCCTCCAGCGCCACGGTGTCGTGCCCGTCGGCCCGTCCTGCGGCCAGCCGGTAGCCGCCCGTCGGCAGGTCGCCGCGGGCGGGGGCGCGCAGAGCGCGCAGCGCCGCGCCCGCCGACCCGCTGCCCACCCGTACGACGAGGCCGCCGGAGGCGGCGGATCGGCCGCCGCTGCCCGCTTGCCGCTCGTGCAGCGTGCGCACCCCGGCCGCGCGCAGCGTGGCCCGCACGGTGCGCAAGGCGTGCGGGTCGGCGTCCTCGTCCGCGATCAGCGTGGCCGCGGTGGAGACGGGAACGAATCCGCCCTGTGCGCGCATCTTCTGCGGGCGGGGCCAGACCGGTGGCAGGCCGTCGCGGGTGCTCTCGTCGTCCCGGCTCCCGGCGGCCGGGCCGTCCGGTGCGGCCGGGGCGGCCGCCTGGGCGGCGGGTGCGCCGGTGAGCAGGCCGGAGACGACCGCCGCGGCGAGCGCGGCGGCGCTCATCCTGGCTCTGCCGCCCGGTGCCCCCTGGCGCGGGACGGTGCCCGTGCCGGACCCGGAGACCCTCGGGTCGTCCTGGCCGCGCGCTGTCCCCACCGCTTCCTCCCGATGTCCGACCGGAACCCCTCCGCCGAGCGGCCCGGGCCCGGCGCACGCGCGCCTGCCGTCCGTTCCGCTGCGGCCTCCGCCAGCACCATAGAGGCGAGTGCCGCGCCGCGCTCACCTCGGGAGGCGACAGATCTGCCACAAACCCTGTGCCGACGGATTCTACGGCCCGCCGGCCCGCCCGGCACCGGCTGCGTCCCCGGTCACCGCACCGGGCGAGGCCGGGGACCGCACCCGCGAGCAGGCCGCAAATCCTCGCCGGAGCGCCCGTTTTGTCCGACGGATCTCCTCCCTCGGGGAAATGTTGTCGCCGATTCGCCGCGGGAACGCGCGTGAGCTGGGACACGTTTCCTCTTCGGACACGTCTGCGCGCCCGTCTACTGGGTAGGGCGAGTCCTGACCATCCATTCGTCAACGAACGGAGGCCCCCGGTGGCCGCGTCCGCTGAACTCCTGATCTCCGCCCTGACTCCGCTTCCCCAACAGCGCGCACTCTCCAAACGAGGGCACGAGCCGGTAGACCTGTCCGGTGTGTCCGACCCCGACTCCGGACTCGACGGCTCGTGCATCTGCGGCTGCGCGGACGCTCCGCTCACCAGTGAGCCCCCGCTCGCCGACGTCGCCCCGCTGACCAGCGAGCCCCCGCTCGCGGAGGCGCCGCTGACCAGCGAACCCGCCGGGGTCGGATTCGGCACGGAGCCCGCAGAGATCTGATCGCGTGGCCCGCCGCGTCGCACGGAGCCCCGCTCTCCTGCCGGAGCGCACCGGACCGCCGGGTCCGGGTGCCCGGGAGGCGGCCGTCTCCGTGCTCGCGGCTCTGGGCGCCACCGCCCGCCGCCGCTCCGCCGCGCACCGGCCGTGCCGCACTGGAGCAGCACGCTCCGGCCGGTCGACGACACAGCCCCCGACCGCTGTGCCGCGCTCCGGCGTGCGCCCCGAGGTGCCCGCGCCTTGAACGGAACGCCCGCGTCTGGAACGTACCTCTCGTGAGCCCCCGCACCTCCGCCCGAACAGGGGGTCCGCCCGCAGGGGCACCCCGGCGCGCGACCCGCTCACCCGTCCGATATCTTGACTGTGTGAGCGACAAGGTCAAGAAGAACGCACTGCGCGCAGGCACGGTCACCGTCGGCGCGGCGCTGCTGCCGCTGCTGTCGTCCCCCGCCTTCGCGCTCACCCGCGACGACGGCGACCAGCCGGGCTCCGGCCTGAGCGTCCTCGACACCCTGGGGCTGTACGTCGCAGCGCCCCTCGTGCTCTTCCTGGTCATCGCCGGTCTGGTGACACTGAGCGAGAAGCGCGGCAAGGAGAACTGACTCCGCGGGAGCCCGGTCCGGCGCGCTGCGCCGCGCCCTATCGGCAGTCGAACTGCCGTGCTTTAGTACGAGGTTGTCCGGGTTCGGTGACAGCTTCGTCACACACGTTGGCACTCCGTCGGCTGTGGGGAATTGCCCACAACATGACGCACGATGTACCACTCCCGCCCCGTACCGGACTGCCCACCAGCGAAGAGCGGCTGCGCGCCGCGCTCCGGTACGCGCACGGCGGCGCCGAGCCGTTCGGGCCGCCCGGCCGCGCGATGATCACCGGTCTGGCCGCGCTCGCGCTGCACTGCTTCGCCACCGCACCCTCCCTGCTGGATCTCGACCGGATCGATGTGCTGGTCCCGGAGCTGGGCGAGCCCCTCGGGCCGGGTACCCGGGTGCCGCTCCCCGCAGGCTCTGCCTACACCTCCGCGCATCTGGTGCGGACCCGGATCGTGCCCGAACCGGAGGAGATCACCGGACTGCCGGTGGCCCCCGTGCCGCGGGCGCTGGCCGACGCGGTGGCCCAGTCGGCCGACGCCGACGAGGTGCGCGGTCTGCTGACCGAAGCGGTGCGCGGCGGGCACTGCGAACCGCAGCCGGTGGTGCGCGAACTCACCAGGGCCCGGCTGCTCGGCCTGCCGCACGTCGCCGACGCCGTGGAGAGTCTGCTGGCCGAGGGGCGGGCGCTGACCGAGGGCCTGCTGTACGGGATGGTCTTCGGGCAAGGACTGCCCGACCCGTGCTGGAACGTCGAACTGCGGGTGCCCGGCGGTCCGCACCTCGGTGCCGTCGACGCCTACTGGCCGGACCGGGCCGTCGCTGTGGAGATCGATGCGCGTTCCCCCCGGGCCGGTGCGGAGGCGGCCTGGGACGCCTGCACCCACAAGCGGGAGTCCCTGGAGCAGTTCGGGATCACCGTCGTCCACGTCACCCCGGAGAAGCTGCGCGAGAGCCCGGCCCAGCAGGCTGCCGTGGTCCGGACGGCGCTGATGGCCGCAGCGGAGCAGCCGCCCGCCGAGTACGTGGCGGTCCTGCCGCGCTGAGCCGCCGGGGTCAGTCGCAGTACTCGGCCTCGACCAGGTCGCGGGCGCCGTCCGACCAGTCGCCGTTGAGGTTGACGGCGATCGTGTGAGTGCCGTCCGGCGTGGTGTAGGCCGCCGTGCTGGAGCCGTGGATGGTGCCGTCGTGGCCCCAGACCGTGACCCCGCAGGAGAGGGTGCGCTCGGTCAGTCCCAGCCCGTAGCGTTCGGTCGCGTCCGCTCTGCGTGTCGTCCGCATCCGGGCCGTCTCCTGCGGCGGCAGCAGCCGGCCGGTGGCCAGGGCGCTGACGAAGCGCACCAGGTCGCCGGTCGAGGAGATCATCTCGCCGGACGCCCCGGCCAGCGAGGGGTTGAGCGCGGTGACGTCCCGGACGGGCGGGTCGGTGCCCGGTGCGAACAGTGTGGAGTACTCCTTGCCGTGCTGCCCCGGGATGCGCGTCGAGGTGCCGGGCAGCGAGGTGTCGCGCAGCTTCAGCGGGCGCAGCACCCGGCGTTCGATCTCCGTCGCGTAGGAGTGCCCGGTGGCGCGCTCGATGACCATCCCGGCCAGCAGGTAGTTGGTGTTGGAGTAGCTCCAGCCGGTGCCGGGGCGGAACAGCGGGGGGCGGGTCAGGGCGCGCCGCACCAGTTCCCCGGCGCTGTGCGTGCGCGTCCGCACGTCCGGGAAGCGCGGGCTGAAGTAGGCGGCGCGCAGGGCCGGATCCTCGGTGTAGTCGGGGATGCCGCTGGTGTGGCCGAGGAGTTGGCGCACCGTGACGGCCCGCTCCGGCCCGCCCACCGCCGCGCCGTACCGGCCCAGCCGCACGTCCGGCAGCCAGCGGCCCACCGGATCGTCGAGCCCGAGCGTGCCCTCCGCTTCCAGTTGCAGCAGCACCGTCGCCACGAACGGCTTGGTCAGGCTGCCGATCCGGAACCGGTCCCCGGCCAGCCGCGGGCGGCCGGTGGCGTAGTCGGCGGTGCCGGCGCTGCCGTTCCACACCCCGGCTCCGTCCGCCACCTGCGCCAGCACTCCCGGTGCGTCGTCCCGCGCCACCAGCGCCTCCATCGCCGCGCGGGTGCGGGTGTGCCCCAGGTCGGCGGCGGTGGAGGAGCTCACCATCAGCCCGAAGGCGGTCACGGTGGAGATCAGCCCGCTCAGGAGGCGCCGCGGCAGGTGCATGGACGGGGACTCTAGTGAGCCGGGCGGCTGGTGTGCCAGACGGCGAGGACGACCAGGACGCACCCGGCGAACTGGGTCGCGGTGGGGCGTTCACCGAGGAAGACGACACCGAGGACGAGCGCCAGCACCGGTTGCAGCAGCAGCAGCGCGGCGCTGGTCACCGGCGCCAGCCGGGCCAGCGCCGGCCCCATCAGCACGAGCGCCAGCACCTGTCCGAACAGCGACATCACCGTCAGCCAGCCCAGCGGGCCCCAGCCGGGCGCCGGGTCGATCCCCGTCCACAGCGCTCCCAGTACCCCGGAGGTGACACCGGCGGCCAGCGTGGAGACGCACACCGGGTGAAGAGTGTGCGCCCCGCCGCCGCCCAGCCGGGTCAGGAACAGGTATCCGGCGAACGCCACTCCGGCGCCGGCTCCGTAGAGCACCCCGGAGACCGGGCTGCTGCCGGGCTCGGGATGTCCGATGGCGCCGCTGGCCAGCGCGACGCCGAACAGCAGCACGGGCAGGGTGCGCCAGTAGCGTGCGCCGGGCCGGGTACGGGTGACGGCGAGCGCCAGCAGGGGGAAGACGGCGATCTGGATGTTGAGCAGCACGGTCGCGATGGACGAGCCCACGTCGTGGATGCTCTGTGCCCAGAAGACGAAGTCGACGCCCAGCAGTGCGCCCGCCAGCAGGTCGAACCGCTGGGCGCGGACCGGTCGGGGGCCCAGCCGCCGCCGTTCCAGCAGGGCGAGGGGCACCAGGGCGACCAGGGCCAGCGCGCAGCGCAGGAAGGCGGCGGTGCCGGCGTTGACCCCGGACAGCTTGACGAACATCGCGGAGGCGGAGATGCACGCCGAGGCCGCCACCGCCAGCGGCACCGGTGCGGCGTCGGCCAGTCGGCCGCGCGGTGCGGCCTGCTGCGCCCTCTCTTCGGTGCCGGTCATGGCCGTCACTCTGCCTGCCCTGACTGCCAAGGAAAAGCGACGATTCGTTGGCAGTATCGGTGAGCGTCGCTGATGAATCCTGCCCGCCCGCGTACCCGTCCCCGTAAGACCCCCGATCGCCCGACCGCCCGATGAGGTGCCCCCGTATGTTCAGCTCCGACCGGCTCCGCGCCCTCGACGCCGTCGCCGTGCACGGCTCCCTGGTACGCGCCGCGGCCGCCCTGCACATCACCCCCTCCGGCGTCTCCCAGCAACTGGCCAAGCTGGAGCGCGAGGCGGGCCACACCCTGCTGGAGCCGCAGGGCCGCGGCGTCCGACTCACCCACGCGGGCCGCGTGCTGGCCGACCACGCGGCCCGCGTCGTCGCGCAGCTCTCCGCCGCCGAGAGCGATCTGGCCGACCTCGGGGACGAGATCCTCGGGCCCCTCCGGCTCGGCGGCGTCGGCAGTTGTCTGCGCGCCCTGCTGCCGGGCGTGCTGGCCGCGCTCACCGAGGCGCACCCCCGGCTGCGGCCCACCGTGGTGGACGGCGAGGCCGTCGACATGGTGCCGCTGCTGCTCGCCGGTGAACTGGACCTGCTGCTGATCGAGAGCTGGCACAGCCGCCCCATGCCGCTGCCCGAGGGCGTGCGGGTCAAGCCGCTCGCCGTGGAGGAGGTCCAGGTGGCGCTCCCGGCCCGGCATCCGCTGGCCGGCCGGGAGGTGGTCGACCTGGCGGAGCTGGACGGTGTCGACTGGTCGAGCTGCCCGGTCGGCACCGAGCCCTACGAGGCGCTGGTCCAGGCGCTGCGGGCGCGCGGCGTCGAACCCCGGGTGCGCTACGCCGTCGGCGAGTACGCCACCCAGCTCGCGTTCGTGGCCCGCGGGCTGACCGCGGCGCTGGTGCCCGGCATGGGGCGGTGGCCCTGCCCGCCCGGGGTGTGCTTCGTGCCGGTCCAACCGGCGCTCCACCGCGAGGTGCGGGCGGCCTGGCGGGCGGGCGGCGACAGCCCCTCGGTCCGCGCCTGCCTGGCGGCGCTCACCGCCGAGGAGTGGGACGGGGAAGCGGTCGGCGCCGCCGCGGACTGAGCCGCACGGCGCGGGCGGTCCGCTGCGGCGCCGTGCCCGGCGGGCACGGCTCGCCCCGCGGGTCACGGCTTGCGGAGCAGTAGTTCGGTGTTGCGGTCCTCCTCGTCCCCCTCCAGCCCCCTGCGGGTGCCGGGAGCGTTGAAGGCGAGCTCCCGGTAGAGGGAGGCCAGCCCGGTCTGCGACAGGTCGGTGAAGTCCGTACGGTGCGGCGCGGCGGATTCGATGAGGGTGGTGAACAGGGAGAGGGTGCCGTCCTTGTTGTCCACCAGCTCCAGGGTGCGCGCCAGCTGTGGGAAGTCGATGTGCGAGGCCGTGCTGACCTCCCAGAACGTGTTGTGCGGGGTGATCCTGTTGCGGTGGCTGTGCCCGTTGACCCAGGCCACCACGTGGGGGGTGTCGCGCAGCAGTGCCAGCAGCTCCGTACCGCCCTCCGGGGTGGTGGTGCTGGTGTGGTGGCTGAAGACGAGCGCGTAGCTGTCGTCGTGTTCCGCCAGCTTGCGCTTCAGCCAGCGCAGCTGTGCCGCGCCCACCCGGCCCTTGTAGTGCCCGTCCCGCCGGGTGGTGTCCAGGCTGTAGCCCATCACGTCCTCGGATATCCGGAACGTGTAGTACAGCGTGCCGTCCTCGGCGTTGGCCTCCGTGTACCCGTGCTCGGCGGGACCGTGCCCCAGCGCGTGCGGCCCGGCGAGGGTGCGTACGTACTCGCGCGGGGTGACCGGGGCGCGCCGCGGGTCCGGGGTGACGACCCGCATCCGGCGGCGTTCGGTGCGCAGCAGTTCCTTGAACCGGGCACCCTCCGGGTCGAGGCCCTGGTCCACGGCCCGCCACAGCTGTGCCGCCCGGTCCCGGGACAGGGTCATCAGCTTCCGGTCGCCGACGGCGAAGTCGGCGAAGAAGCCGCGGGCGTCCGCCGCGGCGAAACAACCGCCCGGCAGGGCGTCGTGGTTGCCGACCGTGGCGTACCAGGGCAGCTTCAGACCCGGACTGGTCACCTGCCGGACAGCGGCCCGCAAGTAGCCGTCCAGCTTCGGGTAGCCGACGTTCTTGTCGCGGTCGCGCACGTCCGAGTCCGGCTGCCAGTAGTCCCGCAGCCCCGAGTCCTGCACGCCCTCGTAGAGCAGGGGTTCGCCGGTGTCGGGAGTGATCCGTCCGCCGCTCATCACCTGCACGAACCACTCCAGCTCGGCGCGCGAGTTGTTGTCGGTGTTGTCACCCGTGGTCACGACGCAGGAGAGCGCGGTGCCGGTGGCGGGCCCGCCGGACAGCGCGTTGACCCGCTCGACCAGCGAGACCGCTCCCGCGACCGACAGCGCCTCCTGCGGCCGCCACGCACTGGCGGTCTCGGCGCGCAGGTACTCGTAGCGCAACGGGTGCTGCACATCCACCAGGTGCAAGTCCGTGAACTGTACGAACGACGCCAGCGGTACGGCCTGGCCGGCCCGCTGCCGGCCGGCCGGTGCCAGCTCGGTGCGGACCGTCCGGCCCCAGCCGGGCCCGGTGACCAGCCGCTTGAACGGGCCGTCCCCGGAGGGCACGGCGCGGTGCGTGAGGGTGGTGGTGTTGCCGTGCGGCGCGTCCCCGGCGGCAGGGGCGGGTGCGGCGCGCAGCGGGCGTACCCGGGTGCGGGTGGCGGGTGCGGCGGAGCCGGCGGGTGCCGGTGCGGTCACCAGGGCGAGCGTTGCCGCGACCCCCGCGGAACCGGCCAGCCCGAGCATCCGGCGCCGCCCGGGGCGGTGGGAGGGCGGGTGGAGCCGGGCCGCCGCGGTGGCGCACTCGCCGGTGGGGACAATCCGGGCGGGGCCCGGGGAAGCGGGGGAGGCAGGGGGAGCAGAGGAAGCAGGGGAAGCAGGGGAAGAGGGAGCGGAGTCGGCGGGCCGGACACGGCTGCGACGGGGCATTCGGTCTCCCGGTAGCGGAGGATCACAGGGGCGGGGAAGCCCCTCATCCGTTTCATCGGCGACCCGGATGACCCCTGTCTGAACGGCGTCGGAACGCACGCCAGCGGCTGTCGCAACCGCGTGCAAGTATGGCTTCAGCAATCAGCACGACAGCGCTGCGAGCCGCGAGAGTGGGGAGATCAACCAAGTGCCTGGCACGAATCTGACGCGCGAGGAGGCCCAGGAGCGGGCCCGGCTGCTCACCGTGGACTCGTACGAGATCGACCTGGACCTGAGCGGCGCGCAGCAGGGCGGCACCTTCCGCTCCGTGACGAGGCTCCGCTTCCAGGCGGCGGAGGCGGGCGACACCTTCGCGGATCTGGTCGCGCCGACCGTGCACGAGGTGACTCTCGACGGTGCCCCCCTGGAGCCGGCCGCCGTCTTCGCGGACTCCCGCATCGCGCTGCGCGGACTCACCCAGGGCTCTCATGAGCTGGTCGTCGTGGCGGACTGCGCCTACACCAACACCGGCGAGGGCCTGCACCGCTTCGTGGACCCGGTCGACGGCCAGGCCTACCTCTACACCCAGTTCGAGGTGCCGGACGCGCGCCGGGTCTTCACCACCTTCGAGCAGCCCGACCTCAAGGCCACCTTCCAGTTCACCGTCCGCGCTCCCGAGGGCTGGACGGTGATCTCCAACTCGCCCACCCCCGAGCCCCGGGACAACGTCTGGAGCTTCGCACCCACCCCGCGGATCTCCACCTACATCACGGCGCTGATCACCGGTCCGTACCACTCGGTGCACAGCAGCTGGGAGGGGAAGGGAGCGGACGGCCGCAGCGTGCCGCTGGGCATCTACTGCCGCCCCTCGCTGGCCGAGTACCTGGACGCCGACGCGATCTTCGAGGTCACCCGGCAGGGCTTCGACTGGTTCCAGGAGAAGTTCGACTACCCGTACCCGTTCGAGAAGTACGACCAGCTCTTCGTGCCCGAGTTCAACGCGGGTGCCATGGAGAACGCGGGCGCCGTCACCATCCGGGACCAGTACGTCTTCCGCTCCAAGGTCACCGACGCCGCCTACGAGGGCCGTGCCGAGACCATCCTGCACGAGCTGGCCCACATGTGGTTCGGCGACCTGGTCACCATGGAGTGGTGGAACGACCTGTGGCTGAACGAGTCGTTCGCCACCTACACCTCCATCGCCTGCCAGGCGCACGCCCCCGGCAGCCGCTGGCCGGACGCCTGGACGAGCTTCGCCAACCAGATGAAGACCTGGGCGTACCGCCAGGACCAGCTCCCCTCCACCCACCCGATCATGGCCCCGATCCGGGATCTGGACGACGTCCTGGTCAACTTCGACGGCATCACCTACGCCAAGGGTGCCTCCGTCCTCAAGCAGCTCGTCGCCTATGTCGGGATGGAGGAGTTCTTCCGCGGCGTCCGCGCCTACTTCCAGCGCCACCAGTGGGGCAACACCCGGCTGAGCGACCTCCTCGGTGCCCTGGAGGAGACCTCCGGGCGGGATCTGAAGACCTGGTCCCGGGCCTGGCTGGAGACCGCGGGCATCAACGTCCTGCGCCCCGAGCCGACCTGCGCGCCGGACGGCACCCTCACGGCGCTGGCCATCCGCCAGGAGGCGCCCGCGCTGCCCGCCGGCGCCGAGGGCGAGCCGACGCTGCGCCCGCACCGCCTCGGCGTCGGCTTCTACGACCTGGTGGACGGCAAGCTGGTCCGCACCGACAGCGTCGAACTCGACGTCGACGGCGAGCTGACCCAGGTGCCGCTGCCCCGCGACCGCAAGCGCCCCGACGTACTGCTGCTCAACGACGGCGACCACACCTACGCCAAGGTCCGGCTGGACGAGGAGTCGCTGGCCAACGTCACCCGGCACCTGGGCGACTTCTCCGACCCGCTGCCGCGCGCCCTGTGCTGGGCCTCCGCCTGGGACATGGCCCGCGACGCGGAGCTGTCCGCGAGCGCCTTCCTGGAGCTGGTGCTCTCCGGCATCGGCAAGGAGTCCGACATCGGCCTCGTGCAGTCCCTGCAGCGCCAGGTCAAGCTCGCCCTGGACCTGTACGCGGCGCCCGAGCACCGGGAGGCCGGGCTCACCCGCTGGGCCGAGGCCGCCGACGAGCAGCTCCGCGCCGCCGCGCCGGGCAGCGACCACCAGTTGGCCTGGGCGCGCGCGTTCGCCGCCGCGGCCCGCAGCGACGCTCAGCTCGATCTGCTGGCCGGGCTGCTGGACGGCAGCCGCGCCGTCGAGGGCCTGGTCGTCGACACGGAGCTGCGCTGGGCGTTCCTGGAGCGGCTGGCCGCCACCGGCCGGGCCGACGAGGCGGAGATCGCGGCCGAACTGGGGCGTGACGCCACCTCGGCGGGGGAGCGGCACGCGGCCGCCGCGCGCGCGGCACGTCCCACCCCGGAGGCCAAGGCGGAGGCGTGGCGGGCCGTTGTGGAGGGCGACGAACTGCCCAACGCGGTGCAGGAGGCCGTCATCTCCGGCTTCGTCCAGACCGACCAGCGCATCCTGCTGGAGCCCTGGACCGAGCGCTACTTCGCCGCCGTCAAGGACGTGTGGGAGCAGCGCAGCCATGAGATGGCCCAGCAGGTCGCCATCGGCCTCTACCCCGCGCTGCAGGTCGCACAGGAAACGCTGGACGCCACCGACGCCTGGCTCGCCTCGGCGGAGCCGAGCGCGGCGCTGCGCCGTCTGGTGACCGAGTCGAGGGCCGGTGTCGAGCGGGCGCTGCGGGCCCAGGCCGCGGACCGGGCGGCGGGTGCGGCGGGCTGACGGCCCGCCGGCGCTCTCGCCGCCGCACGCGCATCGGCCCCCGGTGGTGACCGGGGGCCGACGTGCGGGGGGTGGATCAGTTGCGGGTGCGGCTTACTTGAAGCCGACGTTCTCGAACGCGACGGACGCCACGCCGTTCGCCCACAGCTGCTCGACCCGCGCGCGCTCGGCGGCGTCGGGCTGGTCGTTGGTGCAGGACGTGCCGGGGCCGCCGCCCGACATCAGCTCGCTGCAGGGCCCGGAGTAGTGGTCCGGCAGACCGAGCACGTGACCGGTCTCGTGCGCGACGACGCGGTCGGAGTCGTACTGCTGGTTCTGCGCGTAGTCCAGGAAGATGTAGCCGTTGCCGTGCCCGTCGGTGTAGGCGTAGCTGCCGCGCGAGTCGTTGCCCTCGCGGTAGTCGAAGCTGGCCCCGCCGCCCTCGGCGAGCTTCACGTTCGAGACGGCCGAGTTCCACACCGCCGTGCTGTTGGCGATCTCGCTCCGGAACGAGGGCGCGCCGCTGGCGCTGTAGTTGATGGTGACCTGCTGGATGCCCGGCTTCGCGGCCTGCTTCTTGAAGGCTTCCTTGACGATGAACTTGAAGAACTTCTCGTTGCGCTGCTGGTTCTCGCCGGTGAAGCCCTGGGTGGTGGCGGAGACTGCCGTCGAGGACGCCGCGGGGCGGGCGGCGGCTGCGTCGTCCGCGGCGGAGGCGGGCACGGCACCCAGGCCGAGTGCGACGGTCACGCCCAGGCCGAGCGCCGCCGAAAGAGCCGATCTGCGGTATTCCATGGGGGGTCTCTCCTTGGTTTCGGAGAAACCGGCGCCGCTCTGGGATGTTGGCGTGGGGGGCGCCGCCGGTCCCTCCGGACGGATTGCTGCTCCGGGAGAGTCTGTTCGAACGGAGGGCGTTCCGGAATGATGCCAACTCCCGATAGGACCGGTGAATCCCCCCGTGCCGCACGCGCGTTCGCGCACCGTTCACCGGTCCGGCGCTCTCTGGTGGGACCCGCGACCCGCCGATATGCTCCGCGGTGTGGAGCTCGAAGTGAGGCATCTTCGTGCAGTGTGTGCGATCGCCGACACCGGCAGCGTGCACAAGGCGGCCCGCCAGCTCGGGATGACGCAGCCTTCGCTGACGACCCAGCTCAGGCGGATCGAACAGGCCGTCGGCGGTCCGCTCTTCAACCGGGAGCGGACGGGCAGCAGGCCCACGCCGCTGGGCCGCACCGTCCTCACCCGCGCCCGGCCGATCGTGGCGCAGATGACGGAGCTGATCCGGGAGGCCAAGGACGCCGCCGGGCTCGGCCACGCGGACCCCGGGGCGCGGCTGCGGCTCGGCAGCACCGGCAGCAGGGCCGTCCCCGGCTGGCTGCGCCGCCTGCACCGCCGGCTGCCGGAGACCGACATCACCTTCCAGACGGATGTCTCGGCGAACACGCTGCTGCAGATGGTCGCGGACAACCAGCTCGACGCCGCCTTCGTGCACGAGGTCGAGGGCGCCCCGCTGCGGGTCCCCGACGGCATCCGACTGCAGGTCCTGGTGCGGCGTGAGCCCCAGTTCGTCGCCGTGCCCGCCACCCATCCGGCGGCGCGGACCGGTCGGGCCGTGGCCGTCGCGGAGCTCGCCGGGGAGAAGTGGATGGTCGACCCGTCGGTCGACGGCGACTGGGACGGGCTGCGCCGGGTGTTCACGGCGGCGCGGATCGATCCGCGGGTGGTCTACGGCGACTACCTGTCCGCGGGCGACCTGGTCGCCGCGGGGGAGGTCGTCACCCCGTGCCAGCCCACCTCACAGCCGCGGCCGGGCATGTCCATCGTCCCCCTGGCGGGGGATCCGCTCGGGGTGCGGCTGGTGGTGGCGCTGCGGGCCGGACGGCACGCGTGCGTCGAGGGGGACGGCGTCGTCGAGGATCTGCGCGCCTCCTACGAGGAGGTGGCGCTGGGCAGCCCCGCCTACGCGCGCTGGCTGGCCGCCCGGCGCGACCCCGGACTCCCCGTCGTGGCCTGAGGAGTGCCGCCGGGCCGGTCCCGCCGCGGGCCGGCGGCGGGACCGGCACGCCGAGCGGGACTATGCGGCGGCGTCGGCGCGCTGGGCGCGCAGCGCCCGGGCCAGGTCGTCCCGGGCCTCGGCGACCAGCCGCCGCAGCGCGGGTGCGGAGTCCGGATGCCCGGTCAGCCAGGCGTCGGCGGCGTCGAGCGTGGCCTGGTCGCCCTGCGCGGCGGGGAACAGGCCCCGCACGATCGCCATGCCGATCTCGATCGAGCGCGTGGCCCAGACCGTCTCCAGCATCTCGAAGTAGCGCGGGGTGTACGGCGCGGTCAGCTCGGTCTGACCGGGCTGCGCGAAGCCGGAGATCGTCGCCTCGACCAGCGAGTTGGACAGCGCGTCCGACTCCACGACCGAGGCCCACGCCTGCGCCTTGACCGCGGCCGAGGGACGGGCGGCCAGACAGCGCACCTGGTGCCGCTTGCCGGAGGCGGTGTCGTCCCGCGCCAGTTCGGCGTCGACGGCCTCCTCGTCGGCCAGACCGGCGGCGGTCAGGGCCCCCAGGAAGGTCCAGCGCAGCTCCTGGTCCACCGCCAGCCCGTCGATCCGGGCGGTGCCGGCCAGCAGGCCCTGCAGCAGCCGCAGCTCCTCCTCGCGGGAGGCGACGGCGGCGAGGAAACGGGCCCAGGCCAGCTGGTGTCCGCTGCCCGGCTCGGCCTGCCGCAGCCGGGTGACCGCGCACTCCGACAGCAGCCGCCCGGCCTCGGGGCGCCGCTCGCGAGCCGTGTAGTGGTCCAGGGCCAGCTTCGCCTGGCCGTGCAGCATCTGCAGCACGCCGATCTCGGTCTCCTGCCCGGCGAACCGCAGCACCAGGTCGATGAAGTCCCGGGCCGGCATCAGCCCGTCCCGGGTCAGATTCCACACGGCGGACCAGCACAGCGCGCGGGCCAGCGAGTGCCCGGCGCCGGAGGGGCCGGGGTCGGGGTCGGTGAGTTCGCCGAGGTGCTCGCGCAGGGTCGCCAGGGACGCCTCGTCGAACCGGACCTTGCAGTAGGTCAGGTCGTCGTCGTTGACCAGCACCAGGTCCGGCCGCCGGGCACCGGCCAGTTCGGCGACCGGGGTGCGCGGGCCCGCGACGTCGACCTCGGCTCGGGCGTAGCGCTCCAGGACACCCCGCGCCGGGTCGCGCCGGTAGAGGCCCACCGCGACGCGGTGCGGGCGCAGCACGGGGTGCTCGGCGGAGGCGGCTTCCTGCAGCACGGCGAGCTCGGTGACCCGGTCGGCCGCGTCGTAGGTGAGCTGCGGCGTGAGGGTGTTGACCCCGGCGGTCTGCAGCCACGCCTTGGACCACTCGGCCATGTCCCGGCCGGAGGTCTCCTCCAGTACGGACAGCAGGTCCTCCAGCCGGGTGTTGCCCCACTGGTGCCGCTTGAAGTAGCGCCGGGCGCCCTCCAGGAAGGCGTCCTTGCCGACGTAGGCCACGAGCTGTTTGAGGACGGAGGCGCCCTTGGCGTAGGTGATGCCGTCGAAGTTGAGCTTGGCGTCCTCCAGGTCCCGGATGTCGGCGGTGACCGGGTGGGTGGAGGGGAGCTGGTCGGCGCGGTAGGCCCAGGACTTGCGGCGGTTGGCGAAGGTGATCCAGCCGTCCCGGAAGCGGGTGGACTCCACCAGCGCGAAGGCGCCCATGAAGTCCGCGAAGGACTCCTTGAGCCACAGGTCGTCCCACCACTCCATGGTGACCAGGTCGCCGAACCACATGTGCGCCATCTCGTGCAGGATGACGTTGGCGCGGCTCTCGTAGGAGGCCTCGGTGACCCTGCCGCGGAAGACGAACTCCTCGCGGAAGGTCACGCAGCCCGGGTTCTCCATGGCGCCGATGTTGTACTCCGGCACGAACGCCTGGTCGTACTTGCCGAACGGGTACGGGTAGTCGAAGTGGTCGTGGAAGAAGTCCAGGCCCTGCTTGGTGACGGTGAAGATGTCCTGCGGGTCGAAGTAGCGTGCCAGGCCCTTGCGGCACAGGGCGCCCAGCGGGATCTCCAGCTCGCTGCCGTCCTCGAGGGTGCGCCGGTAGGTGTCGGCGACGTAGTGGTACGGGCCCGCGACGACGGCGGTGATGTACGTCGAGATGGACGCGGTGCGGGCGAACCGCCACAGGGCCGCGGCTCCGTCGTCCACCGGGCGCGGCTCGCCCTCCTGGGCTCCGTTGCTGAGCACCGTCCAGCCTGCGGGGGCGGTGACGGTGAAGTCGAAGGGCGCCTTGAGGTCGGGCTGCTCGAAGGTGGCGAAGACGCGGCGCGCGTCGGCCGGCTCGTACTGGGTGTAGAGGTAGACCTGCCCGTCCTCGGGGTCGAGGAAGTGGTGCAGGCCCTCGCCGGTGCGGCTGTAGGCGCACTGCGCGTCGATCGTCACCTCGTTCGCGGCCCGCAGCCCGGACAGCGTCACGCGGGCGCCGTCGAAGACCTCCTCGACCCGGAGCGTCTCGCCGTTCAGGGTGACCGAGTGGACGTGCGGGGCCACCAGGTCCACGAAGGTGGTGGCGTCCTCCTCGGCGGAGGCGAACCGGATGGTGGTGGTCGAGCGGAAGGTGCGGGGTCCGGTGGCGGGCGGCGGCTCGATGGCGGAGCGCAGGTCCAGCGCCACGTCGTACCCGCTCACGGTCAGCAGCGCCGCGCGCTCCCGGGCCTCCGTGCGGGTCAGGTTCTCTCCGGGCACGCCGCGCTTCCTCTCCGATCGGTCGCGGTCCCCGCCGCGTGGCGCGGACCGCAGGGTCGACAGCCTGTTCAGGATCGCATGCGGCGCCGAGCGGGCACACCCGGGAATGCTGTCGCCGGGCCGGTGCGTTGTCGGCGTTCGAGATCATCGTCACACCGCGGCAGCGGCCGCGGTGCAGTAGACCGTCGTCCCTGAGGAGAGGCTCATGCCCGAGAAGACGCCCGCCGATTTCTGGTTCGACCCGCTGTGCCCCTGGGCGTGGATGACCTCCCGGTGGATGCTGGAGGTCGAGAAGCTGCGGCCGATCGAGGTCCGCTGGCACGTGATGAGCCTGGCGTTGCTCAACGAGAAGCGGCTGGATGAACTGCCGGAGAGCTACCGGGAGCTGATGGCCCGCGGCTGGGGCCCGGTACGGGTGTGCGTGGCCGCCGAGCAGGAGCACGGCTCCGCGGTGCTGGGCCCGCTGTACACCGCGTTGGGCAACCGCGCCCATCCGGGCGGGCGGGAGCTGGACCGGGAGGTGATCCTGGAGGCGCTCGCCGAGGCCGGGCTGCCGGCCTCGCTGGCCGACGCCGCCGACTCGGACGCCTACGACGCGGCTCTGCGCGCCTCGCACGAGGAGGGCATCGGGCTGGTGGGCCAGGAGGTCGGCACCCCGGTCATCGCCGTGCCGGGTGCGGACGGCGAGCGGATCGCCTTCTTCGGCCCGGTGGTCACCCCGGCGCCCAAGGGCGAGGCCGCGGCCCGGCTGTGGGACGGCACCTTGATGGTGGCCTCGACCCCCGGCTTCTTCGAGATCAAGCGCACGCGCGACGTGGGCCCGCTCTTCGACTGACGGGCCTCCGCCGGTGGCCGGGCCGCCGCTCCGTCCGGGGGTGCGGGTCCCGCGCGGCGCGGCGGCCGGGGCCCGCCCGACGTGCGGGTGCGGGCGCGCAGTGCGCGGGGCCCCTGCGTGTCACGTCCACGCAGGGGCCCCGCCATCCTCCGCCCCCGGGAAAGGTGAGAAGACGATCACGAGGGTGGAAGGCTCATCGCAGCCGAGGGGTGTGCTCCTGGGCTACGGGGCGAGCAGCAGGCTGTTGGCGCGCTCCTTCGCCGCGGTGTACCGGGCGGCGACGTCCTGCCAGTTGACGACGCGCCACATGGCCTCGACGAAATCCACCTTCTGGTTGCGGTACTGCAGGTAGAAGGCGTGCTCCCAGGCGTCGAAGACGAGCAGCGGCACCGAGCCCTGCCCGACGTTGCCCTGGTGGTCGTAGACCTGTTCGACGATGAGCCGTCCGGTGACCGGCTCGTAGGCCAGCACGCCCCAGCCCGAGCCCTGGGTGGTGGCCGCCGCCTTGGAGAGGTGGGCCTTGAACTTGGCGAAGCCGCCGAACGACTCGGCGATGGCGTCGGCCAGTTCGCCGGTGCCGTCCTTCTCCAGCGGCTCGCCGCCTCCGTCGCCGGTCATGTTCTGCCAGTAGATGCTGTGCAGGATGTGCCCGGAAAGGTGGAAGGCGAGGTTCTTCTCCAGCCCGTTGACGGAGCCCCACTGGTCCTTGTCCCGGGCCTCCGCGAGCTGCTCCAGGGTGTCGTTGGCCCCCTTCACATACCCGGCGTGGTGCTTGTCGTGGTGCAGCTCGATGATCTCGCCGCTGATGACCGGCTCCAGCGCGGAGTAGTCGTACGGCAGCTCCGGCAAGGTGTAGGTCGTGATCGACATGCTCTCGCCCCTCACTCGCTATTGCATATTACTTGCAAAAAGAAGCTAGCAGCAATGGGTACCGAAAGAGCGGAGCGCCCCCGCGCACGGGGGGGCGCTCCGCTCTTTCGGGATCGGCCGGAAGTCGTAGGTCCGGCCGCGCACTGAGGGGCTGTCAGGACCTGCGGGCGGGTCAGCCGTCCGCGGGCGCCGGGGCCTGCGGACGCCGGCGCTGCCGGAGGTACCCGACCACGGCCAGCACCACCGTCAGACCCGCGGTGAACGCCAGCTGGGTGCGGGTGTCGCCCTCGCGGAGCATCAGCAGCAGCACCGCGGCGATCCCGGCGAGCGCCACGATGGTCAGCCCCGGGAACAACCACATCCGCACCACCAGCTTCTCGGGCGCCTCACGCTCCAGCCGGCGCCGGGTGCGGAACTGCGAGACGGCGATGAAGCCCCAGACCACCAGCGTCGCCGCGCCGACCATGTTCAGCAGCCACTGGAAGACCGTCTTCTCCCAGAAGAAGTTCAGCAGCACCGCCACGAAGCCGAAAAGGGACGAGGCGACCACCGCGTAGCGCGGCACCCCCTGGGCGCTCACCCGGTTCAGGAACGCCGGGCCCTCGCCCCGCTCCACCAGCGAGAACGACATCCGCGAGGCGCCGTAGATGTTGGCGTTCATCGCCGACAGCAGCGCGATGAGCACCACCACGTTCATGATCTGCGCGGCGGCCGGGATCCCGAGGTGGTCCAGCACCGCGGCGTACGGACCGGAGAGCACCGACTCGTCCTGCCACGGGATCAGGGTGACGATCACCAGCATCGAGCCGACGTAGAACAGCGCGATCCGCCACACCGCGGTGCGGACCGCCTTGGCGACGCCCGAGACCGGCTTCTCCGACTCGGCGGCCGCGATCGTCACCGTCTCCAGACCGCCGAACGCGAACACCGAGGCGAGCAGCCCCACGATCAGTCCCTCGGTGCCGGTCGGGAAGAAGCCCCCGTCCCCGGTCAGATTGCCGGCGCCCGGCGAGTCGGTGCCCGGCAGCAGGCCGGCTATCGCGAGCCCGCCCAGCACCAGGAAGGCGCTGATGGCCAGCACCTTCACCGCGGCGAACCAGAACTCGTACTCGCCGAAGTTCCGCACCTGGGCCAGATTGGTGGCGCAGAAGACGAGCATGAACAGCGCGACCCACATCCACTGCTCGGTCCCGGGCAGCCAGCCGGTCGTGATCTTCGCCGCCGCGGTCGCCTCGGTGGCGATGGCCACGCACAGCAGCGTCCAGTAGATCCAGCCCGCGGTGAAACCCGCCCAAGGTCCCAGGGCCCGCTCCGCGTGGACGGAGAAGGAGCCGGAGGCCGGGCGGGCCGCCGACATCTCGCCCAGCATCCGCATGACGAGCATCACCAGCGCGCCGGAGGCGGCGTACGCGAGGACGATCGCCGGGCCCGCGGCGGCGATGCCGGCGCCGGAGCCGACGAAGAGCCCCGCGCCGATCACCCCGCCCAGGGCGATCATCGAGAGGTGGCGCTGCTTGAGGCCGTGCGCGAGGGTGCCGCCGGAGGGGCCGGTGCCCTCCGGGGGGCCGGACGGCGTGGCGGGTCCGCCGGGCGGGTGTGGCGCGTCGGAGGTCTCGGTGCGCGTCATCAGTGGCCGTTCCTGGAGTGTGTGAGGGTGAGCGGGGGACGGGGCGCTGCGCGTGGTCCCGCAGCCATCGGGGAGACTGGCGTTTCCACAGTGTTCGGGAGCCTGCCCCGGCACGGCAATAATCGTGCAGTGCTTTCCGCAATGCGGACAGCCCCCTTCGGCGGTGAACCGGGGCGAACCGGCCCTTCCGTGCCCCGCACTGTCAGCAAGCTCACGCCCCGCTCACGCTCGGCGCACGAGCGGATTCGGCTAGCGTCGACGCGCACGAGGCCGACGCTCTGCGCGCCCGTGCCTGCTTCTACCAGCTCGCACCAGACGGAGATGCCAGATGAGTGCCCTCACTTCCGCAGCCACACCGCGTCCGGGAGCCGTGCTCGCGGATCTGCTGCCCGCCTCCAGCTCAGCGCGCGCCCGGGTCCGGGACGTCGCGCTCGTCCTCGGCGGCGCCGCGCTGACCGGCGCCGCCGCCCAGCTCGCGGTGCCGATCCCGGGCTCGCCCGTGCCGGTCACCGGCCAGACCTTCGCCGCGCTGCTGATCGGCGTCGGACTGGGTGCCGGGCGCGGCTTCCTGGCCCTGGCGCTGTACGCGGTGGCGGGCATGGCCGGGGTGCCGTGGTTCGCGCAGGCGTCCTCGGGAGTCGGGATGCCCTCGCTCGGCTATGTGTTCGGCATGGTGCTGGCCTCGCTCGCCGTGGGCGCCCTCGCCCGCCGGGGCGGTGACCGCGGTGTGCTGCGCACGGCCGGGACCATGGCGGTGGGCACGGCGATCATCTACGCGTTCGGGGTCCCGTACCTGGCCCTGTCCACCGGTATGTCGGCCGGTGCGGCGCTCGCCGCCGGGCTGGTGCCGTTCCTGGTCGGGGACGCCGTCAAGGCCGCGCTGGCGATGGGCGCGCTGCCCGCGGCCTGGAAGCTGGCGGGCCGCCAGGACTGACACCCGCGCCCGGCCCGTAAGCGGGCCACGCATCCGCTGTGCCCGAGGGGCCCGGCGCCGTCGCGGCGCCGGGCCCCTCGGTTCTGCTGCGGCCTGCCCGCGGCGGGCCGCCTTCCGGGTGCCGTCAGCGGCGGGTCGCCTGCGGGTCGGCCTCCCCGGCGGGCTTCGGCACCCGGCCGGCCGCGGTGGCGTCCGGCCCGGTGCCGTCCTCCCCGGAGGGGGCGGGGACGCCGGGGAGCGGCTCGCCCCGCCGGCCGACGATCCGGTCCTTGACCAGCGAGGCCACCAGCACCACGGCGGCGACTGCCAGCGACAGGACCATCTGGACCCGGCCGTCCTCGTCGGTGAACATGTAGCCGATCACGAAGACGATCAGACCGATGGTCGCCCAGGTCAGATACGGGTACAGCCACATCCGCACGGTCAGCTTCTCCGGGGTCTCCCGCTCGATCCGGCGCCGCATCCGCAGCTGCGAGGCGCAGATGACCAGCCAGACGAACAGAGCGACGGCGCCGGAGGAGTTGAGCAGGAACTCGAAGACCGTGTCCTTGGCGATGTAATTGAAGAAGACGGCGATGAACCCGAACGCCACCGAGGCCAGGATCGCGGTGGTGGGCACACCGCGGCCGTTGGTGCGGCCGAAGGAGGCCGGCGCGTCCTTGCGCTCACCCAGCGAGAAGGCCATCCGCGACGCGGTGTACAGGCCCGAGTTCAGGCAGGAGAGCACGGCGGTGAGCACCACGATGTCCATCACGGTGCCCGCGTACGGGATGTCCAGCGAGTTCAGTACGGCCACGTACGGGCCTTCGGAGGCGATCGCCTTCGAGTCCCAGGGCAGCAGCGAGACGATCACGAAGATCGAGCCGATGTAGAACAGCCCGATCCGCCAGATCACGCTGTTGACGGCCTTGCGTACGGCGTCGACCGGGTTCGGCGACTCGGCGGCGGCCAGGGTCACGATCTCGCTGCCCATGAACGAGAAGACCACCAGCAGCATGCCGGAGAGGATCGCTCCGGGACCGTTGGGCAGGAATCCGCCGTGCCCGGTCAGGTTCTCCGCTCCCGCGAAGTGGTCGGCGGGCGGCAGACCCGCGAAGGCGATCACACCGATGACGATGAACGCGATGATCGCGACGACCTTGATCCCCGCGAACCAGAACTCGAACTCGCCGTAGGAGCCGACGGAGATCAGGTTGGTGCCGGTCAGTACCAGCATCACCAGCAGGGCCCAGCCCCACTGGGGTACCGCGGGCGCCCAGCCTTCCAGGATCTCGGCGGCCGCGGTCGCCTCCACGGCGAGCACCACGGACCAGAAGAACCAGTACAGCCAGCCGATGGTGAACCCGGCCCAGCGGCCCAGCGCACGGTCGGCGTAGGTGGAGAAGGACCCGGAGGTCGGCTGGGCGGCGGCCATCTCGCCCAGCATCCGCATCACCAGGACGACGAGCAGCCCGGCGAGTGCGTAGGACAGCAGGATGCCGGGACCGGCGTCCGCGATACCGGCCTTGGAGCCGATGAAGAGCCCGGCGCCGATGACGCCGCCGATGGCGATCATGGACAGATGGCGGTTCTTGAGGCCCGCCTGGAGGCCGTCACCGTCCCCGGGACCGGGTGCGGGCGGACTCTGTGGCGGCTCCCCCGACGTACGCGGGGTGTGCTGGGAACTCATGGGGCAGCCGGCTCCTAATGAGGGTGGTGTGCAAACGAGCGCTCACATGTAACGGCCCTTCCTGCCCCCTATGGAAGAGGTGAATCACGATTGTTGCCTACGGAACATCGGGAAAACCTCCCGTACGGCTGAGAAACACGTCCTGCTCCGCCGTCCGAACCGTGCCCCGCGCCGCCCTGCCCGGCCCGTGCCGCCCGACGGCGCCGCCTGCCCGCGCCCTGGGCGGCCGGTCGCCCCGCGGAGATGGCACACTCTCCGTCATGCGCGTCTACCTCGGCTCCGATCACGCCGGCTTCGAACTCAAGAACCACCTCGTCGAGTGGCTCCGCACCGCCGGCCACGAGCCCGTCGACTGCGGCCCCCACATCTACGACGCCGAGGACGACTACCCGCCCTTCTGCCTGCGCGCCGCACAGCGCACCGCCGCGGACGGCGACGCGCTCGGCATCGTCATCGGCGGCTCCGGCAACGGCGAGCAGATGGCCGCCAACAAGGTGCCCGGCGCCCGCTGCGCCCTGGCCTGGAGCACCGAGACGGCCGCCCTGGCCCGCGAGCACAACGACGCCAACCTGGTCAGCGTGGGCGCCCGGATGCACACCACCGAAGAGGCCGTCTCCTTTGTGGAGACCTTCCTGAACACCCCCTTCTCCGAGGGCGAGCGGCACCGGCGCCGCATCGCGATGCTCGCCGACTTCGAGCGCAGCGGCGAACTGCCGCCCGTGCCCGCGCACCACCCCCAGCCCTGAGCCGTGCCCGAGGGCCACACCATCCACCGGCTCGCCCGCGAGATCGCGGACCGGTTCGCCGGACACCCGCTGGACGTCTCCAGCCCGCAGGGCAAGTTCGCCGACGGCGCCGCGCTGCTGGACGGCGCGGCGCCGACCGGCACCGAGGCGCACGGCAAGCACCTGTTCCTGGGCTTCGGCCCGATCGGCTGGGTCCACATCCACCTGGGCCTCTACGGCACCTTCCGGTTCGACGAGGGTCCGCCCCCGGCACCCGTCGGGCAGGTCAGGCTGCGGCTGGCCACCCGCCCAGGCGAGCACCCGGCGGCCCCGCCGCACTACGCCGACCTGCGCGGGCCCACCCGCTGCGAACTGCTGACCGAACCGGAGAAGCAGGCGGTCGGCGACCGGCTCGGCCCCGATCCGCTGCGCCCCGCCTCCGACCCGGCAGCCGCCTGGGCGAGGATCTCCCGCAGCCGCACCACCGTCGCCGCGCTGCTGATGGACCAGAAGATCGTCGCCGGGGTCGGCAACGTCTACCGCGCCGAGGTGCTCTTCCGGCACGGCATCGACCCCTACCGCGCCGGTCGGGACCTCACCCGCACCGAGTGGGAAGCGCTGTGGGACGACCTCGTCGCGCTGATGACCGACGGCGTCCGCAAGAACCGCATCGACACCGTGCGCGGCGAGCACACCCCCGAGGCCATGGGACGCCCGCCGCGCGTGGACGACCACGGCGGCGAGGTCTACGTCTACCGCCGGGCCGGGCTCCCCTGCCTGGTGTGCGGCGGCCCGGTCGCCACCGCGGAACTCGCGGCCCGCAACCTGTTCTGGTGCCCCTCCTGCCAGCGCCGGTGACCGGTCAGAACCCGTGCGGCAGCCACGGCTGGACCTCGCTCCCGAAGGCCGCGGAGGCTGCCGCGAGCGCGCCCGGGCCCGGCCGCTGCTCGCGTACCAGTCCGGCCGCGGCCGGCGCGGCCGGTGAGGTCCCGCCCAGACAGGCGCGGCCCGGCTCTCGCACGGACAACGACAGATCGGCCGCGTCCCCGGTCGGCTCGCACACGGCCCCCTTATCGTCGCCCGACAGCCGCCAGCGGCCCGTGTTCCACGGGCAGCACTCGCCGGCCTCCCGTACGACGTCGGGCTGCCGCCGCATCATCGAGCGCAGCAACCCCCGCCGGCGGTGGGTGGGCGCCACACTCACCATCGTCACCCCGGCCGCCGGGACGACGGCGCCACCGGGCACCGCCATCCGGAACGACAGCAGCCCCGCCGTGGCCACCGGGCGCCCCTCGTCGCACACCCGATCGAGCGCTCCGACTCGGTCAGCGAATGGTTCAGTTCCCGCTCCTCGGACGTCTCGTCCGCGGTGAAGGCACTCAGCAGGGACGCGTACCAGGCGTCCCACTCGGATGGCTGGAGAACCTGCGGCTCAGTTGTCATACTGCCATCACTAGCAGGGCAGTTCGAACGTGGGTGAACGTATTCGTCCGCTGGCGCGCCGCCCCCTGAGCGCGCGGACCCCCCGCACACCTCCCGGCAGCTGCCGGGAATCGACGGCTCGCCGACGGGGTGGCTAGGCTCCGGGAGCATGGCGGACCGCCGCGTGGGACTCTCAGCAGCCACGGCCCGGTTGCACCAGGCGCAGAAGACCTGGCACCGGGCCCGCACCACCCTGCGCAGGTCCGCTGTCGACTACTTCCGCGGCGGTGCCTCCGACTGGGTCGCGCTGGTCGGCCTGCTGCTCACCGTCCCGGCCCTGGCCTGCGCCACCGTACTGACCCCCCTGTGGTGCGCCCCCGAGGCGCTGGTGCTTCCGCTCATCGCGGGCGGCCTGCTGCTGCGGCCCGCCAGCCTGCTGGCGCTGTACGCCGCCGCCGCGGTCGCCCTCATGGTCGAGTCGCTGCTGTTGCCGCCCTGGGAGTCCGCGGACGGCGGGCGCGTGACGCCGGGCACCATCCTGGTGGTGGCGGCGGCCGGGCTCTCCGGGCTGCTCATCGCGCAGTTCCGCAGCCGGGTGGGCGTGCCCTGGCGGCGCGGCGGCACCATGCTCTTCGATCTGCGCGAACGCATCCGGGTGCAGAGCAAGTTGCCCAAGCTGCCGGCCGGCTGGCACCACGAGATGGCCCTGCGCCCGGCGGGCGGGCAGTCCTTCTCCGGGGACTTCGTCGTCGCCGCGCGCACCGGCCCGGGGCGCCGGACCCTGGAACTGGTCCTCACCGATGTCTCCGGCAAGGGCATGGACGCCGCCTCCCGCGCCCTGCTGCTCTCCGGCGCCTTCGGCGGTCTGCTGGGCTCCCTTCCGCCGCACGCCTTCCTGCCCGCGGCCAACGGCTATCTGCTCCGCCAGTCGTGGGAGGAGGGCTTCGCCACCTCCGTCCACCTCGTCCTGGATCTGGACAGCGGCGACTACGAGTTGCTCTCCGCCGGGCACGTACCGGCGATGCAGCTCAACGCCGGTTCCGGCAAATGGGAGGAGAAGGCCGCCGAGGGGCCGCTGCTGGGCGTCTACGACGGTGCCGAGTTCGACCCGGTCAAGGGGACCCTGCGGCGCGGGGACGTGCTGATGCTCTTCACCGACGGGCTGGTGGAGACCGCGGAACGGGATCTGACCGAGGGCATGGACCGGCTCACCGGGGAGGCCGACCGCTACGTCGCCACGAGCTTCCACGGCGCGGCCTGGCACCTGATCGAGTCGGTGGCGCGCGACGTCAACGACGACCGGGCGCTGCTGCTGATCTGCCGCGACTGACGGCTCCATGGCGCGCCGCCGCGGCCGACGCGGTCAACCGGCACGGCGCCCGCTCACCCGCTGTCCGGATGTTCGACCCCCTGGCGGACTCCTCGCCCAGCAGCGGGCCCCCTCGCGCCGCTGCGGGAGGGGGCCGGGGAACGGGTCCGGGCGGGGGCTACTTCTTCCGGTGCGAGGCGGGCGTGCCCGACTCGCGCTTGCGGGCCATGGCCCCGGGGTCGCGCTTGAAGAACCAGTCCATCTTCGGCTCGATCACGAATTTGAACAGCCGGGTCACCCACGGAGTGCACAGCACCGTCATCATCACCGCGGCCAGCAGGGTGATGACGACCCGGCTGAGCGGGTGGTCGACCCAGGCCATCTCGTACCAGTCGAACTGGCGCGAGCTCTGGATGAAGAAGATGTGCAGCAGGTAGGCGTACAGCGTGCCGGCGCCCAGCGCGGTGAACCACATCAGCCGCCGCGGCACCCAGGAGAGGAAGCAGGCCGTCATCACCAGGCCGCAGCCGAACAGCGCGAGGTACATCACCGCACCGGCCCAGGAGGGGACGCCCATGTCCGCCGCCGCCTTGTCGTGCAGGAACCACGCCTTGGACATCCGGGGCACCGCCCAGTAGGCGAAGACCATCGCGCACAGCGTCACCGGCACCGCGAGGTAGCGCGCCTGCTTGCGCTTGACCAGCTTGAAGTGCTCGGGACGCAGCTGGAGGCCGAGGACGAAGAACGGCAGGAACTGCGCCACCCGCATCAGGTTCAGATCCCCGCCGATGCTCGGGGTCACGCTGGCCGCCGCTCCGATGGCCAGCGCCACCGGCATCGGCCAGCGCAGGCTCTTCCACAGCGGCGTGGTCAGCCGCCAGAGGAACAGCGCGCACAGGAACCACAGCGCGAACCCCGGCTCCTGGAAGTGGAACTCACGGTCCGGGTCGTCGTTGGCCCAGCGCATGAAGAACGTGTAGCCGAACTGGATCGCCAGGTAGGGCACGACCACCCCGGTGACCAGCCGCTGGACCTGCTTCGGCTTGCCCTCGAAGCTCCTGGAGAGGTAGCCCGAGATGATGATGAACGCCGGCATGTGGAACGTGTAGAGGACGAAGTAGAGCGCCTCGGCAGTCCGGCTGTCGCTGCGCAGCGGGTCCCAGGCGTGCCCGATCCCCACGAGGACGATCGTCAGGTACTTCGCGTTGTCGAAGAACGGGTCCCGCTGCTTGGCTGCTGGCTTCTTCTGCGCCTGCGCGGGCTGCGACTTCGCAGCCTGCTCCGCGGACGCGGGTGGCGTCTCGGAGGGGGACTCCTGGCGGACGGGGGGGAGCGGCGCCCGCTCATAACCAGCGTGCAACATCTGCCGCACCATAGCGGGTCACCGTGTGAGCCGTAAATTCTCGCCCGCGCCGCCTTCCCGCCGCACGGCGCGCTATTCCTCGGTTTCCGGAACAGAGCTGACGGGGCGTGACGTGCATGTTCGATCTGCCGGACGATGTCCCATCTAAACGGGGCGTATGAGGTCCCTGTGGTGCTGGAGACAAGGGGGGCGGTGCCGTCGGTGCGCGTTGTGAGCGAGGACACAATTCGCAGATCCAACCGGAGAATTCCGGCCGCCGGAGGCCACGGCACCGCGTGCCGGTCTTTCTGCACGAAGTGCACCTGCTGTGTGATGTGCCGCGCGACGCATTTCCGGCATTCGTCAAGCCGTCGTGCGGTGATCACGTCGAATTGATGGCGGGAATTCCGAGCGCCCGGCGGCCCGCCGACTGCGTCACCTACGCCCCAAGTGTCCTGTGCTGTCCCCCTGGTCGATGATCGGTATTTACCCGATGATGGGCCCGGTGGCGCCCCGGTCGGCTCCTCGTGCAAGGGAGTTGGTGGCACGATGGGTGCGCGCTGTGTGCGTGGGGGTACGGCCACAGTGGCGGCCCCCGAGGCCGGGTGAGGCGTTCCGACCATGAGGGTGTGAGCAGTTGTGGCCATCTCGCTGTCCGTTGTCGTGCTGTTGGCGGTCATCCTCGTCGTGATGATCCGGAGCAAGTCCATCAAGCCGGGACCTGCCATCGTCGCCGTGCTCTTCGGCTTCTTCCTCGCCTCCAGCGGCATGGCGCCGTCCATCAACCGGTTCCTGAACTCGGTCGCCGACACGATCAACCAGATCAGCTTCTAGGCCGGCTGCCGGCGCGGCCGACCGGATCGGCTTCCCGGGGCGCGCCCCGGCGTCCCCTGCCGGGAGGCCCTCCCCTCAGGGGGCGGGCGGCGCCCCCGGGCGCCGCGGGGGTGCTCGCACCGCAGTCCCACCGTGACATTGCGCGACCGCGCCCGCGACACCGTGCGCCCGGTCCCGCGGTCGCGTCCGTCCGCCCCGCCCGGACGGCGCCGCGGAGGGCGAGGAGCCGAGGCGACGCGACGACGAGGCCGACGAGACGGCGAAAGGCCCGGCCCCTCGGGGGCCGGGCCTTTCGCACTCCTGAGCGGGCGACGGGAATCGAACCCGCGTAGCTGGTTTGGAAGACCAGGGCTCTACCATTGAGCTACGCCCGCGTGAGCCGGATCGGCGGACCGGATCGGCACGCACCGCATCCTACGACATGTACTCTACGTGTCGCACCGACGGGGTGTGGCGCAGCTTGGTAGCGCGTCCGCTTTGGGAGCGGAAGGTCGTCGGTTCGAATCCGGCCACCCCGACCACGTACTATGAAAGACGCGCGTGCCTGTGTCGTGTCTGCATGCATACGGGGCGCAGCCAAGAAGTCAGCAGAACCCCCAATGCCAGCCCCAAGGAGACCGACCGTGAAGAGCGCCGTGGAGACCTTGAACCCGACCCGGGTTCGGCTCACTGTCGAGGTGCCCTTCGAGGAGCTCAAGGACAGCCTCGACGCGGCGTACAGCAAGATCAACCAGCAGGTCACCGTGCCCGGGTTCCGTAAGGGCAAGATCCCTGCGCGCCTGATCGACCAGCGTTTCGGCCGTGGTGCCGTCCTCGAGGAGGCCGTCAACGACGCGCTTCCGAAGCTCTACCAGTCCGCCGTCGAGGAGGGCGAGCTCAACGTGCTCGGCCAGCCCGAGGTCGACATCACCGAGCTGAAGGACAACGAACTGCTGGCCTTCACCGCCGAGGTGGACGTCCGTCCCGAGATCGAGATCCCGGACTACTCCGGCCTCGAGGTCGAGGTCGACGCGGCCGAGGTCTCCGACGCGGACGTCGACGAGGCCGTCGAGCAGCTCCGCGAGCGCTTCGCCTCGACCACCGCGGTCGAGCGGGCCGCCGCCGAGGGCGACGTCGTCAAGGTCGACCTCGAGGCCCGGATCGACGGCGAGGTGCTGGAGGACGGCGTCGCCCAGGGCGTCGACTACACCATCGGCTCCGGTGAGCTGCTCGACGGGATCGACGAGGCCGTCACCGGTCTGGAGGCGGGCGGCACCGCCACCTTCACCTCCGAGCTGAAGGGCGGCTCCGGCGCGGGCCGCGAGGCCGAGGTCGCCGTCACCGTCCAGACCGTCTCCGCGCGGGAACTGCCCGAGCTGGACGACGAGTTCGCCCAGCTCGCCAGCGAGTTCGACACGCTGGAGGAGCTGCGCGAGGACAGCCGCAAGCGGCTGGCCGACCAGAAGAAGCAGGAGCAGGCGACCCAGGCCCAGGAGAAGGTGCTCGATGCCCTTCTGGAGCTCATCGAGGTCCCGGTTCCGGAGAAGCTGCTGGCGGACGAGATCGAGAGCCGCAAGCACAACCTGGTCAACCACCAGCTCGGTCAGCTCGGCCTGGACCTCGAGTCCTACCTGAAGATGCAGGAAAAGAGCGAGGAAGAGTTCGACGCCGAGCTCAAGGAGCAGGCGGAGAAGGGCATCCGGACCCAGTTCGTGCTCGATGAGCTGGTCAGCAAGGAGAAGCTCAACGTCAGCCAGGAAGAGCTGACCGAGCACCTGATGCGCCGCGCCCAGTCCTCCGGTATGAGCCCCGACCAGTTCGCGCAGGCCGTCGTCGAGGGCGGCCAGGTGCCGGTCCTCGTCGGTGAGGTCGCCCGCGGCAAGGCACTGGCCACCGTGGTGGAGGCCGTGACGGTCAAGGACACCGCCGGCGAGGTCGTCGACCTGAGTGACGAGGACGCCGAGGAGGCCGCCGAGGGCGCCGAGGCCGAGCAGGCCCCGGCCGCCGAGGCGGCGGACGAGGCCGGCAAGGCCGAGAGCTGATCCGGCTCGCCTGACCCGCGAACGGGGGGCGCCGGGGCGCGCGAGTGCACGCCCGGGCGCCCCCCGTTCGGCTGTCGGCCACGGCGGACGCGATCGCCCGGGGGTACCTGCGCTCACAGCGAAATGCGCTCGGCCCGGGATGGCGGCCGACGACCGGCGCGTTAGGGTCCCCAGTAGACGAAGACCCCAGTGGCGGCCAGCTCCGCGTGGCCGTCCGGACACGAGCAGGTGGACACGTGACGCTTCCGATGCCTTCCGCCGCCGGCGAGCCCAACTTCGGTGGTGGCCTCGGCGATCAGGTCTACAACCGGCTGCTCGACGAGCGCATCATTTTCCTCGGCCAGCCGGTGGACGACGATATCGCCAACAAGATCACCGCCCAGCTTCTGCTCCTTGCCGCCGACCCGGACAAGGACATCTTCCTGTACATCAACAGCCCGGGTGGTTCGGTCCAGGCGGGCATGGCGATCTACGACACCATGCAGTACATCAAGAACGATGTCGTCACCATCGCCATGGGCCTGGCCGCCTCCATGGGACAGTTCCTGCTGACCGCGGGCACCCCCGGCAAGCGTTTCGCGCTGCCCAACGCCGACATCCTCATCCACCAGCCGTCCGCGGGCCTGGCGGGCTCGGCCACCGACATCAAGATCCACGCCGAGCAGCTGCTGCGTACCAAGAAGCGGCTGGCCGAGCTGTCGGCCGCGCACAGCGGTCAGACCGTCGAGCAGTGGACCCGCGACGCGGACCGCGACCGCTGGTTCACCGCCGAGGAGGCGCGCGAGTACGGCCTCATCGACGAGGTGTACGGCAGTGCCGCGCAGCTTCCCGGCGGTGGCGGCACGGGCGCGTGAGCCCCGCCACAGCGCCGCAGGGCACCCGCTCCTCCCGCAGCCACCAGTTCATCTCCAGGAGAACCTCCCGATGACCTCATTTCCCACGGACGCCCGGGCCGAGTTCACCGGCATCGCGCCCGAGTCCCGCTACGTCGTGCCGCGCTTCGTGGAGCGCACCTCGCAGGGCGTGCGGGAGTACGACCCGTACGCGAAGCTCTTCGAAGAGCGCGTGATCTTCCTCGGTGTGCAGATCGACGACGCCTCGGCCAACGACGTCATGGCGCAGCTCCTGTGCCTGGAGTCGATGGACCCCGACCGCGACATCTCGGTCTACATCAACTCGCCGGGCGGTTCCTTCACCGCGCTGACCGCCATCTACGACACGATGCAGTTCGTCAAGCCGGACATCCAGACGGTCTGCATGGGGCAGGCAGCCTCCGCGGCCGCCGTGCTGCTGGCCGCCGGCACCCCCGGCAAGCGGATGGCGCTGCCCAACGCCCGTATCCTGATCCACCAGCCCTACAGCGAGACGGGCCGCGGTCAGGTCTCGGACCTGGAGATCGCGGCCAACGAGATCCAGCGGATGCGCGAGCAGCTGGAGGACATGCTGACCAAGCACTCCACCAAGGAGCGCGAGATCATCTCCCAGGACATCGAGCGCGACAAGATCCTCACCGCCGAGGAGTGCCTGGAGTACGGCCTGATCGACCAGATCGTCTCCACCCGGAAGACCTCGGTGGGGGTCTGAGGGGCCGCGCGCACGACCCTGCCCCCTTGGAGCGACGCCGGATGTGTCGGTCCGGTCGCTCCAAGGGGGGCCCATTCCGGCGGTCCGGCAAGGTACCGTCGAAGAGCACGTACCTCGGTCCGTATCCCTGACGGATCCCAGGCGAAGGGGAAGCTCCTCGTGGCACGCATCGGTGATGGCGGCGATCTGCTCAAGTGCTCGTTCTGCGGCAAGAGCCAGAAGCAGGTGAAGAAGCTCATCGCGGGTCCAGGTGTGTACATCTGCGACGAGTGCATCGATCTCTGCAACGAGATCATTGAGGAGGAACTCGCCGAGTCCTCCGAAGTCCGGTGGGACGAGCTGCCCAAGCCCCGGGAGATCTACGAGTTCCTGGAGGGCTACGTCGTCGGCCAGGAGGCCGCGAAGAAGGCGCTCTCGGTGGCCGTCTACAACCACTACAAGCGGGTGCAGGCGGGTGAGAACGGCCAGGGCAGGGACGACGGCATCGAGCTGTCGAAGTCCAACATCCTGCTGCTGGGCCCCACCGGCTCCGGCAAGACGCTGCTGGCCCAGACCCTCGCGCGGATGCTGAACGTCCCGTTCGCGATCGCCGACGCCACGGCACTCACGGAGGCGGGCTACGTCGGCGAGGACGTCGAGAACATCCTGCTGAAGCTCATTCAGGCGGCCGACTACGACGTCAAGAAGGCCGAGACGGGGATCATCTACATCGACGAGATCGACAAGGTGGCCCGCAAGAGCGAGAACCCCTCGATCACCCGGGACGTCTCGGGTGAGGGCGTGCAGCAGGCGCTGTTGAAGATCCTGGAGGGCACGACGGCCTCGGTGCCGCCGCAGGGCGGCCGCAAGCACCCGCACCAGGAGTTCATCCAGATCGACACGACGAACGTGCTGTTCATCGTGGGCGGCGCCTTCGCCGGTCTGGAGAAGATCATCGAGTCCCGGGCGGGCGCCAAGGGCATCGGTTTCGGTGCCGACATCCGCTCCAAGCGGGAGATCGAGGCGACCAACCAGTTCGAGGAGGTCATGCCGGAGGATCTGGTGAAGTTCGGGATGATCCCGGAGTTCATCGGCCGGCTGCCGGTCATCACCTCCGTGCACAACCTCGACCGCGAGGCCCTGCTGCAGATCCTCATGGAGCCCAGGAACGCGCTCGTCAAGCAGTATCAGCGGCTGTTCGAACTCGACGGTGTCGAGCTGGACTTCGACCGTCCGGCCCTGGAGGCCATCGCCGACCAGGCCATCCTGCGCGGCACTGGGGCCCGCGGGCTGCGCGCCATCATGGAGGAGGTCCTCCAGTCGGTGATGTACGAGGTGCCCTCGCGCAAGGACGTCGAGCGCGTCGTGATCACCGAGGAGGTCGTGCACTCCAACGTGAACCCGACCCTGGTGCCGCGCGCCCGCGGCAACGGAGACCAGCAGCGCCACGAGAAGAGCGCCTGACCGCAACGGAGTCCGGCGGTCCGGTGCCCGGCCCCGAGGCCCGGCACCGGCAGCCGGTTCCCTCTCCGTACCGTCACGAAGGCCCGCCCCGATCCCGGGGCGGGCCTTCGTAGGGGGACTGCCGGTTGCGGCCGGTCGGCACCCCGACCGGCCGCACGGTTACTTCGCCACGGTCACCTGGTCCTTGATGCGTACCGTGACCCGCGCGAACTCGGCCAGGTCCACGCTGGCCGGGCTCGTGTGGGCGATGTCGAGGTCCAGCACCGTGGCGGCCGTCGAGGAGTCCGCCCAGGCACAGGCGGGCGCGTACAGGGAGACACCGTTCTGGCTGATCCGGGTGAGCTGGCAGGAGACCTCCACGTCGCCCGCGCCCGGCGCGAACTCGCGGCGCTCTCCGATCACCACGCCGGCCTGGCTCTCCCGCATACCGTCCAGCATGTCCTCGCGCATCCGGGACGAGGAAATGTCGATGTCGCCGTACGCCCCGGCGATGGCCAGCCCACTGCCGGTCGGCCGGTCCGAAGCGCCGGCGGTGTAGGTGGCCACCTTGGCGGTGCCGTCGTCGGGCAACTCGCCCTGCAGCGTGCGCTCCTGGGCCTCCACCCGGGCGTCGCCGACCACGCGGTGGTATCGGCCGCTCTCCAGCGTGGCGGGAAAGGCGATCTTCTCCGTGCCGTGCGGCTGCACGGCACGGAGAAGCGAGACGAGGGAGAAGAGCAGGACCCCGACCGCGGCCAGGCTGCCCAGCACGATGGCCGTGATGCCGCCGCCGCCCAGGCCGCGGCGGCGCGGCGGGGGAGGCGGCGGCCAGACGCCGTACGGACCGGGAGCGCCGAAACCGGGCCCCGGCGGCGGTCCGTGGGGACCGGCGCCGGGACCCGGGGGCTGCTGCCCGTATCCACCTGGCCCGTAAGGGGCCGGAGGCGGTCCGCTCATGCTCGGCTCACTTCTCGACCCGGGCCGCGTCGTAGACCTTCGCGGTCAGTTCGGCGGTCTCGTCGGCGGAGGCGGGGCCGCTGCCGTTGGTGGCGGTCACGATGGCGATGGTGCTGTCGTCCGCCCAGGAGCACACGGTCATGCTGGTGCTGATGACCTTGTACTCCTGGCACTTCATCAGGTCGCCGTCGAACCCGGAGGGGCTCACCTTCTTGGGCTCGCCCGCGGCCTTCGCCGAACCGCCGGTGGTCTTCTCGAGCTGGCCCAGCAGCCAGTCCACACCCTTCTCGGGGTCGTCCAGGGTGCCGTAGGCGCCGCTGAAGTTCAGCCTCTTCTCACCGGCGGTGTACTGCGCGCTGATGTGGCCCTCGGGGTCCATGCCGGGGATGTCCTGCTTCTTGTCCCCGCTGGTGCCGACCTTGACCTGGCCGCCCTTGCCGGTGTCGGGCTCGCCCTTGCGCTGGTACTCGCCTATGGACTGCGGGGCGTCCAGCTTGTAGTCGCCGCCTCCGATCACCCCGAACAGGAACAGGCCGCCGATGAGGGCGCCCACGACGACCAGGGCACCGACCACGATGCCGATGGTCTTGCCCTTGCCCCCACCGCCCTGCGGCGGCATCGGCATGCCCGGGTGCGGCTGGCCGGGCATCCCCGGCTGGCCGGGCTGACCGTAGGGGGCGCCGCCCAGCGGCTGGCCCGGCTGCCCGTACGGAGCGCCCTGCGGCTGGCCCTGCTGCGGATAGCCGTAGCCGGGCTGCTGCTGGGGCTGGCCCTGCTGGGGGTAGCCGTAGCCGGGCTGCGGCTGCTGCGGCTGCTGCGGGTACCCGTAACCGGGCTGCTGCGGCTGCTGCGGCTGCTGTCCGTAGGGTCCCTGCCCGTAGGGACCCGGCTGGTTCTGGCTCATGGCGGCGCTTCCCCTCCGTGGATGTGCTTGAACGCGCTACGACATCTTGTCGGATGCACGACGAGAGCGCCGCACCGGGCGCCGAATCGGGGCCGCCCGGGGACGCAATCGTGAAGAACCACCGGCGAATCATCCGGTTATGCCAGGGAAAGCCCCGTGCAAAGCTGCGGCGCCCGGGAACCCCCGGGCGCCGCAGCTCGCTCTCCGCCGAGATGCGGGGTGCTAGGTGAGCGGCACGCGGACGTCCTCGCGGACCTTGGCGGTGGTCTCACCTGCCTCGGTGACCGAGGTGCCCTTTCCGCTCAGTGCGTCGGCCGCCGAGGCGGTCACCACGAAGCCGATGGTGCTGTGGTCGCCCCACATGCAGAACGGCATGGTGAAGCTGTCGACCCCCGAGGAGCTGCCGGGCGCTGCGCTGTACTTCACCTTCTGGCACTTCATCACCGCGTCGTCACCCAGACCGCTGGGGTGGACCTCCTGCGGCTCGCCGTCCAGTTCGGCCTTGCCGCCGCCGCTGGTGCCGGGGTCCTCCTTGGCCTCCTTGGCGACCATCAGCAGCGCCGCGTCGACGACGGCCTCCGGGTTCTCGATCGTGCCGTAGACACCGCCGAAGCTGAGCTTCTTCGCGTTGATGCCGGAGCCGCTCTCATAGCTGGCGGAGACGTTCTTGGGGTCCTTGACGCCGAACTGCTCGAACTTGTCCTTGTCGGAGTCGCTGAACCCGCCCGAGGAGCTGTTCTCCGAGCCGGGCTTCTTGTCGAATTCGCCGGCCACCTTCGCCGGCGTGATGAGCTTGTACCTCTTGCCGTCGTCGGCCACCGCGCCGCCGCCCTTGCCGCCGCCCTTGTCGCCCTCGTCGTCCGTGCCGGTGAACAGGACGACGCCGCCTATGACGGCCGCCACGAGCACCAGCGCGCCGACCACGATGCCGATCGTCTTGCCCTTGCCGCCACCGCCCTGTGGCGGCATCGGCGGCCCGGGCCGGCCGTAGGGGCCCTGCTGACCGTAGGGGTCGGGCCCGCCGTAGGGGCCCTGCTGGCCATAGGGGTCGCCCTGGCCCGGCGCGCCCTGCTGCTGCGGGAAGCCGTATCCCTGTGGCGGCGGGCCGGGAGGCTGCTGTGGCGGCGGCTGCTGCGGGTAGCCGTAGCCGGGCTGCCCGGGGGCGCCGCCGTACGGGTTGGGACCGCCCTGCTGCGGCGGCTGCCCGTACGGACCCGGCTGCTGGCCGTACGGACCGGGCTGCCCTGGCTGTTGGCCGTAGGGGCCGGGTTGCTGGTTGCTCATGAGCGGCGCTTCCCCTCCGTGGACAAGTGGTCGAATGCGCTCCGCACATAGTGACGGATGCCGCCGGCGCATGCGTCACCGGTCCGCGAACCGGTTCGAGAGCGGGGCATCCGCGCCCGTACACTGGCGGTCGTGACCGACAACACTCAGCAGAGCCCGGCAGCCGACGGGCCGAACAGCGCCGCCCCCGCAGATCTGCCGACCCAGTACGCGCCGGCCGAGGTAGAGGGGAAGCTGTACGAGCGCTGGGTGGAGCGGGGCTACTTCGAGGCCGACACCAAGAGCGGCAAGCCGCCGTACACGATCGTCATCCCGCCTCCGAACGTCACCGGGTCCCTGCACCTCGGGCACGCCTTCCAGCACACCCTCATGGACGCGCTCACCCGCCGCAAGCGGATGCAGGGCTACGAGGCACTGTGGCTGCCCGGTATGGACCACGCGGGAATCGCCACCCAGAACAAGGTCGAGCAGCAGCTCGGCGAGGAGGGCAAGTCCCGCCAGGACCTCGGCCGGGAGGCGTTCGTCGAGCGCGTGTGGCGGTGGAAGGAGGAGTACGGCGGCAGGATCCTCGGCCAGATGCGGCGCCTGGGCGACGGCGTCGACTGGTCCCGCGAGCGCTTCACCATGGACGAGGGCCTCTCCCGCGCCGTCCAGACCGTCTTCAAGAAGATGTATGACGACGGGCTGATCTACCGCGCCGAGCGGATCATCAACTGGTGCCCGCGCTGCCTGACGGCCATCTCCGACATCGAGGTGGAATACCAGGAGGACGACGGGGAGCTGGTCCAGCTCCAGTACGGCGAGGGCGAGGAGTCCGTCGTCGTGGCCACCACCCGTGCCGAGACGATGCTCGGTGACACCGCGATCGCCGTCCACCCCGACGACGAGCGGTACCAGCACCTGATCGGCAAGCAGATCAAGCTGCCGCTGACCGATCGCGCCATCCCCGTGGTCGCCGACAGCCACGTCGACCCGGAGTTCGGCACCGGGCAGGTCAAGGTGACGCCGGCGCACGACCCGAACGACTTCGAGATCGGCCGCCGGCACGGCCTGCCGATGCTCACGGTGATGGACGAGCGCGGTGTCATCACCGCGCACGGACCCTTCCAGGGCCTGGACCGCTTCGAGGCGCGCTCGGCGATCGTTGCCGCGCTGCGCGAGCAGGGCCGGGTGCTGGAGGAGAAGCGCCCCTACGTGCACAGCGTCGGGCACTGCTCCCGCTGCAAGACGACGATCGAGCCGCGGCTGTCCATGCAGTGGTGGGTCAAGGTCGCCCCGCTCGCACAGGCCGCCGGCGACGCCGTCCGCGACGGCCGGGTGAAGATCCACCCCGCCGACATGTCCTCCCGGTACTTCGACTGGGTCGACAACATGCACGACTGGACGATTTCGCGCCAGCTCTGGTGGGGGCACCGCATCCCGGTCTGGTACGGCCCCGAGGGCGAGGTCGTCTGCGTCGGCCCGGACGAGGAGCCGCCGGCCGGCGAGGGCTGGCACCAGGACCCGGACGTGCTGGACACCTGGTTCTCCTCCGGGCTGTGGCCGTTCTCCACGCTCGGCTGGCCGGACCGGACGCCCGACCTGGAGACGTTCTACGCCACCGACGTCCTGGTGACCGGCTACGACATCATCTTCTTCTGGGTCGCCCGGATGATGATGTTCGGCACGTATGTGATGGAGGAGCCGCCCTTCCACACCATCGCGCTGACCGGCCTCGTCCGTGACGAGCACGGCAAGAAGATGTCGAAGTCCTTCGGCAACGTCGTCGACCCGCTGGACTGGATGGACGCCTACGGGTCCGACGCGCTGCGCTTCACCCTCGCCTCGGGTGCCAACCCGGGCACGGATGTGCCGATCGGCGAGGACTGGGTCAAGGCGTCCCGCAACTTCGCCAACAAGATCTGGAACGCCACCCGCTTCGCGCTGATGAACGGGGCCACCGTCGAGGGGCCGCTGCCCGCGACCGAGGAGCTGGCGGCCACCGACCGCTGGATCCTCTCCCGGCTGAACGAGGTGCTGGCCGAGGTCGACGGCTATTACGACGACTACCAGTTCGCCAAACTCTCCGACGCGCTGCGGCACTTCGCCTGGGACGAGGTCTTCGACTGGTACGTCGAGCTGTCCAAGACCACCTTCGCCAAGGGCGGCAGGCCCGCGGAGGTCTCGCGCCGCGTGCTGGGCGAGGTCCTGGACGTGACCCTGCGGCTGCTGCACCCCGTCGTCCCGTTCGTCACCGAGACCCTGTGGACGACGCTGACGGGCGGCGAGTCCGTCGTCGTCGCACCCTGGCCGCAGGATTCCGGGTTCCGCGACGCGGAGGCGGAGCGGGAGATCGCCACCGTCCAGCAGGCGGTGACCGAGGTCCGCCGCTTCCGTGCCGACCAGGGCCTCCAGCCGGGTCAGAAGGTTCCCGCCGAACTGGCGGTGCAGAACACCCCGCTGGTGGCCCACGAGGACGCCGTCCGCCAACTCCTGCGGCTCCAGCCCGCGGGGGAGGGGTTCCAGGCCACGGCCTCGCTGCCGGTCGCGGGTGCGACGGTCAGCCTCGACCTCTCCGGCGCGATCGACGTGGCGGCCGAGCGCAAGCGGCTGGCCAAGGACCTGGCGGCCGCCGAGAAGGAGCTGGCGCAGACCGGAGCGAAACTCGGCAACGAGGCGTTCCTGGCCAAGGCACCGGACCAGGTGGTGGAGAAGATCCGGGGCCGCAAGGCCGCCGCCGAGGCCGATATCGACCGGCTGCGGCAGCAGCTGGAGCGGCTCGGCTGACCGGCCGCACGGCAGGCGCGTCCGCGTGACCGGCGGTTCGGAACCGGCCAGGCCGGTTCCGAACCGCCGGTCAGTGCGTCTGTGCGGCCGTGCCCCATCCGTTCCCGCACTGTCCGGCCGGGCGGTTCCGCCGGAGGGCGAGCGGGGTTCGGTCAGGTGTCGAGCTTGGGCGCAGCGGCACGATAGGCCCGCAGGGCACATCGTGCCGCCGGGTGGGGGCAGCCGTCCGGTCTGTCCGAACGCACCCCCGTCCGTCGCCGGACCCTTACGTAGACTGGTCGCGTGAGCGACGAGCCCCAGCCCGACGAGCCCCGGCCGCACGAACCCGAGCCCCACGAATCCGAGCCGCACGAGCCGCGGCCCTCCTCCTTCGAGGAGATCGTCGGGGAAGAGACCGACCGCGACCCCGATCTGGCGGTGATCGAGGCGGGCAGCCGCACCCTGCGGGCCCAGGCCGGTCCCCCGCAGTCGGAGCCGGTGCCCGCCCGGCCCGAGGACCCCGAGGTGGACCGGGCCCTGCGGGCGGTGGAGGAGGAGCTGGCCACCCGCTGGGGCGAGACCAAGCTGGACCCCTCGGTGCAGCGCATCGCCGCGCTGGTCGACGTGCTGGGCGAGCCGCAGCGCTCCTACCCCTCCATCCACATCACCGGAACCAACGGCAAGACCACCACGGCGCGCATGATCGAGGCGCTGCTGGGCACCTTCGAGCTGCGGACGGGGCGCTACAGCTCTCCGCACGTGCAGTCGGTCACCGAGCGCATCAGCGTCGACGGCGCGCCGCTCTCGGCCGAACGCTTCATCGAGACGTACGAGGACGTCAAGCCGTACGTCGAGATGGTGGACGCGCAGCAGGACTACCGGCTCTCCTTCTTCGAGGTCCTCACCGCGATGGCCTACGCCGCGTTCGCCGACGCGCCGGTGGACGTGGCCGTCGTCGAGGTCGGGATGGGCGGCAGGTGGGACGCGACCAACGTCATCGACGCGGGTGTCGCCGTCATCACCCCCATCTCCCTCGACCACACCGACCGGCTCGGCGACACGCCCGAGCGGATAGCTCAGGAGAAGTCCGGGATCGTCAAGCCCGACGCCACCGTGGTGCTGGCCCAGCAGCCGGTGGAGGCGGCCTCCGTCGTGCTGAAGAAGGCCGTGGAGGTGGACGCGACCGTCGCCCGCGAGGGCATGGAGTTCGGCGTGGTCTCCCGGCAGCTCGCCGTCGGCGGCCAGCAGCTCACACTGCGTGGCCTGGGCGGGGAGTACCCGGACATCTTCCTCCCGCTGCACGGCGCGCACATGGCGCACAACGCGTGTGTGGCGCTGGCCGCCGTGGAGGCGTTCTTCGGCATCGGCCAGCAGCAGGCCCGAACCCTCGACATCGACGTGGTCCGCGAGGCGTTCGCCGCGGTCTCCTCGCCCGGCCGCCTGGAACTGGTGCGCAACAGCCCTCCGGTGCTGCTGGACGCGGCGCACAATCCGGGCGGGGCCCTCGCCACGGCCGAGGCCGTCAGCGAGGCGTTCGACTTCAGCCGGCTCGTCGGCGTCGTGGCTCCCAGCGCGGACAAGGACGTGCGCGGCCTGCTGGAGGCGTTCGAGCCGATCTTCGCGGAGATCGTCGTCACCCGGAACTCAAGCCACCGCTCGATGGACGTGGACGCGCTCGCCGCGCTCGCGGTGGAGGTCTTCGGCGACGAGCGGGTCCAGGTGGAGCCGCGGCTGGACGCGGCGCTGGAGGAGGCGGTCACCCTCGCCGAGGAGGAGGGTGAGTACGCCGGGGCCGGGGTGCTGGTCACCGGCTCGGTCATCACGGTCGGCGAGGCCCGGCTGCTGCTGGGCGGGGGGCGCTAGATGCGAACGCTGTGCGCGTCCACCCTGATCGGCGAGTTCTTCGTCATCGGTTTCGCCGGATTGGTCGCGATGCAGACGAGTGACCTTTCGGCGGCCACCGTCTGGACGGTCAGCGGAATCGCCATGGTGCTGTGCCTGCTGCTGTGCGGCGTTCTCACCCGTCCGGGTGGCGTCCACCTCGGCTGGGCGCTCCAGATCGCCCTGGTGGCCGGCGGGTTCGTGGTCCCCGCGATGTTCTTCCTGGGGGTCTGTTTCGCCGGACTCTGGTGGGCTTCGGTGCACTTCGGTCGGAAGGTCGACGAAGCGAAGGCACGCTTCGCGGCCGAGGCCGCGCCGGAGGGCGGGGCCGAGCCCGCGGGCTGAGGCGCGGGGGGGGCACCCGCCGGGCGGCGGGTGCCCCCCGCGCGGCGGAAAAGTGCTCCCCGGCGTCGGAGCGGCCGCGGCCCGCAGGTAGCCTCTGCTCACCGTACGACCGCAGCCAAGGAGCCGCACGCATGACCCAGCGCACCCTCGTCATCCTCAAGCCCGATGCCGTCGCACGCGGTCTGGTGGGCGAGATCATCGGCCGTATCGAGCGCAAGGCGGGGTGGACGATCGCGGCGCTGGAGCTGCGTACGCTGGAGCGGGCCGCGCTGGAGCAGCACTACGCGGAGCACGAGGGCCGCCCCTTCTACCCGCCGCTGATGGAGTTCATGGCCTCCGGCCCGTCCGTCGTGGCGATCATCGAGGGCGAACGGGTGATCGAGGGAGTGCGGGCGCTGGCCGGGCCGACCGACCCGATCGCGGCCCCCGCCGGGTCCGTGCGCGGAGATTTCGGCACCATTGTGCGGGAGAATCTGATCCACGCCTCGGACTCGGAGGAGTCGGCCGCGCGGGAGATGAAGATCTTCTTCCCCCGATTCTCCTGAGCCGGGCCTCGCCCGCCGCCGAATCGACCGCCTGAGGCGGAATGGACCGGGGCTCGGCTCCGACACGACGTCACCATTACGGTGGCCGTTCGGACTTCCGCCGACAATGGCGGAGGAACCGTCTCCACGTGTTCGAGCAACCGCGTCTACGATGGAAGCCTCGCGTTTCGAGCATCTCGGCGAGGTACTAATCCCTCCGTAGCCGCACACCACATCGCCCCACTTGGAAGGCCAGACGCATCCATGGGAACCAATATGTCGTTCATCGGCCGTGATATGGCTGTCGACCTCGGGACCGCCAACACGCTGGTGTACGTCAGGGGTCGCGGGATCGTCCTCAACGAGCCGTCCGTCGTCGCGATCAACACCAACACCGGCGGAATCCTCGCGGTCGGCGCCGAGGCGAAGAAGATGATCGGCCGCACCCCTGGCAACATCGTGGCCGTCAGGCCCCTGAAGGACGGCGTGATCGCCGACTTCGAGATCACCGAGCGGATGCTCCGCTACTTCATTCTGAAGATCCACAAGCGCCGCTATCTCGCCCGGCCCCGCGTGGTGGTGTGCGTTCCCTCCGGTATCACCGGAGTCGAGCGCCGCGCCGTCATCGAGGCGTCCACCCAGGCGGGTGCCCGCCAGGTGCACATCATCGAGGAGCCGATGGCCGCGGCGATCGGCTCCGGGCTGCCCGTCCACGAGGCGACCGGCAACATGGTGGTGGACATCGGCGGCGGCACCACCGAGGTCGCCGTGATCTCGCTCGGCGGCATCGTCACCGCGCAGTCCATCCGAGTGGCGGGTGACGAGCTGGACAACGCGATCATCCAGCACATCAAGAAGGAGTACAGTCTCCTCCTCGGCGAACGCACCGCCGAGAGCATCAAGATCACCATCGGCTCGGCGCACGACCTCGACAAGGACGAGCACACCGAGATCCGCGGCCGCGACCTGGTCAGCGGGCTCCCCAAGACTGTGGTGATCTCCGCGGCCGAGGTCCGCCGGGCCATCGAGGAGCCGGTCAACGCGATCGTCGACGCGGTCAAGACCACCCTCGACAAGTGCCCGCCGGAGCTGTCCGGCGACGTGATGGACCGCGGCATCGTGCTCACCGGGGGCGGCGCGCTGCTGCGCGGTCTGGACGAGCGGCTCCGCCGGGAGACGGGGATGCCGATCCACATCGCCGAGGACCCGCTGGACTCGGTCGCGCTCGGCTCCGGCAAGTGCGTCGAGGAGTTCGAGGCGCTCCAGCAGGTGCTCGACGCGCAGCCGCGCCGCTGAGCCCCGGGCACGCGCCGGTGCGCACCAACTGACCGTTCACGCGGCGGGTCGTTCGAACGCAGTGGCGGCCCCCGCCATGCACCCCGTCCAGGCGGGGCTGCCCCACAGAAAGGCACGGCCGCCGCACGTGAGGGACACACGAGAAAGCCGGCTGCTGCTCGTCCTGCTGATCGCCATCGCGTTCGCACTGATCACGGTGGACCTCAGAGGGGGCGAGCAGTCTCCGCTCGACGGAGCGCGGCGGTCCGCCGCCTCCGTCCTTGGCCCGGTAGAGAACGGTATGGCCTCGGCCGTCGACCCCGTCGGCAACGCTGTCGCAGCCGTCCGCGACTCGGGTGCCCGCCACGACAGACTCAGCCGACTGGAGCAGGAGAACGCGGCGCTGCGGCAGAAGCTCGGCTCCAGCGACCGCAACCGGGCCCGGGCCAAGGAACTGGACAAGCTCCTCAAGACCGCCGGGGCGGGCGGCTACGGCGTCAAGGGCGCCCAGGTCGTCGCGATCGGCGCGGCCCAGGGATTCTCCTGGACCGTCACCATCGACGCGGGCCGGGAGGACGGGCTGCGCCGCGACATGACCGTGCTGAACGGCGACGGACTGGTCGGCCGGCTGACCACGGTCGGGCCCTCCACCTCCACCGTGCTGCTGGCCAACGACCCCGACTTCACCGTCGGCACCCGGATGGAGAAGAGCAACGAGCTGGGCTTCGCCACCGGGCGCGGCGGCAACGCACTCTCCGTCCAGCTCCTCAACGGCAAGGCCAAGGTGAAGAAGGGCGACCGGCTGGTCACCTTCGGCTCCAGCGACGACAAGCCGTTCGTCCCCGGCGTGCCGGTCGGCGAGGTCACCAAGATCAACCGGCACCAGGGCGACCTCACCCGGACGGTACAGGTGCGGCCCTACGTGGGCTTCACCCGACTGGACGTGGTCGGCATCGTCGTCAAGCCGCCGCGCAAGGACCCGCGCAACGAGGTCCTCAAGTCCAAGAAGCCCCCGAAGCCCAAGCCCGCCCCCACGGTGACCGTCACCAAGACGCCCGGCGCCACCTCCTCGCCCAGGAGCTGATCCCCGTGCACCTCCTCAACCGGATGCTGCTCTCGGCCGCTCTCGTGGTCGTCGCCCTGATGCTGCAGGTCACCGTGCTGGCCAGACTCCAGCTTCCCGGCGCCGTGCCCGATCTGCTGCTGCTCGTCGTCCTGGGCCTCGCACTGGTCTACGGCCACACCGCCGGCGCCCTGGTGGGCTTCGCCGCCGGGCTGCTGGCAGACATCGCCCCACCCGCCGACCATGCCGTGGGCCGCTACGCGCTGGTGCTCTGCCTGATCGGCTACGCCGCCGGGCTGACCAAGCCGGAGGGCGGACAACACCGCTCGGCCACCGTGCCGATGCTCGTCGTCGCCTCCGCCGCCATCGGCTCCACCCTGCTGTACGCCGGGGTCGGCGCCCTGGTGGGGGACACCGTGGCCCGCCCCGACGGGCTCGGCGGAATGCTGCTCACCGCGACCCTCTACGACCTGCTGCTGGCGCCGTTCGTGGTCCCGCTGATCATGTCCCTGGCGCGGCGCGGCGAGAAGGACCCGGTCGGGGCCGAACCCGGCGGCGGCAGCGCGGACGGCGGGATGCGCGCCTACGGCTGGCTCACCTCCGGCGGGAGCCTGGACGCCCGGCTCGGCGGCGGCGTGTTCGGCAAGAGCGGCAGCGGCAGCGTCTTCGGCAAGGGCGGCAAGGGGCTCAAGACCGGCAAGCGGACCTCGCGCAACAAGGCCGTGAACCTCGGTGGCCGCGGCAGGACCGGGAAGATCAAGGGGGTCAAGCGGCTGTGAGGCGCACCCGTACCCTTCTCCGCCCCCCGCCCGCCGGCCACGCCCCCCGGCCCGACCACCGCCCTTCGAGGAGGCGTTGCGCGCCGTGACCAACATTCCCGAGACCGGCCGCTCCTCCCGCGTCACCATCCGGCTGGTCGCCATTCAGATCCTGGTGCTGTCGCTGCTGCTGACGCTGGGCGGCCGGCTGTGGTATCTCCAGATCCGCAACGGCGACGAATACCAGAAGGAGGCCAAGGGCAACCACGTCCAGCAGGTCGTCGAACCCGCCACCCGCGGCTCGATCCTGGACGCGCGGGGCGTGCCGATCGCCGACAACGAGACCCGCCTGGTGGTCTCGGCATCCCGCACCGAGCTGATGAAGCAGGACGACGACGGCAAGGCCGTCCTGGAACGGCTCGCCAAGGTCCTGGGCATGTCGCCCAAGACGGTCGAGGAGAAGGTGCGGCTGTGCAACGCGGAGACTCCGCAGCCGTGCTGGAACGGCTCCCCCTACCAGCCGATCCCGGTCACCGACGACGCCGAGCCCAAGCAGGCTCTGCAGATCCGGGAGCGCTCCGAGGACTTCCCCGGGATCACCGCCGAGCCGGCGGCCGTCCGCCGCTACCCGGCCCCGCACGGCGCCGACACCTCGCAGGTGCTCGGCTACCTCTCGCCGGTCACCGACGAGGAGATCGAGGAGGCCAAGGACACCGACTCGCCGTTCCTGGCCTCCGACGAGGTCGGCCGTAACGGCCTGGAGCGGGCCTACGACAGCGAACTGCGCGGTTCCTCGGGCGTCACCCGCTACGAGGTGGACAACCTCGGACGCGTGATGGGCGAGGCCGAACGGGACAAGGCCCGCCCCGGCTCGAACCTGATCACCTCGATCGACTCGCGGCTCCAGGCCGTGGCCGAGAAGCAGTTGGACAAGGCGATGAAGGACGCCCGCAAGAAGTTCGACGAGAACACCGGCCGCAACTACAAGGCCGACGCGGGTGCCGTCGTGGTGATGGAGAACAAGACGGGGCGGGTCGTCTCCATGGCCTCCAACCCCGAGTACGACCCCAACGCCTGGGTCGGCGGGATCTCCGGCAAGGAGTACGCGAAGCTCACCGGGAAGAAGTCCAACTACCCGCTGCTCAACCGCGCGATCCAGGGCCTGGCGGCGCCGGGCTCCATCTTCAAGGTCATCTCCACCTCCGCGGCCGTCAAGGCCGGCTACCCGTTCGACGGCCGCTACAACTGCTCCTCGGACTTCGAGGTGGGCGGCCAGGTCTTCAAGAACTACGAATCGGAGAGCTTCGGCGGCATCAACCTCGGACGCGCCCTGGAGGTCTCCTGCGACACCGTCTTCTACCGCCTCGCCTACAAGGAGTGGAAGAAGGACGGCGGGAACCTGCCCAAGAAGGGCGCGAAGGACTGGTTCTACAAGACCGCCCACCAGTTCGGCCTCGGCGAGAAGACCGGCATCGACATCCCCAACGAGGTCGAGGGCCGCGTCCCGGACCGACAGTGGAAGAAGGACTACTGGAAGGCCAACAAGGACGCCTGGTGCAAGCAGGCCGACAACGCCGGCGACGACCCCAGCTACGCCGAGAAGATCGCCAAGGAGAACTGCGTCTCCGGCATGAAGATGCGCGCCGGTGACAGCGTCAACTACTCCATCGGCCAGGGCGACACCCTGGTCACCCCCATCCAGATGGCCACGATCTACGCGGCGCTCGGCAACGGCGGCACCCTGCACGACCCCACCATCGGCAAAGCCGTCGTCAGCCCCGACGGCAAGTCCGTCAAGAAGATCGAGCCGCAGGCGCACGGCAAGCTGCCGGTGAGCGACAAGACCCTCGGCAAGATCGACAAGGGCCTGCAGGGCGTCGCCACCCACGGCACGGCGGCCTGGCGGTTCGGCGAGGCCGGCTGGCCGCAGAACAAGATCAAGATCCGGGCCAAGACCGGTACCGCCGAGGTCGCAGGCAAGCAGACCACCTCCTGGCTGGCCACCTACACCGACGACTTCACCGTCGTCATGACCATCTCCCAGGGCGGCACCGGCTCCGGCGCCTCCGGCCCCGCCGTCCGCGAGATCTACAACGCCATGTACGGCGTCGGCTCCGACGGCGGCATCGACAAGAAGAAGGCCCTGCTGCCCAAGCCGCAGACCAAGCTGCCGAAGATCGACAAGGACGGCGCCATCGTCGCCCAGCGCGACAAGCGGCCCGCCGACGACCCGTCGAAGAGCCCCTCCGCCTCGCCGTCCGGCCAGGGCCCCTCCACCGCACCGCCGGGCGAGACACCCGAGACCCGACGCGAGGGCGAGGCCGCACGCAACGAGGGCGAGCAGCAGCAGCGCCGCCGGGACGGCGCCCAGCAGGCCGGCGCCACCCGCGAGTCCGCCGGAGGTGGCCGCCCATGACCAGCCGGACGTTCGCACTCGGCGGCTACGGGCCGCGCCGCCGCTCCGCCTGGGACCGGCTGACCGCACGGGACTCCGTCGTATGGCGGATGGACTGGATCATCCTGTTCTCCGGTGCCGCCCTCGCGATCATCGGTTCGCTGCTGGTCTACTCCGCCACCCGCAACCGCACCGAGCTCAACCAGGGCGACCCGCAGTACTTCCTGGTCCGGCACGTCATCAGCCTGGGCATCGGCGTCGCGCTGATGGCCGGCACGGTCTGGCTCGGCCACCGCAGACTCCGCAGCGCCGTCCCCGTGCTCTACGGCCTCACCGTGCTGCTCGCGCTCTGCGTCCTGACCCCGCTCGGCGCCACCATCAACGGATCGCGCGCCTGGCTGAACCTCGGCGGCGGCTTCACCGTCCAGCCCGCCGAGTTCATCAAGATCACGGTGATCCTCGGAATGGCCATGCTGCTGGCCGCCAAGGTCGACGCGGGCGACCAGGACCACCCCGACCACCGCACCGTGCTGCACGCGCTCGGCATGGCGGCCCTGCCGATCGCGGTCATCCTGGCCATGCCGGACCTCGGCTCGGTGATGGTGCTCGTCGTCATCGTGCTCGCGGTCCTGCTCGCCTCCGGCGCCTCCAACCGCTGGGTCATCGGACTGTGCCTGGCCGGGGCCGGGGGAGCGGTGCTGGTGTGGACGCTCGGCCTGCTGGACGAGTACCAGATCAACCGGTTCGCGGCGTTCGCCAATCCGGCGCTCGACCCGGCGGGCGTGGGCTACAACACCAACCAGGCCCGCATCGCCATCGGCTCCGGCGGCCTCACCGGCAAGGGCCTCTTCGAGGGCACCCAGACCACCGGCCAGTTCGTCCCCGAGCAGCAGACGGACTTCGTCTTCACCGTCGCGGGCGAGGAACTGGGCTTCGTGGGCGGCGGGCTGATCCTCGTGCTGCTGGGCGTGCTCATCTGGCGCGCCTGCCGGATCGCCCGGGAGTCCACCGAGCTCTACAGCACCATCGTCGCCGCGGGCGTGATCGCCTGGTTCGCCTTCCAGGCGTTCGAGAACATCGGCATGACGCTCGGCATCATGCCGGTGGCCGGCCTGCCGCTGCCCTTCGTCTCCTACGGCGGCACCTCCATGTTCGCGGTCTGGATCGCGGTCGGACTGCTCCAGTCGATCCGAACCCAGCGCCCGATAGCGGCGTAGCCGCGGTCCCGCCGCGCGCCGGAACCCCGCCCGCGCCGCTGTGCGCCGCCCCTCCCGGCGGCCGCGCACAGCGGTGCGGGCGCACGGCCATCGGGGCGGGCCGAGCCAACCGTTACTCTGGACGACTGGCCCTGTCCTCCGTACGAAAGCGCGCCCCAGATGCCCGTCGAGTCGGTCTTCCCCCAGCTAGAGGCCCTCCTCCCGCACGTCCAGAAGCCGATCCAGTACGTGGGCGGCGAGCTGAACTCCACCGTCAAGGACTGGGACGCGACGGACGTCCGCTGGGCGCTGATGTATCCGGACGCCTACGAGGTGGGTCTGCCCAACCAGGGCGTCATGATCCTCTACGAGGTGCTCAACGAGCGTGAGGGTGTGCTGGCCGAGCGCACCTACAGCGTCTGGCCCGACCTGGAGAAGCTGATGCGGGAGCACGACGTCCCGCAGTTCACCGTCGACGCGCACCGCCCGGTCGGCGCCTTCGACGTGCTCGGCGTCTCCTTCTCCACCGAGTTGGGCTACACCAACCTGCTGACCGCCCTCGACCTCTCCGGCATCCCGCTCCACGCCCGGGACCGCACCGAGGATCACCCGATCGTGATGGCGGGCGGCCACGCCGCGTTCAACCCGGAGCCCGTCGCCGACTTCCTGGACGTCGCGGTGATCGGTGACGGCGAGCAGGCCGTGCTGGAGGTCACCGAGATCATCCGGGCCTGGAAGGCCGAGGGGCGCCCCGGCGGACGGGACGAGCTGCTGCTGCGGCTCGCGAAGACCGGCGGGGTGTACGTGCCGCGCTTCTACGACGTCGAGTACCTGGCCGACGGCCGGATCTCCCGCGTCGTGCCGAACCGCTCCGGCGTCCCGTGGCGGGTGAGCAAGCACACCGTGATGGACCTGGACGAGTGGCCCTACCCCAAGCAGCCGCTGGTCCCGCTCGCGGAGACCGTCCACGAGCGGATGTCGGTGGAGATCTTCCGCGGCTGCACCCGCGGCTGCCGCTTCTGCCAGGCGGGCATGATCACCCGGCCGGTCCGGGAGCGCTCCATCACCGGCATCGGCGAGATGGTCGACAAGGGCCTCAAGAACACCGGATTCGAGGAGGTGGGACTGCTCTCCCTCTCCTCGGCCGACCACAGCGAGATCGGTGACGTCGCCAAGGGCCTCGCCGACCGGTACGAGGAGGACAAGGTCGGTCTGTCCCTGCCCTCCACCCGCGTCGACGCCTTCAACATCGACCTGGCCAACGAGCTGACCCGCAACGGCCGCCGCTCCGGCCTCACCTTCGCCCCCGAGGGTGGCAGCGAGCGCATCCGCAAGGTCATCAACAAGATGGTCTCCGAGGAGGATCTGATCCGCACGGTCGCCACCGCCTACGGCAACGGCTGGCGCCAGGTGAAGCTCTACTTCATGTGCGGACTGCCCACCGAGACCGACGAGGACGTCCTGCAGATCGCCGACATGGCCACCCGCGTCATCGCCAAGGGCCGCGAGGTCGCCGGCTCCAACGACATCCGCTGCACCGTCTCCATCGGCGGCTTCGTCCCCAAGCCGCACACCCCCTTCCAGTGGGCGCCGCAGCTCTCGCCGGAGGAGACCGACGCGCGGCTGGCCAAGCTGCGCGACGCGATCCGCGGGGACAAGAAGTACGGCCGCTCCATCGGCTTCCGCTACCACGACGGCAAGCCGGGCATCGTCGAGGGCCTGCTCTCCCGCGGCGACCGCCGCCTCGGTGCGGTGATCCGCGAGGTCTACGAGCGCGGCGGCCGGTTCGACGGCTGGCGCGAGTACTTCTCCTACGACCTGTGGATGGAGTCGGCCGCCGAGGCACTGCGTGGCGCGGACGTCGACGTCGACTGGTACACCACCCGCGAGCGCTCCTACGAGGAGGTGCTCCCCTGGGACCACCTCGACTCCGGCCTGGACAAGGACTGGCTCTGGGAGGACTGGCAGGACGCCCTCGACGAGACCGAGGTCCCGGACTGCCGCTGGGACCCCTGCTTCGACTGCGGCGTGTGTCCTCAATTCGATACATGGCCACAACTGAGCGACAGCGGTAAGAAGCTGCTTCCGCTGACGGTCAAGAAGTCTTCGTGACCAGCGGCGATACGGTCCGGCAGGTGGCTGAGACACTCGCTGGTCTGACCGAGGTGGAGCGTGCCGAGATGCTTCGCTCGCTCGGCGCGAAGGGGCGCGAGCAGGCGCCCCGTAAGGTGCGGCGCACGCCGCTGCCCGCTCCCCGGCGAGCCGAGAGCATCGTCTCTTCGGTCGAGTGGGTGTGATCGATGAGAGGCGTTCGGACAGTGACAGTCCGGCGCCTCTCGCTCGGTGGTGGGATGCGGTTCCCGCACAGATGAACGGCTTTCCCGTTCTGGAAAGCCGAAGATCTTGACCCCGCTGCCCGCTGCCCGCTGCCCGCAGGTCGGAAGCATCGATCGGGACACTGAGCGTTTGCCAACCTCAGTTTGAGCTGATCAGGTGCAGGGTGAGGATCGCTTGGACGAGGCTGGTGATGCGGGTGGTGGAGCATCGCAGCTTGCCCAGGAGCCGCCAGGTCTTGAGGGTGGCCATGGCCTGCTCGACGAGCGCGCGGATCTTCGCGTGGGAGCGGTTGACAGCCTGCTGACCTGCGGAGAGCGTCTCCCAGCAGCCCCAGTGGGGCAGCCGGATAGTGCCACCGGCGTCCCGGTAGCCCTTATCGGCCCAGCATTGCACGCCAGCCTCGGCCAGGGCGGCCTGCTCTGCGCGTCACAGCAGGCGAGCCAAGGCGGGGGGCTCGGTCAGAGCTTGGCGGCGAAGTCGTCGCTCTTGATGACGAGACGCTCGCGTACGTCGCGAGGGATCTTCAACCGCAGGTGCACGGACGGAGCGCGCACTCCCTTGACCTTTGTCCGGGTCACCTCGCACGTGATGCCGACTCGGCGCAGGTCCTCCGCCATGGCCTCCATGCCGCCCTCTTCCCACACTTCGCGGAACGTCTTCCCGTTGTGGACGAGGGCCCACCGGTCCTGTGTGGTCTCGGGGTCGATGGCGTTCAGTTCGTCCGTGAGCTTGTCGAGCGCCTTCTCCGCCTGCTCCCGCGTGAACTGCGTCTTCGTATAGCGGCCTCCCGGTTCGAGTTCGGTCATGTAGTAGGCGATGGCCTCTTCGAGACGCTTCACCTCGGCGCGGGCTTCGGCTCCTCGCGCGTACTCACGGACCTGCACGGGGAAGTCCCCGAGGACTCGGAGGACATCGCTCACCAGCACGTTGTACACGCCCTGCGGGTTCGGAGCGCCGAGCCCTCCGCTCCTGCACTCGCCGCACCGCAAGTAGGTGTAGTCCCGCCCCTTGTGGCTCGTCTTCTGCGCGGTCATGTTGGTTGAGCAGTCGACGCAGATCAGCACACCAAGGAACTGCGTAGCTCCGCCTGCCTGCCGGGCAGGCTGATTCTTGCTTCGGCGGTCGAGCGCCGCTTGAAGGCTCTCGAACTCCTCCTCGGTGACGATCGGGGGAGCGACCCGTATCGGCTTGCCGTCGTTGCCGAGGACGGTCCTGCTCCGCCGCTTCCCGCCCTGCTTGTTCTCTTCGACCCGGTACCCCATGAGCGCCGGGTTTCGAAGGCGACGGAGCAGAGTTGACGGGGTGAGCCCGGCGGTCATGAGTCCAGAGCGGACGATGCACAGAACCATGCGACGGGCGGACACTCCTCGCAGAGCCATGCGGCGAGCCCAGTGCAGCGCCTTGTGCGCGTCGGGCTCGATGGCGAGGGCAGGCTTTCCGTTGATCCTGGTCGTGACGTAGCCGTACGCAGGCTTACCGACAAGCCATGCGTCCTGAGTCCGTGTGTAGTCCCACAGTGACGTCACGCGGGTCGACGTGTTCGCTGCCTCGATCTCAGCGATACCACCGATGAGCGTGACCATGATCCGGCCAGCAGGCGTACCGAGGTCGATCGCGTCGTTCTTCGAGAGCAGGTTCTTCCCGTACCGCTCGCACCACTCGATCATGGTCGAGAGATCCGTCATGCGCCGGATGAAGCGATCGAGCTTCCAGAAGAGGAGAGCGTCGAACTCGGGGACTCGGTTGTTGAGCCACGCGCCGAGAGACTTCCGCTTCCACGGCGGGACCTTCGTTGCCGACACGTTGAGATCCGAAGCGACACCGACGACGCGGTATCCCTTGTCTCTCGCCAACATGCGGAGATCGAGCTCCTGTCTCACTGGCGACGTAGTGTCGTGCGTCAGCACAGACAGGCGGATGGAGAGCAGGGCCCGGGGAGCGCCCTCGGGGAGCAGGGCCTCCGCCCTCTTCAGCTCCTCCAGCAGGGTCAGGTCTGAGGCGGTCCACTCGGTCTCTACGTCGTACGTCTTCACGTCGCCGGACAATACCTTGAGTCCGTGTCTTTGTGTCCTCAGATGGACACGGAAATCCAGATCGGCCCGAAGGGCAAGAAGCTGCTGCCGCTGACCGTGGTGCGGTAGCCCGGCTGCACTCCGGTCCGCCCCGGGCGGGCCGGAGACCGTGCATCCGCCGTCCGGACCGGGCACGCGCCCGCCGCACCCGCCCGAGAGGCCCCGTTCGACGGAGCGGCGGCCGTGGCGGCGGGGCCGCCGCGTACCCTGGGCAACAGGATCATCCGCACGGACCCGGGCCTCCGGGGCGGCGGCCCGGGCGAAGCTCCCCGGGCCCGGCCGCCGGACGCGCCCGGTGGCCGCGGGCGGTGACCCCGCCGTCCGGGGGCGCCACCGCGGCGGTGCGTGCGGACTTCCACCTCCGTACCCGACGCACAGACACATCCGTCAGACGAGGGCGGCCGCGCCTCGCGCGACGCCCGGCACCGAGGAGAGAACCACTGGGCAAGCGACAGCCCGAAGGCCCGCCGCCCGCACCTGCCGTGCAGCGCCTCCGCCTGCGCTACACGAAGCGGGGCCGCCTTCGGTTCACCAGCCACCGCGACTTCCAGCGCGCCTTCGAGCGGGCCCTGCGTCGCGCCGAGGTACCCATGGCGTACTCCGCCGGTTTCACCCCGCACCCCAAGGTCAGCTACGCGAACGCCGCCCCCACCGGCACCGGCAGCGAGGCCGAGTACCTGGAGATCGGCCTCGTCCGGCCTCGGGCCCCCGAGGAGCTGCGCGCCCAGCTCGACGCGTGCATGCCCGACGGTCTGGACCTCGTCGACGTGGTCGAGGCGCACGGCTCCGACTTCAGCGACCGGCTGCAGGCCTCCGTGTGGGAGATGCGGCTCGACGGTGTCTCCCCGGCGCAGGCGCAGCAGGCGGTGGCGGCCTTCCTGGCCGCGGAGACCGTCGAGGTGCAGCGGCAGACCAAGAAGGGCGTCCGCTCCTTCGACGCCCGGGCCGCCGTACGCTCGCTGACCGCCACCGCGCAGCCCGCCGGCGCTGACACCTCCACCGGCACCGATAGGCCGGGAGAGGGGGCCTGTGCGATACTGCGCCTGGTAGTACGACACGTGACACCTGCCGTACGACCCGACGACGTCCTGTCCGGTCTCCGCGCTACGGCCGACCTGGCGCCGCCGGTCCCCGCAGCGGTGACCAGGCTGGCGCAGGGGCCGCTCGATGAGGAGACCGGCTCGGTGACCGACCCGTTCGCACCTGACCGCGACGCGCTTCCGGAGCCCATCGGCTCAGGGGTTTCCAGCGCCGCGACGGTGCCGGGCGGCACCGCGTAGGGCAGCCGCCGAAGCCGCGTCGCCGCCGATCGAGGCACGCCAGGGAGCCACCCGGGCAGCCGTACGGCAGGCGAACGCACAGACCAGCAGACTTTCGCCGTAGCCGGGCCGGACAAAGGCCGGAACCGGCGAGTGACACGACAGCTCCCGTGCGGCGCCCGCGCCCCCGGAGAGCGGCCCACCCCAGGGTGAGCCGCCCCGGACCCCACGAGCGCGGCGCCCGGGAGCGTGACGGGAGAACCGCCCGCATGCTTGAACCAACTGAATCCAACGAATCCGCGGCGCCCGCAGCCGGAGCCGCCGCCTCCGCGGAAGCCTCCGAAGCCACCGTGCCCGGTGCCGTCGGCCCCTCCGGCGGATCGGTCGCCGACCGCGAAAGCACCGTCGGCGGCGGAACCGCCGGGGCACCCGAGACCGCCGGTGGCGCCCTCAGCACCCCTAGCGACACGCTGCCGCCGCGCCGCCGCCGTGCCGCGAGCCGGCCCGCGGGCCCGCCCGCCGCCGACGCCGGGGCCCAGCCGTCGCCCGTGCGGGACAGCGCCGCCGACGGTTCGCAGAACACCGGACCCCGGGACGACACCGGCGACGCCCCGGCCGCCCGGCCGCGTCGCCGCGCCACCCGTAAGGCCACCGCCCCCGCCGGTGCACCGGCCCCGGCCGAGCCCGCCGCACAGCCGGAGGCCGCCGAGCAGCTCGCACCCGCCGCGCCGCCGGAGACCGCGGGCGGCACTGTCGAGGTCGGTACCGAGTCGCCGAAGGCCTCAGGCCGCCGCCGCGCCACCCGCAAGGCCACCGCGCCCGCCGGTCCGCCCGCCACGGCAGCCGGGTCCGAATCCGAGCCCCCCGCGGCCGCCGCCGGGGCCGAGGGGTCCGCTGACGCCGAGGAGCCGAAGCCCCGCACGCGCCGCCGGGCCACCAGCCGCCGGACGGCCGAGGGCGCCGAGGCGGCCGAGCAGGAGAAGCCCGCGGCCACCCGCCGCCGGAGCAGCCGGGAGACGAGGGCAGCGGCCGAGTCCGCGGAGAGCGCCGGGAGTGCGGAGCCGGCAGCGCCCGCAGGGAGCGCCGGAGCGGACGACTCCGGCGCGGCCGGGGCGGAAGCGCCCGAGTCCAAGCCGCGCAGCCGCCGCCGCGCGAGCACCCGCAAGGCCGCGGCCCCCGAGGCCGGGGCCGAGCCGCGGAGCGGGACCACCGCGGAGCCGGTTGCCGAGACCCCCGCCGAGACCCCGGCCGAGTCCGCGCCCGCCGGGCGTACGCGGCGCCGGGCGACGCGGGCCGGTTCCGCCCCCGCCGCCGAGGCGGAGCAGGGCGCCGCCGGGGCGGCCGAGTCGGACGGCGCCGGAGCCGACCGGTCGGCTGAGGGCGGCAAGCCCGCCAGGACGAGCCGCAAGAGCAAGGCGGCCAAGGCCGCCGAGGCGCCGCAGGAGGAGCCCACCGCCTCCCGGGCCTCCGAGAAGTCCCAGGGCGCCGAGAAGACCCAGGACGCCGAGAAGACCGCGGAGAAGTCCGAGGCTCGTGCGGGCCGCCGGAAGCGGGCCGCACCGCCGATGGCGATGTTCCAGCCCCCCGTCTTCACCGAGCCCGCCTTCCAGACCCCGCAGTCCGCCGCCGCGGCCGCCGAGGCGGAGCGCCGTGCTGAGGCCCGGTCGGAGGAGGAGCCGGAGGCCGAGAGCGCGGACCGGGAGGAGACGCAGCCCGCCCGTCGCCGGCGCCGCCGTGCGGAGTCCGGTGAGCAGCAGACCGCGGCCCGGGACGAGCAGGACCGCGCGGCTGCCGACCAGCAGTCCGAGGAGTCCGGGAGCGCCGAGGAGGAGGAGCAGGAGGGCGCCCGGGGCGAGGAGCGTCCCGCGCGCCGCCGCCGCAGGGGCGGTCGCCGTCGGCGCCGGGGCGAGGGCGCGGAGCAGGCCGAGGGTACCGAGGGCGAGGAGCGGGAGGACCGCTCCGGGGCCGCGGGGGAGTCCGCGGCCGCCGAGCCGGCCGGTGCGGAAGCCGCCGAGGGCGCCGAAGGCGACGAGGGCGAGGCCGCCTCCTCGGGCGGCTCCAGCAGCAGCTCGCGGCGCCGGCGCCGGCGCCGTCGCCGGTCCGGGGACGCGGACGGCGCCGGGAACGAACCCGCCACCCAGGACGACCCCGAGCGCACCGTCGTCAAGGTCCGCGAGCCGCGCAAGAAGAAGGACGAGCCGACCGACGAGGTGCAGGCCATCAAGGGCTCCACCCGGCTGGAGGCCAAGAAGCAGCGCCGCCGCGAGGGCCGTGAGCAGGGCCGCCGCCGGGTGCCGATCATCACCGAGGCGGAGTTCCTGGCCCGCCGCGAGGCCGTCAAGCGGGAGATGGTCGTCCGGCAGAGCGGTGAGCGCACCCAGATCGCCGTTCTCGAGGACGACGTGCTGGTCGAGCACTTCGTCAACAAGGAGCAGTCGACCTCGTACGTCGGCAACGTCTACCTCGGCAAGGTGCAGAACGTGCTGCCGTCGATGGAGGCCGCGTTCGTCGACATCGGCAAGGGCCGCAACGCCGTGCTGTACGCGGGCGAGGTCAACTTCGAGGCGCTGGGCATGGCGAACGGCCCGCGCCGGATCGAGACCGCGCTCAAGTCGGGCCAGTCGGTGCTGGTGCAGGTCACCAAGGACCCGATCGGCCACAAGGGCGCCCGGTTGACCAGCCAGGTCTCGCTGCCGGGCCGCTATCTCGTCTACGTGCCCGAGGGCTCCATGACGGGTATCAGCCGCAAGCTCCCCGACACCGAGCGCTCGCGGCTCAAGCAGATCCTCAAGCGGGTCGTCCCCGAGGGCGCCGGTGTGATCGTCCGTACGGCGGCCGAGGGTGCCAGCGAGGACGAACTGCGCCGCGACGTCGAGCGCCTGCAGGCCCAGTGGGAGGAGATCCGCAAGAAGTCCCAGAAGGGCAACGCGCCCACGCTGCTCTACGGCGAGCCGGACATGACCGTCCGCGTGGTGCGCGACATCTTCAACGAGGACTTCTCCAAGGTCATCGTCAGCGGCGCCGAGGCGTGGGAGACCATCCACGGCTATGTCTCCCACGTGGCCCCCGATCTGAGCGACCGGCTGCAGAAGTGGACCTCGGATGTGGACGTCTTCGCCACGTACCGCATCGACGAGCAGCTCGCCAAGGCGCTGGACCGCAAGGTGTGGCTGCCCAGCGGCGGCTCGCTGGTGATCGACCGGACCGAGGCGATGATCGTCGTCGACGTCAACACCGGGAAGTTCACCGGCCAGGGCGGAAACCTGGAGGAGACGGTCACCAGGAACAACCTGGAGGCGGCCGAGGAGATCGTGCGCCAGCTGCGGCTGCGGGACCTCGGCGGCATCATCGTGATCGACTTCATCGACATGGTCCTGGAGTCCAACCGCGATCTGGTGCTGCGCCGCCTGCTGGAGTGCCTGGGCCGGGACCGCACCAAGCACCAGGTGGCGGAGGTCACCTCGTTGGGCCTGGTGCAGATGACCCGTAAGCGGGTGGGCCAGGGGCTGCTGGAGTCCTTCTCCGAGCAGTGCGTGCACTGCAACGGGCGCGGCGTCATCGTGCACCTGGACCAGACCGCGGTCACCGGTGGCGGCGGCAAGAAGGGCAAGAAGGGCAAGAAGGGCGACAGCAAGGGCGAGGCCAAGGCGGAGGGCAGGGCCGAGTCGAAGACCGGCGACCGGCAGGCCGCGGAAGCGCAGCCCGAGCCCTCGCCGGCCACCGCTCCGGCGGCCGCCGCGGTGGAGCCCTCGGAGGCGGCGGCCGAGGCCGCCGACGTCACCGCGCCGGTACCGGTCGAGTTCGTGCCGGACGAGGAGCTCTTCAGCAGCGCCGCCGAGGCGGAGGCCGCCGCGGCCTCGGCACGCGGGGGCCGTACACGGCGGCGCGGCAGCCGGAAGGCGAGCGCCCCCGCGGGTGCGCCTCGCACCGGCGGCGAGCCCGCCGAGGCCGCCGAGGTGGTCGAGCCCGCAGCTCCGGAACCGGCGGCCGAGCCCGCGCCGGCCCCGGCGGAGCCCGCGGCCGAGCCCGCCGCGGCGGCGGCCACCGCTGCGGAAGCGGCGCCGGAGCCCGCAGCACGGCCCCGCCGCCGGGCGACGCGCAAGGTGAGCGCGCCCGCCGGTGCGCCCCGTACGGGTGACGACACGGCCGCCGTGCTGGTCGTCGCAGCGGACGAGGCGGCCGCACCGGCCGCCGCCCCCGCCGAGCCCTCACCGGCGGCCGGTGAGGTCGTCACGGATGCGGCTCCGCTCCGCCCGCGGCGTCGGGTGACCCGCACGGTGACCGCCACCGCCCCGGAGGAGGAGGCCGCTGCTCCGGCGAAGAAGACCGCCGCGAAGAAGGCGGCCAAGAAGGCCCCGGCGAAGAAGGCGGCGGCCAAGAAGACCGCCGCGAAGAAGACGGCGGCCAAGACGGCGGACAAGGCGGCGGACAAGGCGGAGAAGGCGGCCGAGAAGCCCGCCAAGTCGGCGGAGAAGACGGCCGGCAAGGCGGCGGCGAAGAAGACCGCCAAGAAGACCGCCAAGAAGACGGCCACCAGGAGGACGGCCGCGGCCGAGCAGGAAGGCGGGGCCTCGGTCTCCGCCTCCGCCTCCGAGGAGTGACCCGCACCGGGCGGGGAGGGTGCGGCCCTCCCCGCCCGGTGCGGCCGGGGAGGCCGTCGGACCTCCAGGTCCGTATGGGGTACCCTTGACCATCGGCGTGTCCTGACCAGGATGCGCTGCTCCTGAGCACATCCCTCCCGGTTCCTTCCGGTTCCCGGGAGAGGCCGCTCAATCCTTCCGGATCAGTTCCGCGCCCTCGCGCGGGCGGGCGGCTGGCGTCAGGAGTTCCGACACGAGCGAGAGAGAGTTCCGCGTGTACGCGATCGTGCGCACCGGCGGGCGCCAGCAGAAGGTCTCTGTGGGCGACGTCATCGAGGTTGACCGTATTTCCGAGAGCAAGGTCGGCGACAGCGTCGAGCTCTCGACCCTGCTCGTCGTCGACGGTGACGCGGTCACCAGCGACCCCTGGGTCCTGGCGGGCGTGAAGGTCCAGGCCGAGGTGGTGGACCACCACAAGGGCGACAAGATCCGGATCCAGAAGTACAAGAACAAGACCGGGTACAAGAAGCGCATCGGTCACCGCCAGCTCCACACCGCGCTGAAGGTCACCGACATCCCCGCCCCGGCCAAGAAGTAAGGACTGAGGAGAGATGGCACACAAGAAGGGCGCATCGTCCACCCGGAACGGTCGCGACTCCAACCCGCAGTACCTCGGCGTGAAGCGCTTCGGCGGTCAGGTCGTCAACGCGGGTGAGATCCTGGTCCGCCAGCGCGGCACCCACTTCCACCCGGGCACGGGCGTCGGCCGCGGCGGCGACGACACCCTGTTCGCGCTGGACGCGGGCGCGGTGCAGTTCGGCACCCACCGCGGCCGCAAGGTCGTGAACGTCGTCCCGGCCGCTCAGTAAGCAGCCGGACGGCACACTCTCCACACCGAGGGCGGACTCCATCTCCCGTGCGCGCGGTCTGCGCACGGGAAGCGGGTCCGCCCTCGGCGCGTTCGGACCGGGACCATCGGCGGAAGACCCTCGGACCGGGACGGCGTGGGACGCGGACAGCGTTCCACGTGACGGGGCTCGTACGGAGCCGCGGCATCACCACCCCAGAGCACGCCTTGGAGGCACCCCCTATGACCACCTTCGTGGACCGCGTCGAGCTGCATGTCGCCGCGGGCAGCGGTGGGCACGGCTGCGCCTCCGTGCACCGGGAGAAGTTCAAGCCGCTGGGCGGCCCCGACGGCGGCAACGGCGGCCGCGGCGGTGACGTGGTGTTCGTCGTCGACCCGGATGTGACCACGCTGCTGGACTACCACCACAGTCCGCACCGCAAGGCCACCAACGGCCGGCCGGGCGAGGGTGGGCACCGCTCGGGGCAGGACGGCAAGGACCTGGTGCTTCCGGTGCCGGACGGGACCGTCGTCCTCGACCGGCACGGCGAGGTGCTGGCCGACATGGTCGGCGCCGGCACCACCTTCGTCGCGGGCCGGGCGGGCCGCGGCGGACTCGGGAACGCGGCGCTGGCCTCCGCCCGGCGCAAGGCGCCCGGGTTCGCGCTGCTGGGCGAGCCCGGCGAGACCCGGGACGTCGTCCTGGAGCTGAAGACGGTCGCGGACGTCGCGCTGGTCGGCTATCCCAGCGCGGGCAAGTCCTCGTTGATCTCGGTGCTCTCCGCGGCCAAGCCGAAGATCGCCGACTACCCCTTCACGACGCTGGTGCCCAACCTCGGTGTGGTCACCGCCGGGGGATCGGTCTTCACCATCGCGGACGTGCCGGGACTGATCCCGGGCGCCAGCGAGGGCAAGGGCCTCGGCCTGGAGTTCCTCCGGCACGTCGAGCGCTGCTCCGTGCTGGTCCATGTGCTGGACTGCGCCACGCTGGAGACCGACCGCGACCCCGTCTCCGACCTGGACGTGATCGAGGCGGAGCTGGCCCGCTACGGCGGTCTGGAGGACCGGCCGCGGGTCGTCGTCCTCAACAAGACCGACATCCCCGAGGGCAAGGACCTGGCCGACATCATCCGGCCCGACCTGGAGGAGCGCGGCTTCCCCGTCCTGGAGGTCTCCGCGGTCTCGCGGCAGGGGCTCAAGGAGCTGTCGTACGCGCTGGCCGGTCTGGTGGACCAGGCGCGTGCGGCACGTCCGGTGCAGGAGTCCACCCGGGTCGTCATCCGGCCCAAGGCCGTCGACGACGCGGGCTTCACGGTGACCCGGATCGAGGACGGCTTCTTCCGGGTGCGCGGTGAGAAGCCCGAACGCTGGGTGCGGCAGACCGACTTCAACAACGACGAGGCGGTCGGCTACCTCGCCGACCGGCTCGCCCGTCTCGGCGTCGAGGACGAACTGTGGAAGGCGGGAGCCCGCGAGGGCGACGGTGTCGCGATCGGGGACGAGGAGAACGCCGTGGTCTTCGACTGGGAGCCCACCATGGTCACCGGTGCCGAGATGCTCGGCCGCCGGGGCGAGGACCAGCGGATGGACGCGCCCCGCCCGGCCGCGCAGCGCCGCCGGGACCGGGAGGCGGAGCGGGACGAAGCCCTGGGCGCCTACGAGGACTTCGACCCCTTCGAGTGAGGGTTCGGCCGCGGCAGGGGGCCACCTCAGGGCTCGGGGGCGGTCGGCATCCCGCCGGGCTCCCCGCCCCCGCGTGCGGCGCCGTCAGTCCTCCGGCTGCGGGCTCACGCCCTTGCAGCGTGGGGTGTCGTCGGCGAGCCCGGGGCGGGCCGCGGCCCGCAGCCGCAGGAACCTGCGCAGGTAGGCGTCGTGCACCGCGGGATCGTCGACCTTCAGCAGTGTCTCGTCGTTCTTGGTGAGGGCCGGGCCCGAGTAGTTGTGGCTGCCGGTCCACACCAGTGCGCCGGTCGTGCCCGCGTAGCGGCCGGAGATCAGCAGGGTCTTGGAGTGGACGACCTCCCGCGAGGTCGCGGGGTCCCCGTCGTCGTCGTGGTGCAGGCAGCGCACGGCAGGACCGCCGGCCGCGTGCAGCGCCTCCCAGGTGCCGGGGGAGCCGGTGCTGTCCTCGCTGTCGCTCTCGGCGTAGACGATGTCCACGGCGCAGCCCTGCCGTTGCAGTTCGGCGAGCTTGTCGGCGACGCCCTGCCGGGTGAGCTTGAACATGGCCAGTCGGACGCTGGTGCGATGGCTGCCGCGGGCGTCGCTCCAGCGGCAGGTGACGTTGTCGAGGAGGGCGTGCACGGTGTCCCCGCCGTTCGGCCGGGGGAAGAAGTAGCCCGTGTACGGGCCGGCAGCGGTGCGGGTGTAGTGCCAGCCGCGCCAGTCGGCGGCCGCAGCCTTGTCGAAGTACCGGCTGTAGGCCGCGTGGAGGCGGGCCTGGGACACCACCAGCGCGTCGTTCCAGAACTTGGTGTAGCTGCCGGTGGACAGGTTCGAGGAGGTCTGTACGACGACGTTCCGTAAGCCGCCGGTGTGCGAGAAGAGCCAGAACTTGTTGTGCGCGATGGACGGGCCCGCGCCGGGCTCGCCCAGGCAGGACTTCCCCTCGGGGCAGAGCGCGACGAAGGACCGCTTCGACCGGTCGGTGCCCAGCGCCTTGCGGAGGATGCCGTAGGAGGTGCTGGAGGGCATCGCGCTCACGCTGGATGCGTCCAGCAGCACCCGGACCCGCACGCGCCGCCCGGCCGCGGTGTGGGCCGCGGCCAGCGCGCGTGCCACCTCGGCGTCCCAGAAGTGGTACAGGGCGACCTTGATGGTGGAGCGGGGGGCCGCGGCCTTGATCCGGGCCAGCAGGTCGCTGCGGATGGCCCGCTGCTGGGCGGCCGTTCCGTCGGGCTGGTTGAAGACCGGTCCGGTGTCCGGCGGGGCGGCCGCCGCGGGGGAGGGGGCGGCGAGGTGCAGCCCCGCGCACAGGAGCAGGGCGAGTGGTGCTGCGGCGGTTCTCGGGTGTGTCACGTACGTCCCCTCCTGGCCGGTGGTGTGGGGCCCGGCGGACGGTGCGGGCGGGTGCGGGCCGGGCCGCCAGTGAGCGTAGGGACGTGCGGTCGCCGCTTTCAGGGCATTGAGCCAGCTTCTGGTGCTGATGTGATGAGAGGGGTATCGACAGACGAAAGGGCCCCGAGAGGTGAACTCCTCTCGGGGCCCCACACCGTTCCGCGCTCCTGTGCGCCGGGGTGCTGTGCCTGCGCCACCCGTAGGAGTGGCGATCGCCGGATGCCCGGTTGCCGGACGCGGGGGTCAGCCCCGCGAGCCGGCTCGGCGCGCCACCGGCGGCCGGTGAGTCAGGTCGAGACCGCGTCCTCCGGGTCCGCGGTGCCCGGCGCCTCCAACTCGGCCTCCTCGGCGGCCTCCTGGAGCTCGCGCTGCCCGGGGATCTCGGCTGTGCGCCGCGCGACGCGCACGTTGCGGGCCTCGGCCTCGGCCGCCAGCTCCAGCGCGGCGGCGTTGAAGCGGACCAGCGAGGGCGGGTCCGAGGGGCCCAGCAGGTGGGTCTTCAGCTCCCGGCGGGCCCGCGCCATGGTGTCCTTCTCCGGAACGCGCACCGACTCCAGCAGTGCCGGGAGCTGCTGCGCGTCGGGGCTGAGCACCGTGCCGGCCCGCACGGTCGGGAAGGCGCCCCGGAACTCCTCCTCGGTCATCCCGCTGGTGTTGGCGACCGCGTACGGCTTCTCGCTGGTGAGGTAGTCCGAGACCACCGAGGAGACGTCCGAGACGAGCAGGTCGGCCTGGTTGAAGCAGGTGAAGATCCCCGGCCGCGGGCCGTCGATGATCTGGTGCTCCCACTCGGGGAAGGACGCCCAGTAGGCCCCCTCCCACGCCTCGGTCGCCGCGCGTACCCGCTCGGCGTTGCCGTCCTCGGGCGTGCCCTGGATCTTCATCCGCTCCATCTCGTCCGCGCTGGCGCGGAAGGCCGTGGTGGAGAGCCGGTCCAGCTCCGCGGTGCGCCGCTCCAGCTCGGCCGCGGCCTCCGCGCCGCGCCGCGGGCCGTTGCGGGCCGCGTTCGCCTGGGTGATCAGGGCGCGGATGCGCTGGTCGGCGGCGCCGGCCCGCGGGTCGACAGACCCGGTCATCGGGTGCGGCTTGTACAGCAGCCGCACCTTCGGGTCGGCCAGCAGCGCCCGGACGATGTTCTCGCCGGCCAGCCGCACCGAGGTGTTGCCCGGGTTGCCGTCCCAGCCCTCCCAGGTGGGTGCGTACAGCACCGTGGTGTACCCGTCCTCGGGGGCGGCGGCGCGCTCGTCGGCGTGCCGGATGGGGGTGAGCTGGGGGCGGCCGACCTCGACCACGTCCCTGTCGTCCACGCCGACCTCGGCGAGCCGGTAACGCTCGCGGGCGGCTTCCCCGGCGACCCACACCTGGTCGTATGCCTTGGCGTAGGGGTTGCAGGAGGAGAGCTTGTCGGACTCGCCGTGGTTGATGAAGGCGTGCTTGAGGGTGGGGATCCGCAGGACCTGGGAGGTCTTGCCGGAGTTGGCCGGGTGCAGCAGCACCTTGAGCGTGGAGTGCTCCAGGTGCATCAGATGGGAGACCTTGGGGATGCAGACGATCGGGACGTCGGTGGCGTCGATCTTCTGCACCATGAACCGCTCACGCAGCACGATCAGCGGCCGTCCCTCCAGCTCCGCCACCGTGGAGAGCCACATGTTCGCCTGGTACGCCGACGTCGTCCCGCCCGAGAAGTACATCCCCGTGGTCGGCTTGTACCGTGCCAGCCACGCGTCCAGCCAGGCCATCACCTCCTGCTCGCCCCTGGAGCGCTTCTTCGGCAGCAGCCAGGTGGCCAGGTAGAAGGCGCTGCCCAGGGAGAGCAGCAGGGTGCAGCCCACGCCGACGAGCCCCCACTCCTCCACCGCCAGGCTCGCGCTGAGCATGAGGCCCAGGGTGCCGGGGATGGAGAAGCGCAGCAGCCTGCGGCTGGGCTGGCGGGCCAGCAGCCGGGACGGTGCGTGGGTGAGGTTGAGCGACGAGGTGTCGATGTTGCGCGTGACGACCGGCAGGGTGCGGGTACGGCGCACGAGCTGGGCCACCGCCTGGCAGAGGAAGTGCGCGGCGTAGGAGGCCAGCAGCAGCAGGGTGAGCGGGCGCTCTATGTCCGGCGGCACCTCCGGGATCCGGACCAGGCCGATGATCACCAGCATGTCGCGGAGGAGCTGCCGCGTGGTGACGTCGAAACGGACCTTCCCCAGCAGCGCCAGCAGCCCCGGCTGCCGGTGCGTCAGGTACAGGTCGAGGGCGAGTCCCGCCAGCGAGGCGGTGACGAAGACGGGCACGTTCGGCAGCAGCGCTCCCGCGAGCTGCACGGTGTAGAACACCGCGAGCGCGAGCAGGGCCGCGAGCTGCACGGCGCGTCGTGTGGAGAGTCCGGCAGAGGGCACGGGCTGGGCTCCTGGCATGGAGATAGAGGGTCTGCGAAGGGGGCGGCCGGTGGCGGTGCCCGAGGTCGACCCCTGACGGTATGACGCCCGTGGGCCAAGTGACAATCTTCGACGCCGCAGGATGGGCGCTTACCTGGTCAAACGTAACCATCCTCACGCGTCCGTCGGTGAAACGGATGAGCGGCCCGGACCGGCGCTGACGTAGATTGCCACACGAGAGCACGGCGGGTCACGGCTCCACCGGGCGCACCCGTCGCCCGGTGGAGCCGCGCGTCCCGCCGCGGCGGCACAGGCGCGAGGGGTACGTACGGGCGTGGCACGAGACAGCGGAACAGGGCACGCGGCGGGCGCCGCCGAGAGCACACCGGGCACGGCGGAGTCCCCGGGGCCGACCGGGCACGTCACGGAGAGCGGGCAGGGCTCCCGCACGGCTGTGCGGGAGGCGCGCCGCGTGGTCGTCAAGGTCGGCTCCTCCTCGCTGACCACCGCGGCGGGCGGCCTGGACGCCGACCGGGTGGACGCCCTCGTCGACGTGCTCGCCAAGCACACCGGCGCCCAGCACGCCGAGACCGGCCAGGCCCCGCGCGAGACGGTGCTGGTCTCCTCCGGCGCCATCGCGGCCGGACTGGCGCCGCTGGGGCTGGCCAAGCGCCCCCGGGACCTGGCCCGGCAGCAGGCCGCGGCGAGCGTCGGCCAGGGGCTGCTGGTGGCCCGCTACACGGCGTCCTTCGCGCGCTACGGCCGCCGGGTCGGCCAAGTGCTGCTGACCTCGGACGACACCAGCCGCCGGGCCCACTACCGGAACGCCTACCGCACCCTGGACCAGCTCCTGGCCATGGGAGCCGTCCCGATCGTCAACGAGAACGACACCGTGGCCACGGACGAGATCCGCTTCGGCGACAACGACCGGCTCGCCGCGCTCGTCGCCCATCTCGTCCGCGCCGACCTGCTGGTGCTGCTCTCGGACGTGGACGGCCTCTACGACGGCAACCCCACCACCCCCGGCACCCGCCGGGTCGCACAGGTGCGCGGTCCGGCCGATCTGGAGGGCATCGACATCGGCAGCGCGGGCAGCGCGGGGGTGGGCACCGGCGGGATGGCCACCAAGGTGGAGGCGGCCGGCATCGCGGCGGGCGCCGGCGTGCCCGTGGTCCTCACCTCCGCCGTGCACGCCGCCGACGCGCTGGCCGGGCGGGAGACCGGCACCTACTTCCATCCGACCGGGCGGCGCGCCGCCGGGCGGCTGCTGTGGCTCGCGCACGCCTCCACGCCCACCGGGGCGCTCACCCTGGACGAGGGCGCCGTACGGGCCGTCGTGGACCGCCGCAGCTCGCTGCTGCCCGCGGGGATCGCCGGGGTGGAGGGCGACTTCTCGGCGGGCGATCCGGTCGAGCTGCGTGACGGCCGGGGGCGGGCCGTCGCGCGCGGGCTGGTCAACTTCGACGCGAGGGAGCTGCCGCGGCTGCTGGGCCGCACCACCCACGAGCTGGCCCGCGAGCTGGGGCCGGCCTATGAGCGGGAGGTCGTGCACCGGGACGACCTCGTGCTGCTGCGCGGCTGACCGGGGCTGTCCGCCGGCTCGGATTCGGCCGGCACATTCGGGCGGCCGGGAAAAAGTCCAGCCTTTCCACGGACACCTTCCGCAAAACGGTCCCGCGCGCGCCCTCGGACTGGTCAACTTTGACTCGGGCGGTGTGAGCAGCACGTGCACCCGCACGTGCACGCAGCGTACCGCCCGCAGTACGGAACGAGACCAGCAGCACGCACGGAAGACACCCAGGGCAGCACCAGCACCACTCCAGGAGGCCACCGGTGGGACGACTGGCCGGCGTCGGAACGGCGCCCTCCCCCCAGCCCGAGGAACGAGTCGGCTCCCGGCTCTGGCACGTCACGCTCAACGTCGCGGGCCGCGAGGCGCCGCCGGGCGACGTACGGCGCGCGCTGGAACGGCTCGCGCACGACCACCCGTTCCTGCTCACCAGCCGCTACGCCGACGACCACGCCGAGATCCGCTACTGGGAGGAGGCCCAGGACCTGCACGACGCCGCCGCCGTGGCGCTGCGGCTGTGGGGCGAGCACCGGTCCTCGGCCGGGCTGCCACCCTGGGAGATCGTGGGACTCGAGGTGATCGGGCGCGAGACCTACCGCCGGCGCGTCGCCGAGGGCTGCGGCCCGCCGCCCGTCGGCACGGTGGGCGTGCACCCGTTCTGACCCCGGTACGAGGCCGCTGCGCCGGGCCGACGGCCGTAGCCGAGACACCCGCGCCGCCCCGCGCCCGCCCCGGCTACGATGCGCGCCATGAGCGCATCCGAGACCCCGGACACCCCCGTCCGCCAGGCGGCCCGCCGTGCGCGGGCAGCGGCGGCCGACCTCGCCCCGGCCCCCCGTACCACCCGTGACCGCGCACTGCTGGCGATCGCCGACGCGCTCACGGCCCGCACCCCGGAGATCGTGGCCGCCAACGCCGACGACGTCGCCAAGGCGCGGGCCGCGGGCACGGCGGAGTCCGTCGTCGACCGGCTCACGCTCACCCCGGAGCGGATCGCGGCCATCGCCTCCGATGTGCGCGACGTCGTCGCGCTGCCCGACCCGGTCGGTCAGGTGCAGCGCGGCTCGACGCTGCCCAACGGGCTGGAGCTGCGCCAGGTGCGGGTACCGCTGGGCGTGGTCGGGATCATCTACGAGGCCCGCCCCAACGTGACCGTGGACGCCGCGGCGCTCTGCCTCAAGTCCGGCAACGCCGTGCTGCTGCGCGGCTCCTCCTCCGCGCACGCCTCGAACTCGGCGCTGGTCGCGGTCGCCCGGGACGCGGTGGCCGAGGCCGGACTCCCCGCCGATGTCGTGCAGTTGGTGCCGGGCGAGAGCCGGGAGAGCGTCACCGAGCTGATGCGCGCCCGGGGCCTGGTGGACGTGCTGATCCCGCGCGGCGGCGCCTCGTTGATCAAGACCGTGGTGGAGCAGTCGACCGTGCCCGTCATCGAGACCGGCACCGGCAACTGCCATGTCTACGTCGACGAGCGTGCCGACCTCGACACCGCGCTCGCGATCCTCGTCAACTCCAAGGCCCAGCGCCCCAGCGTCTGCAACGCCGCCGAGACCGTCCTGGTGCACGCCGGGATCGCCGACGTCTTCCTGCCGCGCGCCCTCGGGGCGCTCGCCGAGGCGGGTGTCACCGTCCACGGCGACACCGCCTGGCAGACGGCGGCCGACGCCGCCGCGCTGCCGGTGCTGCCGGCGACCGACGAGGACTGGGCGAGCGAGTACCTGTCCTACGACATCGCGGCGGCCGTTGTGCCCTCCCTGGACGCCGCTGTCGAGCACATCCGCGCCTGGTCCTCCGGGCACACCGAGGCGATCGTCACGGCCGACACCGCGGCCGCCCGCCGCTTCACCGCGCTGGTGGACTCCGCCGCCGTGATGGTGAACGCCTCCACCCGGTTCACCGACGGGGCCCAGTTCGGCTTCGGCGCCGAGATCGGGATCTCCACCCAGAAACTGCACGCGCGGGGCCCCATGGGCCTGCCCGAGCTCACCTCCACCAAGTACGTCGTCACCGGGGACGGGCACGTCCGCGGCTGAACGGCACCGAATTTCCGCCCGGTTCCCGGCGACCCTGCCCAAATTGACCGCATAGGTCTACGCTGGGAGACGTGCCGGACGACGTGGGGGGCGGGCCGTTCCCGGACGGCGAGGAGCCCGAGTACCGCGACCGCGGGGCAGCGGACGACGAGTTCGCCTCCGTGGTGCTCGACGAGGACTTCGTACGCGCCGCTGAGGTCCACGAACCCAGCGCGGCCGAACGGATACTCGCCTCCGACCGGTCGCGTGCGGAGAGTGAGCCCTTCCGGGCCGCCGAGGAGGGCTTCGGTTGTCCGCGCGGCGAGGGCGAGCTTCCGCACGAGGAGTTCGCCGAGTCGGACGACCCCTTCGACGGCGAATTCGACGACGATCCGGACGACGACGAAGGCCGCTTCGACCGCTCCGAGTACCGGGTGGAGTACGAGCGCCCCGAGGGCTGCCCGCCGGAACCGGAGCCGGGCCACGAGCACGGCTCCGACTTCGGATACCGGGCCCACCGCCGCCCGGTGCCGCACCAGGGTCCGCGCTCCTACCGCGGCCACCGCGACTGGCAGCGGCCGGTCGCCTGGGTGCTCGCCGTGGTGATGGGCATCGGGATGGTGGCGCTCGCCTTCTCCGCCGTCTACCGGGGCACCTCCGACCAGCGGCAGGATCCGAGTCCACCGCCCGCCACCACGGGCGTGGACCGGGACGGTCCGGGCGCGGACTCCCCCGTCCCCGCCGTGCAGCCGCCCGGCAGCTGACGGGGCGGCCCCGCCCGCCGTCGCGAGGGCCGTTCGAAGCCCCTGGTCCACCCGGCCGATCCGGGACCGCGGGGCCCCTTCGACCCTCCGGAGCACACCCCGTGGGGTCCCGCAAGTTGGCCGGAGCCACGCCGTTCACGTCCGCGCGGTCGGTCCTACCCTGGTGCTATGGCCGGGCGAGTGGATCCTCCTGACGGGACGCCCGACGGCGGTCCCGACGGCGACGACGAGTACCGATCCCTGGTGTTCGACGAGTCGTTCATCAAGGCTGCGCGGCTCCAGGAGTTCTCCGCGCAGGAGCGCATGGAGGACGAGGAGCATGCCGCGGTCCGTGCGCGTTCGCACGCCGAGCGCCGGAGCCGGACCGGTCTGGGCTTCTCCCGGCAGGGGCTGGTCCTGGTGGCGCTGATCGTGCTGGCCTTCGGCACCGCCATCTACATGGGCATCCGGAACCCCTACCCCTCCTCGGTCCGGACCGGCGCCGAGCCCCTGCGCAGCGATGTACTGCCGCTGGCACCCACCGGCCGGGTCCCGGGCGGCGCCCCCGACGACCTGTTCGAGAACAGCCCCGCAGCGCGGTTCGCGACCGGGGCCGAGGGAGTGACGCTGCCACCCGTTCGGAGCAGCGACCACTTCTCGGAGAGCCAGGTGCTGTCGGCGCTGACCGTCGCCAAGGACTACATCGTGGAGAGCTCCCTCGACCCGGACGTCCTCACCGGCGGCGCGGTGCGGCCGGTGCGCCTGCTGCTCAACCCCCGCCAGCAGCGCCAGTTCGACCGCAGCGTGGAGCACCCGCGGGACGACGGGCGGCGCAGCGCCACGGCCTGGATGGTGCGCCTCGACCGCGGCAGGGTGACGCTGGCCAGCTCGAAGGTGCGAGTCGACGGCACCCTCTCCGTCGAGGAGGTCGGCGACGGGCTGGAGGTCACCGCCGACCACGTCTTCGTCTACGCGGTGCGGCCCGCCGACGAGGGCGGGGGGAAGAACGCGGACAGCGGGTCGGCGGGGAAGCCCGCACGGAACGCCTCCCTCTTCTCCGTACGGCGGGAGGTGCGCTTCCGCTTCGAGCGGCAGGACCTGCGCGAGCATCAGGTCACGGTGCGCCAGGTCGCCGTCCGGGCGGGGCCGATGAACTGCGGAGACGACCCCTCCGACGCGCTGGCGCCGCTGCTGGCGGGCGAGCGGGCCGAGGACGCGGGCAAGGCGGGGACCGACCCGTACGCGCGGGGCCGGTCCGCCGCCTCGGTGTGCGGGCTGATGGCGGCTAGCGTTCGCCCGAGCCCGGATCGTCCTTACCGCCCGGGCCGTTAGCCGGCCCGCTGCCGCCGTCCTGGCCCTCGGAGCCGCCGCGGCCGGTGAAGGTGTCGCGCAGCCGGCCGCCGACGTCGCCGACGCCGCCCGCCAGGTCGCGGACGAAGCCCATCAGCGGGTCCTTGCTGTTGCGCACCGTCTCGGAGTAGTGGTTCGCCGACTCCCGGAACGACTCCCGCACCGAGGTGTCCTGGTCGTCGGCGCGCTTCGGGTAGTGGCCGTCCATGATCCGCTGGAAGTCGCGGCTGGCCTCCCACTTCTTCAACTCGGCGGCCCGCACCGTGGTGAAGGGGTGCGAGCGGGGCAGCACATTCATGATCTTCAGCACGGAGTCGCGCAGGTCCCCGCCCGCCTCGTACTCCTCGGCCTGCGCCAGGAACGCGTCGACGTTCATCTCGTGCAGGTGGTTGCCGCCGGCCAGCTTCATCAGGCCGCGCATCGACGCCTGCAGGTCCTGGCCCACCAGCAGCCCGGCCCGGTCGGCGGACAGCTCGGACTTGCGGAACCACTCGCGCAGCGCCGTCACCAGCGCCATGACCGCGACGTTCCCCAGCGGGATCCAGGCCACCTTGAAGGCGAGGTTGGACAGGAACAGCAGTATCGTCCGGTAGACCGCGTGGCCGGAGAGCGCGTGTCCGACCTCGTGGCCGATCACGGCGCGCATCTCCTCCTCGTCCAGGAGCTCGACCAGCCCGGTGGAGAGCACGATGATCGGCTCGTCCATGCCGACGCACATCGCGTTGGGCTTCGGGTCCTGGGTCACGTACATCGGCGGGATCTTCTCCAGATCCAGGATGTAGCAGGCGTCCCGCAGCATCGCGTTGAGGTGGGCGAACTGCTGGTCGCTGACCCGCACCGAGTCGGAGAGGAACAGCAGCCGCATGCTGCGCTCGGGAAGCAGGCCGCTCAGCGCCTTGACCGCGGTGTCGAAGCCGCTCAGCTTGCGCAGTGCGACCAGCGCCGAGCGGTCGGTCGGGTGTTCGTACGCACGCGAGGAGATCCCCTCGAAGCGCCGCCGCTCACGGCCCGGCAGGCGCTCCGTGCCGCCTGTGCCGTCTGTCATGGTGTTTCCCCCTCGTCGACTGGGCTGTCCACACTAGAGCCTCTCGTCCGGATTCCGCTGGGCCCGTGGGCCCTGCACGCATCGGATCCGGCTGCCCGGTCCGGCCCGGTCCGGAACCCGGGGCCCTGGAAGATGGGACGCGGAGCGGGGCCTTCCCGTTGCGTCCGGATGAGTCGGGGTGAGCGCCCGGAGGGTCCGCGCTTACGATGTGGCTGCGCAGTTCCGCTCCCGCAGGTGTGCGGTGGCGGGACGACCGCACGCCAACTGTCCGCGCCTCACGGGATAGGTTCCGCCGACGATGACTCTGTCCAGCACCGCACACGACGCCCTGCTGTCCCTCGCCTCGGGGGGCGAGCACGGCGAGGGCGGTCAGCACGAGAGCCTGAGCCCCTATCTGACCGGTGGTGGAGCGCTTCTCGCGCTGATCCTGCTGCTGTGGATCACCACTCGCTTCAACCGGGACCGCTGAGCGTAGAGTCGCCCCGCATGGGAGAGGACATAGTGCCCGGGACCGGTAAGCGGCGACTCGGTGTGATGGGCGGGACCTTCGACCCCGTCCACCACGGCCACCTGGTGGCCGCGAGCGAGGTGGCGGCCCGCTTCCACCTCGACGAGGTGGTGTTCGTGCCCGCCGGGCAGCCGTGGCAGAAGAGCCACAAGCAGGTGTCGCCCGCCGAGGACCGCTATCTGATGACGGTCATCGCCACGGCGTCGAACCCGCAGTTCTCGGTGAGCAGGATCGACATCGACCGCGGCGGCAAGACGTACACGATCGACACGCTGCGCGAACTCGCCGACGCCAATCCGGACACCGATCTGTTCTTCATCACCGGTGCGGACGCGCTGTCGCAGATTCTGAGCTGGCGCAACACCGAAGAGCTGTTCTCGCTGGCGCACTTCATCGGCGTCACCCGGCCGGGGCACGCGCTGGCCGACCCCGGGCTGCCGCAGGGCGGTGTCTCCCTGGTGGAGGTCCCCGCGCTGGCCATCTCGTCCACCGGCTGCCGCGCCCGGGTGGAACGCGGCGATCCGGTCTGGTACCTGGTCCCCGACGGGGTCGTGCGGTACATCAACAAGCGCGCGCTGTACCGGCGGGACGCGGAGGGGGACGCGCGAGCGTGAGCGACGGCTACGGATACGACCCCTACGGTCGGCAGCCCGAGATCATCGGCTACGACGAGTACGGCAGGCCGGTCTACCGCCCGCAGGAAGTGCCGCACGAGGGGGCGTACGCGGGGCAGGAACCGTATCCGGCGTACGACCCCTATGCCGAGGCTCCCGGGCAGCAGGCAGGCTACGACCCCTACGCGGGCTATCCGCAGCAGCAGGGCGGCCACCCGGAGCCCGAGCACCGGGCTCCCTACGCGCAGCAGGCCGCGCCGTACGCGGGCGCTTACCCCCAGCAGGCCGCGACGCAGCCGGAAGCGCACCCCCGGCAGGCCGCGCCGTACACCGGAGGGCACCCCCAGCAGGACGACCGGGTTCCCGCGCAGAGCGGCCGGCCGCAGCAGGAGCAGTATCCGGACGGCGGGGGCGACGGCCCGGGCCATGGGGACGCGTCCGCTTCCGGCGGGGAGGACGCGTACCGCACCGAGCAGTTCTCGTTCGTCGAGGAGACCAGCGACGACTCCGAGGACGTCATCGACTGGCTCAAGTTCACCGAGAGCCGCACCGAACGCCGCGAGGAGGCCAAGCGCCGGGGCCGGAACCGGGGCGTGGCACTCGTCGTCGTGCTCGCCCTGCTGCTGCTGGTGGGCGGCACGGGCTGGGCCTGGTACGCGGGCCTGCTGCCGGGCACCGGCGACGACGGCGGCAAGGGCGGCGCCGCGGCGGGCGGACAGCGGGACGTGATCGTGCTGCACCTGCGGGAGCAGGGCGGGGCCAGTTCCACGGCCCTGCTCGTGGACAACGAGGGCGCGGGCGAGGGCTCCACCCTGCTGCTGCCCAACGCGCTCGCGGTCTCCGCGGAGAACGGCAGCACGACCACCCTCGGCAAGTCCGTGCAGGACCGCGGCGCCGGACCCACCCGCGACGCGCTCAACACGCTGCTCGGCTCGGACATCAAGGGCACCTGGCGGCTGGACACCCCGTTCCTGGAGAACCTCGTCGAGCTGGTCGGCGGTATCACCCTGGACGCCGACACCACCGTGCCCGGCGCGAAGCGGGGCGCGGAACCGCAGGTCGAGAAGGGCGGCGACCAGGATCTGGACGGCCGTGCCGCGGTCGCCTACGCCACCTACCGCGCCCGGAGTGAACCCCAGACCGCGCAGCTCGCCCGGTTCGGGCAGGTCATGCAGGCGCTGCTGAAGAAGATCTCCGGCGACGCGTCGGCGGCGACCAAGACCGTCGAGTCCCTCGGCCAGATTCCCGACCCCTCGCTGTCCGAGTCCCAGCTCGGCTCCGCGCTGGCCGCACTGGCCGACCGCGCCAAGAAGGGCGACTACCGCACCCGGACGCTTCCCGTGCGCGCCGACGGGACGCTCGGCAGACAGGCCGGCGACCGGATCGTGAAGCAGGTGCTCGGCGGCAGCGTCAAGAACTCCGATCCGGACGCGGTGCCCCGGGTGAGCCTGAAGAACGCCAGCGGCAGGCGCGGTCTGGACAGCACGGCCTCCGCGGCGCTGGTCAACGGCGGCTACACCGTGGTCAAGGCCGGTTCGGGCGCCACCCGCGCCACGTCGCTGGTGACCTACGCCGAGCCCGCGCGGAAGGCCGAGGCCGAGGGGATCGCCAAGACGCTGGATCTGCCCGGGAGCGCGGTGCGCAAGGCCGAGGGGGCGGCGAACGCCGATGTCACGGTGGTGCTGGGTGCCGACTACCAGGGGTGACGGCGGCCGCGCGGGGCCGGGGCCGGCCGCGCGTGCCGTCCCCGCCCTCCGTGACGGGGCCGAAATCCCCTCGCGCAGCCGTGAGACCCTGGAACACGAGATGTTCCCGACCCGAAAGCCTCACCTGTGACCGCCACGAACCGTTCCCTCGAGCTGATCAGCACCGCCGCCCAGGCGGCGGCCGACAAGCTCGCGCACGACATCGTCGCCTACGACGTCAGCGACGTGCTCGCCATCACCGACGCCTTCCTGCTCGCCTCGGCGCCCAACGACCGGCAGGTCAAGGGCATCGTCGACGAGGTCGAGGAGCGGCTGAACAAGGAGCTGGGCGCCAAGCCCGCGCGCCGCGAGGGCGAGCGGGACGGCCGCTGGGTGCTCCTCGACTACGTCGACATCGTCGTCCATGTCCAGCACAGCGAGGAGCGGGTCTTCTACGCTCTGGAGCGGCTGTGGAAGGACTGCCCGGAGCTGGAGCTGCCCGAGGACGCCGTGGCGACCCGCGGCAAGGGCGCCGAGCACGCCGAGGCGACGGGGGCCGGTGCCGGGTCCGCGGACGAACTGGACGGAGAGCTGCGCTGAACGGCACGGGGGCGGTGCGGGACCGCAGGATCGTCCTGTGGCGGCACGGCCAGACGGCCTGGAACCTCGAACGCCGGTTCCAGGGGACGACGGACATCCCGCTCACCGACGCCGGACTCGACCAGGCCCGCCGGGCGGCACGGCTGCTCGCAGCGCTGCGCCCGGACGCCATCCTCTCCTCGGATCTGCAGCGCACCACGGCCACCGCGGCGGAGCTGGCCGCGCTCACCGGGCTCGGCGTCCTCTACGACGAGGGCCTGCGCGAGACCTACGCGGGCGAGTGGCAGGGGCTCACGCACGAGGAGATCGTCGCCCGCTACGCGGAGCAGTACGCCGCCTGGAAGCGGGGCGAGCCGGTGCGCCGGGGCGGCGGCGAGCTGGAGACCGAGGTCGCCGAGCGGGCGGCACCCGTGGTGGAGCGCGGAGTCGACAAGCTCCCGGACAGCGGCACGCTCGTCGTCGTCAGCCACGGCGGCACCATCCGCACCACCATCGGCCGCCTCATCGGGCTGCCGCCGCACACCTGGGAGTCGCTGGGCGGGCTGTCCAACTGCAGTTGGTCCGTCCTGGGCGAGACGCCGCGCGGCTGGCGGCTGCTGGAGCACAACGCGGGCAGCCTGCCCGAGCCGGTGCTCGGCGACGACGACTGACGCCGCCGAGCGGGACGCCGGGGCCGCCGAGGGCCGGCAGGGGTCCCGGAGGGCGGTGATGCGCCACCGGATTTCTCATTCGGCCCGGCCACCCGCTAAGCTTCAGATCGTTCGCGGCGCTCCGGCGCCGGAGCCCGGGGCTATAGCTCAGTTGGTAGAGCGCTTGCATGGCATGCAAGAGGTCAGGAGTTCGATTCTCCTTAGCTCCACAGTCCAGGATCCCGCCCTCCGGCACGGAGAGCGGGATCTCTGCCGTGCGGCCCGGTGCACGCGCCGGGGGCGACCCTGGCGGACGCCGGATCACCGCCCCTTCGCACCCCCGGCGTCGTCGCACCTGCTGCTGCCCGTGCGCAGCATCCGCTCCCGGACCCGGGACAGCGGCTCGGCGTGCTCCTGGCAGCCGATCATCGGATCGTCCGTCGTCCGCAGCAGCCCGAGGAGCCGCTCCGACTCGTCGTCGTGCGGCACATAGGCCACGATCCGGGCCTCGGACGCGCCGCTGATCTGGAGCGAGGTCGAGCTGAGCCGCAGCCGGCCGACCGAGGCGTGCTGCACCATCTTCACCCGCGCCCCCGGCGGCGCCACATCGCCGCTGCGCCACAGCGTCGAGAACTCCGCGCTCGCCTCGCACATCCGCGCCAGGAACTCCTCCCAGGCGGCCTCGCCGACGTGCCGCCCGTAGCTGCCGCGCAGCGTCGCCACCATCAGCGACAGCTCCGCCTCGCGGTCGAGCAGCGCGCAGCAGCACGGCGGCATGGCCACGAACTGCTGCCACAGCACATTGCGTTCGGGCTGCCCCACCAGGTCCACCATCGGGAACAGCGCCCGGTACCCGGCGTTGGCGGCGAGCACGTCGTAGCGGCCGTTGTAGACCACCGCGGGCATCGGGTCCATCGCGTCCAGGATGCGGTGCACCTCCGGGTCGACGGCTTCGGCGAGCCGCTCCGGAGCCGGCGGACGCGGAACCTCCGCCAAGTGGTACAGATGGTCGCGCTCGGCCTCGTCGAGCCGCAGCGTGCGGGCCACCGCGTCCAGGACCTGCGCACTGGCGTTGATCGGACGGCCCTGCTCCAGCCACGTGTACCAGGTCACACCCACCCCGGAGAGCTGGGCCACCTCCTCGCGGCGCAGCCCGGGGGTGCGGCGGCGCAGTCCCGCGGGCATCCCGACATCGGCGGGGGAGACCCGGGCGCGGCGGCTGCGCAGGAACGCGGCCAGTTCGGACCTGCGGCGCGGGGCGGCCGGGCGGGCCGGCCCGGTGACACCGCCGGCCGCGCGCGGCTCCGTTCGTCTCTCGGCGATGACTGTCACATCCCCCATCGTCGCGGCAGCCCGCACCGGCTGCCAGGTGCTGTCAGTACCAGCATCGGCGGGCTCTCGTGAGCCCCGCGGCCGTCCGGCCAGGCTTCCCGCATGAGATCCACCTCGTCCTCCTCGCCCGGCCCGGCGCCGACCGCGCGGACCTCCGCACCGGCCGCGGAACCCGCACGGGCGACAGAACCCGCACCGGTGACAGAACCCGCACCGCGGCGCGGGGAATCGGTTGCCCGCGGCCTCAGTAAAGACCACGCCACCGACAACGGCCCCGTTCCCGGCGGCGCCCCCGTCCACGACAGCACCTCGGCCTGGGGCAGCGGTCCCGCCCGCCGCGGCCCGCGCCCCGGCTGGCTCCTGGCGATCGTGCTCAGCGGCCAGTTCATGGCCCTGCTGGACACCTTCATCGTCAACGTCGCGGCCCCCGACCTGCGCACGGATCTGCACGCCACGGGCGCGGGACTGCAACTGGTGATCGCCGGCTACACCCTCGCGTACGCGGTGCTGCTGATCACCGGAGCCCGGCTGGGCGCCCTGCTGGGCCACGCCAGGATGTTCCTGTGCGGCCTCGCCCTCTTCACCGGCGCCTCGCTCGCCTGCGGACTGGCGACCGGCACCGGCTGGCTCATCGCCTTCCGGCTGGTGCAGGGCACGGGCGGTGCCGTGATGCTGCCGCAGGTCCTCAGCCTGATCCAGCGGACCTTCACCGGAGCCGCCCGCAGCCGTGCGCTGGGCGCCTACGCCGCCGTACTCGGCGTCGGTGCCGCAGCGGGCCAGTTGCTGGGCGGGGTGCTGGTCAGTGCCGACCTGTTCGGCTGGGGCTGGCGCCCGGTCTTCCTGATCAACGTCCCGGTGGGTGCCGCCCTGCTCGTCGCGGCGCCCTGGCTGCTGCGGGTACGCACCGAGACCAGGGGCGGCACCGAGGAGCGGCGGGCGCTGGACCTGCCGGGGCTGGTCCTGCTCGGTGCGGTGCTGCTGCTGTTCACCGTCCCCGTCGTGCTCGGCCGGGAGCAGGGCTGGCCGCTGTGGGGATGGGTGTCCCTGGCGCTGTGCGCCGCGCTCGTCCCGGTCTTCGGACGGTACGAACTGCTGCTCTCCCGCCGCGGCGGGCGACCGCTGGTTTCCCCGCTGGTGCTGCGGGCACCCGGTGTGCCGCTGGCCGTGGTGCGCATCTTCTGCATGATGGCGGTCAACGCCGGTTTCGTCCTCGTGGTGATGCTGCATCTGCAGACCGGTCTGGGGGAGAGCGCGCTGCTCGCCGGGGTCTCGATGGTGCCGACCGCCGGGCTCTTCGCGCTGGTCGGGATGGTCTGGCGACGGCTGCCGCAGTCGTGGCACCCCCGGTTGTCGGCCACCGGCTTCCTGACTGCCGCGGTCTCGTTCGGGTGGCTCGGGGCGCTTCTGTCGGGCGGCGGGGACGGCGGCCCGTGGCGCTACGTCTGCCTGAGCGCCAGCGGAATCGGGATGTCCCTGGCCTACAACCCGGTGCTCTCCGGCGCCCTGGCGCGGGTGCGGCAGAGCGAAGCGGCCGACGCCAGCGGACTGTTGGTGACCACCGCGCAGCTCGGCCTGCTGAGCGGGGTGGCACTGTTCGGCGCCGTCTTCCTGGAGCACGCCGAGAGCGCCCCGGTCACCCCCGGGGCCTCGGCGCACGCGCTCACGCTCACCTGCGCGGCCCTGGCCGCCGTGTCGCTCGCCGCGGCGGGAGCGGGCGCGTTGAGCGGAGTGCTGCGCCGGGTAGGAGGAGGGACGGGGGAAGGTTGACCGGCCCTTAGCCCGCACGCCGGAACGTGGCAGAATCAGGGCGGCTGGAAGGGGGAGCCCAGGGGGAAGGGGAGGGGCGAGTGCGATGTCGGCGACGGTCCTCGGTGAGGACGGCACCGGTCCCGCGCCCGCATGGCCCCTGCCCGCATGGTCCCCGCCCCGCGCGGAGCACCGGCCGGGTGTTCCGGGCAATCTGCAGTGTCCGGCCTGCGGTTCGGCGAACGTCGCCCAAGTGCTCGGCGACAACGGAGGAGTTTCCTACGTGTGCACGGCATGCGGCCACATCTGGAGCTGACTGAGCGATGGGCGCCCACAGCAGGAAGTGCGACTGGTGCGGCAGCGGCACCCCGATCGTCCGTGACATGGAACCGGTCAACAGTGCCTACCAGTACTGGTGCGAGGACTGCGCCCGGGCGCTGATCATAAAGGGCGACCCGATCGAGACGTACCGGGAGTTGGACGGCGAGCCGATCTACGGCCGCCTGCTGGAGGCGCACTGCACACTGAAGCGCTTCTACTCCTTCGCTACGGCCTGAGCTCCGGCCGCAGCGCCGATGCCGCTGTCCCTGTCCCTGTCCCTGTCCCTGTCCCTGCCCTCCCTTTCGTCCCGGCCGCCCCGGCCGCGCCGCCCGGCCGGAGTTTGGGCCCCCGGCCCCCGCAGCGTCCGCAGCGCCACTGCGGCCGTGACGGCGAGGAACACCACCCCCGCGAGCGGATAGCAGGCCGACAGCAGTATCTCGGCGCCGTTCTGGCGGAGTTCGGGAGGGCGCGGCGCGTTCGGGTCCCGGGGGACCCACCACGGCACGTAGGAGCAGAAGACCAGGGCCGCCGGCAGCGCTCCGGCCGCCCAGCGCAGACTGCGGCGCCGCTGCGCCTCCACGGCCAGCAGGAGTGTCAGCGGTAGACACCACACCCAGTGGTGCGACCAGGAGATCGGGCTGATCAGCAGTATGGTGACGGCGCATGCCGCGGCGGACCAGGCGGCGGCGTGCGGCAGGCCGCACCGCCTCGCGAGGGCCGCGGCCACGGCCGCTCCCAGGCCGAGCGCGGCCGCGAGGAGTGCCAGGCCCAGCCACAGTCCGCCCGGATCCCCGGTGTGCAGCAGCCGCGCTGCCACCCCGTTCAGCGACTGGTTGTCCGTGAGTTCCGCACGCCCCACCCGGTCGGATCGCAGAACGGCTCCGCCCCAGAAGCGCAGCGAGTCGTGCGGGAGGAGCAGCGCGGGCAGCAGTGCGGTGCCCAGGAAGGTCGCCGCCGCGACGGCGGCCTGCCGCAGCCGCGGGTTCCACGGCCCGGCGCGGCGGCCCGGCCCTCCCTGCCCGTCCCGGCGGTCCGGATGGCACGGTCGCAGTCGGCGCCGGGCCGGTCCGTGCAGAGCCAGCCCGTGCAGAGCGAGGAAGACGGCGAACAGCGCGGGTGTGAGCTTGATGCCCGCCGCGACGCCGATGCCCACCCCCGCCCAGCGCTGCCCGGGGCGACGGGTGAGGTCCCACAGCACCAGGGTGGCGACCAGCAGGTTGATCTGTCCGTAGCGCAGTGTGGTCCACACCGGTTCGCACCACACGGCGACCGCGGCGACGCCCAGGGCCGCCGCCGGGCGCGGGACGTGCAGCGGGCGGTTCAGCAGGCGCAGCGACAGGTGGGCCAGGGCCACCAGCAGTCCGAGGTTCGCGACGGTCGCCGCCGCACGCAGGACGGGCACCTCCGGCAGGGTCAGGGGGAGGAACAGCAGCGCGGCGAAGGGCGGGTAGGTGGCGGGCAGGTCCGCGTAGGTGGCGCGCATCGCGTACAGGTCGTGGCCGTCGAGCACGGCTCGGCCCTCGGCCCGGTAGACCATCAGATCGATCATCGAGGGGTCCGTGGCGTGCTGGGCGGCCCAGAAGGCGGCGAAGGAGAGCAGCGACACCGTGAGCGCCGGGGCCGTCGGCCGCCGCAGCAGCCGGTCCCTGAGAGCGTGGCAGGCCCGGAGCGCCGGTGGCGCTGTGCTCCCGGCGGGCCGGCGCGAGATGCTCACGGGGCCGACAGTACCGACCGCGGGGGCCGGGGCCCGGCATGGCGGAGTCGCCCACCGCCCGGTGTCGCGGGAAGCGATTTGGCAGAAGGCGGTGTACCCCGTGTAAGCTGGCGAAGCCGTCGAGGGGAAGCCCCGGCGGACCAGGGATCTGGGGCTATAGCTCAGTTGGTAGAGCGCTTGCATGGCATGCAAGAGGTCAGGAGTTCGATTCTCCTTAGCTCCACAGAAGCAAGAGGTGGGATGTGCCCGCGGTTTCCGTAGGCGCATCCCACCTTTTCGTATGGCGATGCGTGCGGTGCACCTCCGCATCACCCGCTCTCCCGCGGGCGGTGTGGTCTCCCGCCTCCAGGTACTGCGCCCGCCCCGGCCGGGGCGGGCGCTCCGGGCTCCGCGCGGCCGGCCGCCGACGGTCTCCGGCCGGGGCCCCACCGCGTGCGGTACCCTGAGCGCTATGCGTGCCGTACGCCTTCTGCTTAGCGAGCCGCGCTGAATCATCGCCGGTCCCCTTCCGCGGACCGGCATCGGCGCGGCTCCCCCTCCTGTGCGAGGGGTTTTTTCGTTTCAGGAGCGCTGGGCAGAGACGACCGATGGAGCTTTGAGGACGATGAGCGAGACGACCACCGCCGCCGAGAGCGCGGCCCCCCATCGCTACACGGCGGCCCTGGCCGCCGACATCGAGGCACGCTGGCAGGATTTCTGGGAGAAGCACGGCACCTACGAGGCGCCCAACCCCGGCGACGGCCCGCTGGGCGGTGACGCCGAGCAGGCCGCCAAGCCCAAAAAGTTCATCATGGACATGTTCCCGTACCCCTCGGGTGCGGGGCTGCACGTCGGTCACCCCCTCGGCTACATCGCGACGGATGTCTATGCCCGCTACGCGCGGATGACCGGGCACAATGTGCTGCACACGCTGGGCTTCGACGCCTTCGGACTGCCCGCCGAGCAGTACGCCGTCCAGACGGGCACCCATCCGCGCACCTCGACCGAGGCCAACATCGTCCAGATGACGGCGCAGCTGCGCCGCCTGGGCCTGGGGCACGACAAGCGCAGGTCGTTCGCGACGATCGATCCCTCGTACTACCGCTGGACCCAGTGGATCTTCCTGCAGATCTTCAACTCCTGGTATGACGCCGAGGCGCGCACGGCCCGGCCCATCGAGGATCTGGTCGAGCAGTTCGCCTCCGGCACCCGGGAGACCCCCGAGGGCTGGGGCGCCTGGCAGGAGCTGGGCGAGCGGGAGCGTGCCGACCTGCTGGGGGAGTACCGGCTGGCCTACGCCTCCGACGCACCCGTCAACTGGAGCCCCGGCCTGGGCACCGTGCTGGCCAACGAGGAGGTCACCGCCGACGGCCGCTCCGAGCGCGGCAACTTCCCCGTCTTCAAGGCCGAGCTGCGGCAGTGGAACATGCGGATCACCGCCTACGCCGACCGCCTGCTGGAGGACCTGGAGGACCTGGACTGGCCCGAGGCGATCAAGCTGCAGCAGCGCAACTGGATCGGCCGCAGCGAGGGCGCCCGGATCGGCTTCCCCCTCGGGGGCGCGGCCGTCGACGTCTTCACCACCCGCCAGGACACTCTGTTCGGCGCCACCTACCTGGTGCTGGCCCCCGAGCACCCGCTGGTCGGGACGGTCGTCCCGGAGGCCTGGCCCGAGGGCACCCACCAGGCGTGGACGGGCGGACACACGACGCCTGCCGAGGCCGTGGCCGCCTACCGGGCGCAGGCGGAGGCCAAGTCCGACGTCGAGCGCCAGGCGGAGGCCAAGGACAAGACCGGCGTCTTCACCGGCGCCTACGCCGCCCACCCGGTCACCCGGGAGCCCGTCCCGGTCTTCATCGCCGACTACGTGCTGATGGGATACGGCACCGGCGCCATCATGGCCGTCCCCGCCCACGACCAGCGCGACTTCGAGTTCGCCCGCGCCTTCGAGCTGCCGATGCGCTGCGTCGTCGAACCCACCGACGGCCGCGGAACGGACCCGGCCGACTGGCAGGAGGCGTTCAGCTCCTACGAGGCGGCGCTCGTCAACTCCCGTGCCGAGGGCATCAGCCTGGACGGGCTGGGCGTGGGCGAGGCCAAGGAGCGGATGCGCCGGTGGCTGGAGCAGCACGGTCTGGGCGAGGGCACGGTCAACTACCGGCTGCGCGACTGGCTGTTCAGCAGGCAGCGCTACTGGGGCGAGCCCTTCCCGATCGTCTACGACGAGGACGGCATCGCCCACGGGCTGCCCGAGTCCATGCTGCCGCTGGAGCTGCCGGAGGTCGAGGACTACTCCCCGCGCACCTTCGACCCGGACGACGCCGACACCTCCCCGGAGACCCCGCTGTCCCGGAACGAGGAGTGGACCCACGTCACCCTGGATCTGGGTGACGGCAAGGGGCCGCGCCGCTTCCGGCGGGAGACCAACACCATGCCCAACTGGGCCGGATCCTGCTGGTACGAACTGCGCTACCTGGACCCGCGGAACGACGAGAAGCTGGTCGACCCGCAGATCGAGAACTACTGGATGGGCCCGCGGGAGGGACAGCCCAAGGGCGGCGTCGACCTGTATGTGGGCGGTGCCGAGCACGCCGTGCTGCACCTGCTCTATGCCCGCTTCTGGTCGAAGGTGCTGCACGACCTGGGCCACATCTCCTCCGTCGAACCGTTCCACAAGCTGTACAACCAGGGCATGATCCAGGCGTTCGTCTACCGGGACGCGCGCGGCATCGCCGTCCCCGCGGCGGAGGTGGAGGAGCGCGACGGCGCGTACTACTACCAGGGCGAGAAGGTCAGCCGGCTGCTGGGCAAGATGGGCAAGTCCCTGAAGAACGCCGTCACCCCGGACGAGATCTGCGGCGAGTACGGCGCCGACACCCTGCGGCTGTACGAGATGGCGATGGGTCCGCTGGACGTCTCCCGGCCCTGGGACACCCGCGCGGTCGTCGGCCAGTTCCGGCTGCTGCAGCGGCTGTGGCGCAACGCGGTGGACGAGACGACGGGTGAGCCGACCGTGGTCGACTCCGCACCGGACGAGGCCACCCTGCGGGCCCTGCACAAGGCGATCGACGGCATCGGCCAGGACATGGCCGCACTGCGGTTCAACACCGCGATCGCCAAGCTCACCGAGCTGAACAACCACGTCACGAAGCTGCCCGAGGTCCCGCGCGACGTCGCCGAGACCATGGTGCTGCTGGTCGCCCCGCTGGCTCCGCACATCGCCGAGGAGATGTGGCGTCGGCTGGGCCACGAGGGGTCCGTCGTCCACGAGGGCTTCCCCGTGCCCGACCCGGCGTACCTGGTGGACGAGACCGTGACCTGCGTGGTGCAGGTCAAGGGCAAGGTCAAGGCCCGGCTGGAGGTGGCGCCGTCCGTCTCCGAGTCCGAGCTGGAGGCACTGGCGCTGGCCGAGCCGGTGATCGTGAAGGCGCTGGGCGGGGCCGAGGTCCGCAAGGTGATCGTCCGGGCGCCCAAGCTGGTCAACATCGTCCCGGCGTAGCGGCCGACCGGGCCGGTCGCCCGGCTCTCGGCGCGGCGGCCGGTCACGGGGGATGCACGACCCCTACGGGACGTCATGGGGGCGGATCCGGGTTCCGCGGAACCCGGATCCGCCCCCACCCGTTTACGCTGAACGGAGAAGGGGCGACGGACGACTAAGGAGCGACCTGTGGACGTGGGAGTCGTCATCGGCCTGATGTTCGTGCTCGCCGTTTTCATCTTCGGCACGATCATCACGCTGCGTGTCGTACGAGCCGTCAAGCGCGGGGTGGAGCGCACCGGGGCGCAGGTGCGGCGCACGACGGAGGAGACCCTGCTCAAGGCCCGCTCGGCCCAGCCCGGTCCGGTCGGCCAAGCAGCCCGCATCCGCCTGGAGTTGCGCTCCTCGATCGACAGCACGCGAGCGGCCCTGGAGGCCGACGCGCAGCAGGACCCGGGCCTCGGCGAAGCCGTCCAACTCCTCGACAGTCTGCACGAGCACGCGCGCCACCTGGACCGGGAACTGCGCGTGCTGATGGAGCGCGAGCCCGACCACTCCCGCATCGCCGCCCGGCTGCCGGAGGCGCGTGAACGCATGCGGCACATCAAGGAGTCCGCGGACTCGCTGCGGTTCGCCGCCCAGGACCGGGCGCGCCGGTTCGACGCCGAGGGGTTGGGCGCACTGCGGGACCGGATCGACATCGAGTCCGGTGCGCTGCGTCACTGGACGCCGGGCCCCGCCGGCCCCCCGCCCGAGGCCGCCGCTGCCGACAGCGCCCCCGCCGGGGAGGCCGTGGCCGGCCGCCGCGCCGAACCGTCCGCGCCGGACGCCCACTCGGTCGATCAGGAGCAGCAGGAGAAGCCCGCGCGGCCGACTCAGCCGGAACTCGCACCGTCCGGGCAGGAATCCGGACTCTCGGCCGCCGACCTGACCGGAACGGACCTGGCCGGCTCCGACCCGGTCGGCCGGCCGACCGACCGCAGGGACACGACCGGAGTCTTCGAGAAGCGGCGGCCGCGGAACGCCTCCTGAGGCGTTCCGTTCGCCCGCCCGATACCCTCCGTTCCATGCACGGCCCCCTCGCGATCGTCACGGATTCCACCGCCTACCTGCCGCCGGAGGCGCTGAGCAGGCACGGGATCGAAGCCGTGCCGCTGACCGTCGTCCTCGGCGACCGGGCCCTGGAGGAGGGGACGGAGATCTCCGCGCGGTCACTGGCCACCGCGCTGCGCGAGCGGCGCCCGGTCACCACCTCGCGGCCCAGCCCCGAGATGTTCGCCCGCACCTACCGGGCCGCCGCCGAGGCCGGCGCCGCGGGCATCGTGTCGCTGCACCTGTCCGCCGAGTTCTCGGGAACCCATGACGCCGCGGTGCTGGCCGCCGCGCAGTCACCGGTTCCGGTGCGGGTGGTCGACACCGGAGTCGTGGCCATGGCGCTGGGGTTCTGCGCGCTGGCCGCAGCGGAGGCGGCCGAGGCCGGCGCCTCGCTGGACGAGGCGGTGGCAGCCGCCGAGAAGCGTGCCGAGGGCATCTCGGCGGTCTTCTACGTCGACACCCTGGACTACCTGCGCAGAGGCGGCCGGATCGGCGCGGCCCAGGCGCTGCTCGGTTCCGCGCTCGCCGTCAAGCCGCTGCTGGAGGTCGCGGACGGCCGGATCGGGATGCTGGAGAAGGTGCGGACCGCCTCCAAGGCCATCGCGCGGCTGGAGGAGATCGTCGTGGAGCGCGCCGGGGACGCGCGGGTGGACATCGCCGTGCACCATCTCGCCGCCGCCGAGCGCGCCGAGCAGCTCGCCGAGCGCTTCCGGGCCCGGGTGCCCGGTCTGCGTGAGCTGCATGTGAGCGAGGTCGGCGCGGTCATCGGCGCCCACACGGGTCCGGGGCTGCTGGGAGCCGTGCTTTCCCTCAGGTGAGTGAGCGGGATATCCACAACTCGCGGGTTCTCCACCGGAACCGAGCAAGATCACCGGATGCTGCGGAGGCTCCCTACCGTCGGTGGGCATGAGCGAACGAGCAGCGGGAGCAGCCGCCACCCGGACCCGTCGAGCGGGGCCGCAGGAGCCGTGGGAGACGTCATGGGCAACGCCGGGGGAGGGCGGAAGCGCCTGGAGCCGCCGCGCAGCGCGGGGCGGTGAACGCCCGGACGGTGGAGGCGACGGCGGACCCCGCGGGGAGCGGGAGGGCGCGTCCCCCGACGGGCGGCCCAAGGCCGGACCACCCGGAGAAGAGGAGCAGGTCGGTGGACGGGACGCGCCGCGGGAGCCGTACGCGGCGGGCGCCGCTGCCGAGCCCCGGGGCGCGGACGGTCGCCCGCGCCGCCCGTCGCGGCGCCGACCGCCCCGGGGACCCAGGGCTGCTCCCGGCACCCGCCCGACTCGACGGGGCACGCACCGGCTGCCGCGGCGCGGGGTACTCCCACCGGCCACCGGGCCCCGCGCGGCGGCCCGCGCCCGGGCGCTGCTGACCGAGCAGCCTCCCACCGGCTCCACGCCCGGCCCCCACCCCCGGGGCCGGCCGCCGAGCGGGTGGCACCCCGCCGACCATCCCGGCGCCGCTCTCCCGGACCGCCGCGGACCCGCCAGCGAACCGGCCACGAGCGACGCGTGCATCACCGAAGAGGCCACGCGCAAGCCACGCAGCCGCGAACCGGACATCACCCTCATGCCGCGGGTCGAGGCCGTCGCAGTTGCGCGGTCGGCCGTGCGGCGCAGCAAGGAGCGCAGGCACCGACGCGAAGCGCCGAGAGGCCCGGCCGGTCCGCAGAGTCCGCCGGCGCCGCAGCCCGGATCCGCACCGGGCGAGCGCGTCGGGCGCCGCGGCAACCCCCGCACCGAGCGGCGGGACCTGCCGGTGGCGGATCCGCCGGCCCCGCCCCCGGCCCCGGTCACGTCCTCGGGCCCGGCCCCGCCTCCCGACCCGGTCCCGGACCCCGCTGCGGCCCTGCCCGCGCGGGAACGCTGGGGTCTCGCGCTGGCCGACCGGATGCCGGTCTGGCTGCGGGTGCGCTGCGGTATGGAGCCCAAGACGCTGGTCGCGCTCTGTCTGGTGCTGCTCGTCGGACTCGGCTTCGCGGTCCACCACTTCTGGACAGGCCGGCCGCAGAGCGTCCCCGTTCCCGGCGTGTCCGGCCCGTTCGCGCCCGGTGGGGCCTCCGCACATCCCGGGAAGAGCGCCGAGTCCTCGACGGCTCCGGTCGCCGACGGTGCGGCCCCGAGCGGACAGCGGCTGGTGGTCGACGTGTCCGGGAAGGTGCGCGAGCCCGGGCTGCAGCGACTGCCCGCCGGCTCGCGCGTGGCCGACGCGATCGAAGCCGCCGGGGGGCTCCGCAAAGGGGCGGAGACCGAGGGTCTGAACCAGGCCCGGCTGCTGGTCGACGGTGAGCAGATCGTCGTGGGCGAGCCGGGCCGGTCCCGGACCGCCGGGGGCGCCGTCCCGGGCGGCGGTGCCCCGGGAGCCGGAAGCGCGGGCGGCCCCTCGGCCGGCAAGGTCAGCCTCAACTCGGCCACCCGGGAGCAGTTGGAGACGTTGCCGGGAGTCGGGCCGGTCCTGGCACAGCACATCGTGGACTACCGCACGCAGCACGGCGGGTTCCGCTCGGTCGATCAGCTCAAGGAGGTCAACGGCATCGGGGAGAAGCGGTTCGCGGACCTCCAGCCGCAGGTGACGCCGTGAGCCGTCGCAGTACGCGCGCCGGATCCCCGGGCGGTCCGCCACCCGGTGCCCCGCGGCCCGGACCCCGCAGCGCCGCCGACGAGGCACCCGCGCCGGATCGTCCGGCTGCCGGTCGGCCGGTGCGGGACCGGGAGGAGCCCCCGGACCTGCGACTGGTGCTGCCGGCCGGCGCGGCGTGGGCGGCCGCTGCCCTGGCTCTGGGCGCCCCGGCCGGGCAGGCGGTACTCGGCGTCGTCCTCTGCGCTGTCGCCGGGCTGGCCCTGCTGGCCGGAGCCCTCCGGCGTCGTGGCCCCGCGGCCCCGTCGCGCACCGGGTCGCGCGGCTCCGGCGAGTGCGGGCCGCGCAGGGCGCGGAACGCTGCCGGACACTCCCCCGGACGGAAGGATTCGGCGGGCCCGGCGCTTTCCGTGAGCGCTGCCGTGGCCCTGCTGTGCGCCGCGGCGGCGGGCGGAACGGCGGCTCTGCACGCGGCCGATCTGCACCGGGGCCCCTTACCCGGGCTCGCCGCCGACCACGCGCGGGCGACGGTCGAAGTCACCGTCACCGAGGACCCGCACCCCACGCGGCCCAGGACGCTCGGTGCGCGGCAGCTCGCCGGGAGAGTGGTGGTCCGCGCCGACGCGGTCGCGCTGGTGGGCGCGTCCGGCAGCCGGACCCGCCTGCGGACGCCGGTGCTGCTGCTGGTCAGCCCCGAGCGGGCCGGCGGCCGGGCCGACCGGAAGCGGTCCGGGGCCGCAGGCGCCCGGGACGCGGACAGCGCGGCGCGCGGCGCGTGGCTGCGGCTGCTCCCCTCCACCCGGCTGCGAGTCGAGGCCGATCTGATGCCCCCCGCGCCGGGCGGCCGGGGCGGTCAGGACATCGCGGCGGTGCTGCGGGTGCCCTCCGGTCCGCCGCGGATCGTGGCGGGGCCCACCGCGGTCCAACGGGCAGCGGGCGAGCTGCGCGCCGGACTCCGGGAGGCGAGCGACGGGCTGGAAGCGGACGCGCGGGGGCTGCTGCCCGGGCTGGTGGTCGGAGACACCTCCCGGCTGAACCGGGAGCTGGCGGACGCCTTCCGGGCGGTCGACATGACGCACCTGCTCGCGGTGAGCGGAAGCAATCTCGCGATCATGCTGACTCTTCTCATCGGTCCGCCCGGTCTCGCCCATCGGGCGGAGCGACGGGGCCTCGCGCCCCGGCTCGGCCTTCCGCTGCGGGCCACCGCCGTGGCGGCCGCGCTGCTGACGCTGGGTTTCGTCGTGGTGTGCAGACCGGACCCGAGCGTGCTGCGGGCGGCGGCCTGCGGGCTGATCACGGTCTGGGCCATCGGCACCGGGCGGCGGCGCTCGCTGCTGCCCGCGCTGGCAGCGGCCGTGCTGCTGCTGGTGTGCTACGACCCGTGGCTGGCACGCGACTTCGGGTTCCTGCTCTCCGTGCTGGCCACGGCGTCCCTGCTGACGGTGGCACCGCGCTGGTCGGAAGCGCTGCGGCGGCGCGGCTGGCCCGGCCGGGCGGCGGAGGCACTGGCGGCCGCTGCCGCGGCGCAGGCCGCCTGTGCGCCCGTGGTGGTGGTGCTGGCGGCGCATGTGAGCCTGCTCGCGGTGCCCTGCAACCTGCTGGCGGAGTTCGCGGTCGCACCGGCCACCGTGCTGGGATTCGCCGCGCTCGCGGCGGCCCCGGTGGCGATGCCCGCGGCGGAAGGGCTCGCCTGGCTGGCGGGATGGCCGGTGCGGGCCGTCGCCGGTGTCGCGCGCACGGGCGCCGGTCTGCCGGGCGCGGAGATCGGCTGGCCGGGCGGCTGGACGGGCGCGCTGGGGCTGGCGGCCCTGCTGGCCGGGGCACTGGCGGTGCTGCGCGGGTTCGCCGCGTGCCGCCCCTGGCTGGGGGCCGCCTGCGCGCTGGGCGTGCTGGTGGCCGTGCTGCGCCCGGTTCCGCTGGTGCGGCCGTTCACCGGGTGGCCTCCGACGGGCTGGCGAGTGGTGGCCTGCGACGTCGGGCAGGGGGACGCGCTGGTGCTCGCGCTGGACGGGGAGCGGGGCGGTGCGGGTGGGGCGGTCGTGGTGGACGCGGGACCCGAACCCGACGCTGTCGACCGGTGCTTGCGTGATCTCGGGGTGCGCAGCGTTCCGCTGGTCGTCCTGACCCACTTCCACGCCGACCATGTGGCCGGGCTCCCCGGGGTGCTGCGCGGGCGGAGCGTCGGGGAGATCCGCACGACGGCGCTGGCGGAGCCGCCCGGCCAGGCGGCGTTCGTGAGAGGCACGGCCCGCGCAGCGGGAGTGCCGGTACACCTCTCGCATGCGGGCGAGCGGCAGCGTGCCGGAGACCTGCGGTGGGAGGTGCTGTGGCCCCCGCCGGGCCCCGCGGAGGACCGTGCTGCCGGAAGCGGGGGCGGATCCGACGGCGACGGAGCCAACGACGCCAGCGTCACCCTGCTCGTCCGCACCGCGGGCCTCCGCCTCTTCCTCCCCGGCGACCTCGAACCCGAGGCGCAGCAGGCGCTGCTGGCCGCCCGGCCCGACCTGCCGCGGGTGGACGTGCTGAAGGTCGCGCACCACGGTTCGCGCTTCCAGGCCCCTGCGCTGCTGCGGCGGCTCCGGCCCCGGGTGGCGCTGGTCTCGGCGGGCCGGGAGAACCCGTACGGGCACCCCGCGCCCGAGACGCTGGACGCGCTGGCCGCGGCGGGCGCTCTCGTGGCGCGGACGGACCGGCACGGGGCGCTGGCGCTGACCCGGCGCCCGGACGGCACCCCCGCCGTGGTGACCCGGCGCGGCACTCCCGGCGCCGCCGATGCCCCCACGGGGCCTGCTGCGGGCCCGGCCCCCGGCGGGCAGGTCAGTCGCGCTCCAACCAGCCCTCGTGCGCTGCGGCGACCGCCTCCAGCAGGGCGGGGTCGCAGGCGGCGGGCGGATCTTCGAGCACCACCAGCCACTGGGCGTCCTCGGCGTCGTCCTCTCCGGCGAGGGCGTCACGGACGAGTTCGGGCTCCTCGGCGAGTCCGAGGCGCTCCTCCAGCGTCGCGGCGACCTCCTCGGCCGCCTCCCGGTCGGGCAGCACCAGCACATGCCGTACGTCGTTCACCGGGGCATTCTCTCAACCGCGCCCCGGGTCCGTATCCGGCCCCGCCCGGCGGCAGCCGACCGCGGGCCAGGCCCCGCCGCCCCTCCGCGCTCCGACGGTTCCCGGCCCGCCGGAGTCCCGGAGGCGTGCGCACCGGGTCGGGGGAGTGGGCCGGCGGGGGCTCTTCGGGGCCCGTCGTGTCGGTGCGGCGTGGGATGCTGTTCGCGATGGCTGGTACGCGCAAGAAGACCTCGGACGATCCGCTCGCTCCCGTGACCCTGGCGGTGGGGCAGGAAGAGCTGCTCATCGAGCGTGCCGTGCGGGCGGTGATCGATGCCGCACGCGCCGCGGACGCCGACACGGACGTGCGGGACCTGGCGCCCGGCGAACTCCAGCCCGGCACGCTGGCCGAGCTGACCAGTCCTTCGCTCTTCGCCGAGCGGAAGGTCGTCGTGGTGCGCGCTGCGCAGGATCTCGCGGCGGAGACGGTCAAGGACGTGAAGGCGTATCTGACGGCGCCGGTGGAGGAGATCACCCTGGTGCTGGTGCACCCGGGGGGTGCCAAGGGCAAGGGGCTGCTGGACGCGGCGCGGAAGGTGGGTGCGCGCGAGGTCGAGTGCCCGAAGATGACCAAGCCTGCGGACCGGCTCGCGTTCGTCCGGGGCGAGTTCCGGGCCCTGGGGCGGTCGGCGACGTCCGAGGCGTGCCAGGCGCTGGTGGACGCCATCGGCAGCGATCTGCGCGAGCTGGCCTCGGCCTGCCGGCAGCTGACCGCCGATGTCGAGGGCACCGTCGACGAGGCCGTGGTGGGCCGTTATTACACCGGCCGGGCCGAGGCGTCCAGCTTCACCGTCGCCGACCGGGCGGTCGAGGGTAAGGCCGCCGAGGCACTGGAGACGTTGCGCTGGGCGGTCTCCACGGGGGTGGCACCGGTGCTGATCACCAGCGCGCTGGCGCAGGGGGTGCGGGCCATCGGCAAGCTGGCCGGGGCCCCGCGGGGGGCGCGGCCGGGCGATCTCGCGCGAGAGCTGGGGATGCCCCCGTGGAAGATCGACCGGGTGCGTCAGCAGACGCGCGGCTGGACGCCGGACGGGGTGGCGGCCGCGCTGCGGGCCGTCGCCGCCGCTGATGCGGCCGTCAAAGGCGGCGGGATGGATCCGGAGTACGCGCTGGAGAAGGCCGTCGTCACCATCGCGAGCGCTGCTCGCTCCCGCTGACCGCACCCGCCGTCGCCGTTCCGAGAGCTTCGGTTCGCAGCCCCCGGCCTCGTGGGCCGGCCGGTCCGCCCGCCGGTCCCTCCGGTATGCGCCGCTCCACCGCCGGAGGACGGCGCCGACGGCATGACGAAGACCCCGCCCGAGCCCTGGGGAGGGGCTGGGGCGGGGCCTTCGCTGTCTGTCCGGTGCGCCGCACCCGCGTGGCGAACGCAGGCCGCGTGCGGCGCCCTGTCTCAAGCGGTTGCTCGGGCGTACGGCGGATGAGAGAGGGCCCGCCACATGTCGTCCGAGCGATCAGTTCGAGTGGTCAGTCCGAGTGGTCAGGAAGACCGACGAGCTGCAGAGTGCTCCGAGAGGGCGGTCAGCCCTTGAGGGTGGCCACGTGCTTGGCCAGCGCCGCCTTCTTGTTGGCCGCGTTGTTCTTGTGCAGGACACCCTTGCTGGCGGCCTTGTCGAGCTTCCGGGCGGCGACCTGCTGCGCCTCGGCCGCCTTGGCGGCGTCACCGGCGGAGACGGCCTCGCGGGTGCGACGGATCGCGGTCTTCAGCTCGGACTTCACGGCCTTGTTGCGCTGCCGGGCCTTCTCGTTGGTCTTGATCCGCTTGATCTGGGACTTGATGTTCGCCACGAATGAGCCTTTGCGGTTCGGAGTTTTCAAACGCTGGTGCCGAGCAGGCACCCTTCAGTGCCATAAGGCACAGTCGGTCAGGCTACCAGCCGGGGCAGCACCCCTCCCAATCCGGTCGGTGCCCCGCGCGCATGGGACCATGGGATGCGACACACCCGTCTCGACGGGCCCGCACCGGGCCGCCGAAGGTGTTCGAGACCTCGCCGCAAGAACCGACAGCCCGAAACCGACAGGCCAGAACCGACAGGACACTGCGTGCCCGCGACCCCAACGAACGCGCCGGAGCCGAGCCGTACCGACCCGGCGCTGATCCGTAACTTCTGCATCATCGCGCACATCGACCACGGCAAGTCCACGCTTGCCGACCGGATGCTCCAGCTCACCGGCGTCGTGGACAAGAGGCAGATGCGTGCGCAGTACCTCGACCGTATGGACATCGAGCGCGAGCGGGGCATCACGATCAAGTCCCAGGCCGTGCGGATGCCCTGGGCCCCCACGGACGACGCGGCCACCCCGCACGTCCTGAACATGATCGACACCCCCGGGCACGTGGACTTCACCTACGAGGTCTCCCGCTCGCTCGCGGCCTGCGAGGGGTGCATTCTCCTCGTGGACGCCGCGCAGGGGATCGAGGCGCAGACCCTCGCCAACCTCTATCTGGCGATGGAGCACGACCTCACGATCATCCCCGTGCTGAACAAGATCGACCTGCCCGCGGCGCAGCCGGAGAAGTTCGCCGCCGAGCTGGCGCACCTCATCGGCTGCGAGCCGGGTGACGTACTGCGCGTCTCGGCCAAGACCGGTGAGGGCGTCGAGGAGCTGCTGGACCAGGTCGTGCGCCAGGTCACCCCGCCGACCGGGAACGCGGAAGCGCCGGCTCGCGCGATGATCTTCGACTCGGTCTACGACGCGTACCGCGGTGTGGTCACCTACATCAAGGTCGTCGACGGGATGCTCGGCAGGCGCGAGCGGATCCGGATGATGTCCACCGGGGCCACCCACGAGCTGCTGGAGATCGGTGCGAACTCACCGGAGATGACGCCCGCCGACGGACTGGCCGTGGGCGAGGTGGGCTATCTGATCACCGGTGTGAAGGACGTCCGCCAGTCCAAGGTGGGCGACACGGTCACGCTGCTGGCCAAGGGCGCCGAGGAGCCGCTTCCCGGCTACAAGGACCCCAAGCCGATGGTGTTCTCGGGGCTGTACCCGCTGGACGGCTCCGACTACCCCGAGCTGCGCGACGCCCTGGACAAGCTGCTGCTCAACGACGCGGCGCTGACCTACGAGCCGGAGACGTCAGCGGCGTTGGGCTTCGGCTTCCGGGTGGGCTTCCTGGGACTGCTGCACCTGGAGGTGATCCGGGAGCGGCTGGAGCGGGAGTTCGGCCTCGACCTGATCGCCACGGCACCCAACGTGATCTACCGCGTGGAGATGGAGGACGGCACCGAGCATGTGGTGACCAACCCCAGCGAGTTCCCCACCGGGAAGACCGCCACGGTGCACGAGCCGGTGGTGCGGGCGACGCTCATCGCGCCCAGCGAGTTCATCGGCGCGATCATGGAATTGTGCCAGTCGCGGCGCGGCTCCCTGCAGGGCATGGACTATCTGTCCGAGGACCGGGTGGAGCTGCGGTACACGCTGCCGCTCGCGGAGATCGTCTTCGACTTCTTCGACGCGTTGAAGTCCAAGACCCGCGGCTACGCCTCGCTGGACTACGAGCCGACCGGCGAGCAGACGGCCGACCTGGTCAAGGTCGACATCCTGCTCCAGGGCGACAAGGTGGACGCGTTCTCCGCGATCGTGCACAAGGAGAAGGCGTACTCCTACGGCACCCGGATGGCCAACAAGCTGCGCGAGCTGATCCCGCGGCAGCAGTTCGAGGTACCCATCCAGGCGGCTGTCGGCGCCCGCATCATCGCTCGCGAGACGATCCGCGCGATCCGCAAGGACGTCCTGGCCAAGTGCTACGGCGGCGACATCTCGCGGAAGCGGAAGCTGCTGGAGAAGCAGAAGGAAGGCAAGAAGCGGATGAAGGTCGTCGGGCGGGTGGAGGTGCCGCAGGAGGCGTTCATCGCGGCGCTCTCCAGCGACGACTCCGGCGGCGACGCCAAGGCCAAGGCCAAGAAGTAGCCCGGTGCGCCGCGGGGGCGGCCGGTCCGCGCCCCGGCCGCCTCCCCGCCGTCGACGGTCCGGGCCGGCGGCTCTGTCACCGGTGTCCGTGTGCGCTCCGCAGCAGCCCCCTTACGTAGCGGTAGACCCCTTACGTAAGGGGGCTGCTGCCTTTACTCTGATCACTGCTCAGTAGTTACTCGTGAGTCAATAAGCGCGAGCCGACACGCAGCAGGACGAGAAACAGGACGACGAAGCAGGACGCGGGTCCCGGAGGATGTCGTGAGCGACACACAGTCCCTGATCGAGAACCGGCCGCCTTCCGTGGCCACGCTCTTCCTGGAGCGGGTCGAGGCCACACCCGACGCGGAGGCGTACCGCTATCCGGTGATCCGGCCCGCGGGCGAGGGCGAGGGCCCGGACGAGTGGCGCTCCTACAGCTGGCGCGAGGCGGCCGAGCGGGTGTTCTCCATCGCCGCGGGGCTCATGGACCTGGGGGTGGGTCCCGAGGAACGGGTCGGCATCGCCTCCAGCACCCGGATCGAGTGGATCCTCTCCGATCTGGGCGTTCTGTGCGCGGGCGCCGCCACCACCACCGTCTACCCCAGCACCAACGACTCCGAGACGGCGTACATCCTCGCCGACTCCGACAGCAAGGTGCTGATCGCCGAGGACGCCGAGCAGCTCGCCAAGGTCCGCGCGCACCGGGACGAGCTGCCGAACCTGGCGCACGTGGTGCTCGTCGACGGGGAGCCCGGGGCCGAGGACGCGGCGGGTGACTGGGCGCTGAGATTCGCCGAGCTGGAGCGGCGGGGCGCCGCCTACCGGGAGAAGCATCCCGACGCCATCACCGAGACGGTGCAGGGGCTGCGCTCGGACCAGTTGGCCACCCTCATCTACACCTCCGGTACGACCGGAAAGCCGAAGGGTGTCCGGCTGGCACAGGACGCCTGGTCGTACATGGCTCGCGCGGTGCCGCAGACGGGCCTGCTGAACAGTGACGACGTGCAGTACCTGTGGCTGCCGCTGGCGCACGTCTTCGGCAAGATGCTGATCTCCGTGCAGATCGACTCCGGGCACGTCATCGCGGTGGACGGCCGGGTCGACAAGATCATCGACAATCTCCCGGTCGTCCAGCCGACGAAGATGTGCGCGGTTCCGCGAATCTTCGAGAAGGTCTACAACGGCGTCGCGCAGAAGGCGCGGGCCGGCGGCGCTGCCAAGTACCGGATCTTCCAGTGGGCGGCCGAGGTGGCCCGTGAGTACGCACGGACCACGCAGGACAACCAGCGCCGCACCGGGGTGCCGGACGCGCCGGCCGGGCTCAAGGTCAAGCACGCGCTGGCCGACCGGCTCGTCTACAGCAAGCTGCGGGACGCGTTCGGCGGCCGGATGGTCGGCTGCGTCTCCGGTTCGGCCGCGCTCGCACCCGATCTGGGCTACTTCTTCGCCGGTGCCGGCATCCCGGTCCTGGAGGGCTACGGACTCACCGAGTCGTCCGCCGCCAGCTTCTGCAACCGCACCGACAACTTCCGCACCGGCACCGTCGGCAAGCCGATGCCCGGCACCGAGGTGCGCATCGCGGACGACGGCGAGATCCTGCTGCGCGGCCCCGGCATCATGCAGGGGTACCACGGGCTGGCGGACAAGACCGCCGAAGTGCTGGAAGAGGACGGCTGGTTCCACACCGGTGACATCGGCGAGCTGTCGGACGACGGCTACCTGCGGATCACCGACCGCAAGAAGGACCTGATCAAGACCTCCGGTGGCAAGTACATCGCGCCGGCCGAGGTGGAGGGCCAGTTCAAGGCGATCTGCCCGTATGTCTCCAACATCCTGGTGCACGGCGCGGGCCGGAACTACTGCACCGCCCTGATCTCACTGGACGAACCGGCGATCACGGCGTGGGCGGCGGACCGGGACGACCTCAGGGGCAAGCCCTACGCCGAGGTGGTCGCCTCCGAGCAGGTGCGCGCCCTGGTGGACGGCTATGTCGAGCAGCTCAACGCGGGGCTCCAGCGCTGGCAGACGGTCAAGAAGTTCCGGGTCCTGCCGCGCGACCTGGACATCGAGCACGGTGAGCTGACGCCCAGCCTCAAGATGAAGCGCCCGGTGGTGGAGCGGGAGTACGGCGAGCTGATCGAGGAGATGTACGAGGGCGCTCGCGAACGCTGAGCCCGCGGGCCGCGGACTCGCGGCCCGCCGGGTGGCGTTCCACCGTCGACAGCCGCCCGGCGCAGTCGTCCGGGAGGCGGTGCGACCGGCGGTTTCCGCGGCGCGGATCACCCTCGCGCTGTGCTGTCTCGAGACCATCCATCCCGGGCAACACCGTCATCCCGGGCAACACCGTATCCAGCAGCACCAGCGCGCACTCCTGCCGCGGTAGCGCCCGGTATCGCCTCCCGGTCCGCCCGTACCGGCGGCACCGGAGCATCCCCGAGCACGGCCTCCGGCTCCGAGGAAAAGAGCAGAGTATCCGGCGGCCGGGCGATGTCAACCGGGCACGGGCGTGAGCGGCAGTCTTCGGCCAACCATTTCCGTGACTCGGCGCATATGAGCGGGCCCCTTCTGTCACCCTTGCTCTACCGCGCCGAGCGGTGAGGGAACGGCCGGGGGATGTGTGCCCGGGGAAGGCCCGGGAGGGTGCGATGAACAGCGGGTACGAGGTGCGGATGGCGCAGCCGGTGGAGAGGGCGGACGGCGCCGAGGCGGACACGGGGAGCGCGGTGCGCGGCGGGGGCGGGATGCCGCATGCCGTGCGGACGGAACTGCCGGGCAACGCGCTCGCGGCGGGGGCTGCGCGCCGCTTCGCCCGGGTGGCGCTGGGCCGGTGGGGCGTGCATGGCACCCCCGCGGACGACGCGGTACTGCTGGTGAGCGAACTGGTCACCAACGCGGTGGTGCACGCGGGAACATCGGTCGCGCTGGAGTGCCGTTACGCCGCGGGGGTCCTCTACACGGAGGTCGCCGACCGTCACCCGGCCCGTCGGGTGGCCGCGCATGGTGAGGAGGGGCACGGTCTGCGGCTGGTCGGTGCGCTCGCCAAGGAGTGGGGTATCAGCTACCGCAGGGACCGCAAGTCGGTGTGGTTCCAGCTCGGTACAGCGGCCGTCCACCCTCCGGGCGCAGACGCAGACGCAGACGCAGACGCAGATGCAGATGCAGACGCAGACGCAGACGCAGACGCGGACGTCGGTGCGGACGCGGACGTCGGCGCAGAGGCAGCCGCGTTCATACGAGCAGCCGCTGAGGCCGCACGGGAGACGGACGCCGCACGGGAGAGGCCGCGCGGGCCCGTGCCGCGTGACACCCCGGCCGCCGGCGCCGCTCCCGGCGGTGCCCGGCACGAGGCGCCCGGCGAGGGCCTCCCGCCGGGCCCGCACCCGTGGCCGCCCGGGGGCCCGCCGGACGGGCCGGGCGGCGCCGCGCTCGCCGCCCGGTGCCCGACGCCCCGGCTCCCGCACCGGGACTGGATGTGCAACGGCGCGCTCTCCTTCCTCGCCGAGGCGTCCGACCTGCTGGCCGGGCACACCGACGAGGACAGGGTCGCCTCGCTCGCCGGACAGCTGATGGTGCCCCGCTTCGCCGACTGGTGCGCTGTGTGGCTGCGGGACGACGAGCGCTCCCGGCTGCCCCGGCTGGCCCGGGTCTGGCACGCGCAGGAGGGCCGGATCGAGGAGTTGCGGGCCCGGCTCGCCGAGGAACCGCCGGCCCCCGTCGGGCGGGTGCTGCCGGGGCAGGCGTCCCCTTGGCGCCGGCCGGAAGATGCCGCGGCGGGCGGCGGCAGCGGCGCCTCGGCCCAGTGCGATCTGGTCGTCGGCGGCCGCCCGGTCGGCACGCTGGTGATCGGACGCGCCGGACTGCTGCGGATACCGGACGAAGTGCTGGGCCTGGTGGAGGACTTCGCCCGCCGGGTGGCGCTCGCGGTGCTCTCCGCCCGCCGCTACGCGCTCCAGGAGAACATCAGCCGGATCCTCCAGCGCGGGCTGCTGCCCAGCGAGGAGATGCACGTACCCGGCCTGGACACCGCGCTGGTCTACGAACCGGCCGGTGAGGGCACCTGGGCGGGCGGCGACTTCTACGACCTGCTGCGGTTGCCCGACGGCCGCTGGCGGTTCGCACTCGGTGACGTATGCGGCAACGGCCCCGAAGCCGCCGTGGTCACCGGACTGGCCCGCCCGGTGCTGCGGCTGCTGGCCCGCGAGGGCCACTCCGTACCCGAGACCCTGGACCGGCTCAACCGGGAGGTCGGTGAGCAGGCCCGGTTCCTGTCCGTCGTCTACGGGGAACTCGCCTTCCGCGACGGCCTGGTGGACTGCACGCTCACCTGCGCCGGGCATCCGCTGCCGCTGGTCCGGGACGCCGCGGGGCAGGTGCGGACCGCCGCGCTGCCGCAGTTACTCCTCGGGGTCGCCCAGCAGGTCGGCTACGAGTGCCAGTCCTTCACGCTGCACCCCGGTGACACGCTGCTGTGTGTCACCGACGGGGTGACCGAACGGCGCTGTGGCCGTCGGCTGTTCGACGACGGCGACGGGCTGGCGGCGTGCTTCGCCGACTCCGCGGGGCTGGACGCGGGCGGGACGGCCGAGCGGCTGCGCCGCGCGGTGTACGCCTTCGCGCCGGATCTGCCCGCCGACGACCTCGCGATGCTGGTGCTGCGACTGCCGGAGGCCACCGGCGCCGCCGCCGTCGCGCACACCGGCTGACCGGCCGGCACCGCGTGCTCCGCGCCCTGGCGAGGCCGGCTCAGTCCACCAGGTCCCGGACGACCGCGTCGGCCAGCAGCCGGCCGCGCAGCGTGAGTACGGCCCGGCCCGCTTCGTACGGTCCCGGTTCCAGCAGCCCGTCGGCGCGGGCTTGGGCGGCCGCCCGGACGCCCTCGGGGGCCAGCAGCGAGAGGGGACAGCCCTGCCGGAGCCGCAGCTCCAGCAGGATCCGCTCGACCCGCCGGTCCTCCTCCTCCAGCAGTTCCCGGCCCGCACCGGGTGAGCGGCCCTCGGCCAGCGCCCGCGCGTAGCCGGCCGGGTGCTTGACGTTCCACCAGCGCACCCCGCCGACATGGCTGTGGGCGCCCGGCCCGGCCCCCCACCAGTCGGCGCCCGTCCAGTACAGCTCGTTGTGCCGGCACCGGGCTGCCGGGTCGCCCGCCACCGCCCAGTTGGAGACCTCGTACCACTCCAGGCCGGCGGCGGTCAGCCGTTCCTCGGCGATCAGATAGCGGTCGGCGTGCACGTCGTCGTCGGTCATCGGCACCTCGCCGCGCCGCACACGCCGGGCGAGCCGGGTGCCCTCCTCCACGATGAGCGCGTACGCCGAGATGTGGTCCGGGCCCGCGGCCAGCGCGGCGTCCAGGGAGGCGCGCCAGTCCTCGTCCGTCTCGCCCGGCGTCCCGTAGATCAGATCCAGGTTCACGTGCGCGAAGCCCGCTTTGCGGGCCTCGGCGACGCACTCCTCCGGCCGCCCGGGAGTGTGGGTGCGCTCCAGCACCCGCAGCACGTGCTCGCGTGCGCTCTGCATGCCGAAGGAGATCCGGTTGAACCCCGCCTCCCGCAGTTCGGCCAGGTAGCCGGGGTCCACCGAGTCCGGGTTCGCCTCGGTGGTGATCTCGGCGTCCTCGGCCAGGCCGAACTCCTCCCGGACGGCCGCCAGCATGCGGCCCAGATCGGCGGCGGGCAGCAGGGTGGGGGTGCCGCCGCCGACGAACACCGTCTGGACCCGGCGCGGATCCTCGCCCAGCGCCCGGCGGGCCAGCCGGATCTCCTCGGTGAGGCTGTGCGCGTAGTTCTCCTGCGAGGCGGCCACCCCGCCGTCGGCGCCGCGCAGCTCGGGCGCGGTGTAGGTGTTGAAGTCGCAGTAGCCGCAGCGGGTGGCGCAGTACGGGACGTGGAGGTAGACACCGAGCGGGCGTGCGCTGTCGGCGCCGCGGGTCAGTGCGTGCGGGGGGAGCGAACCGTCGAACGGTACGGGCTCGCCGTCGGGCAGTGCGGAGGGCATCCGTCCATTGTCCCCGGTCCGCGCGCGGACGCGGCAGCCGCCGGTTCCGGGGGAGCAGCACGCGCCCGTGGGCCCGTGCCCGGCGCGGCTCGCCGGGACGGTCAGGCGCCGTCCGGGGCCGTCACGAAGTCGATCAGTTCCTCCACGCGGCCCAGCAGCGCCGGCTCCAGGTCCTGGTAGCTGCGCACCCGCCCCAGCAGCCGCTGCCAGGCGGCGCCGGTGTGCTCCGGCCAGCCGAGGGCGCGGCAGACGCCGGTCTTCCAGTCCTGGCCGTGCGGAACGCGCGGCCAGGCCCGGATGCCCGCCGACGCGGGTTTCACGGCCTCCCAGATGTCGATGTACGGGTGCCCCACCACCAGCACGTGGTCCCCGCAGACCTCCGCGGCGATCCCGGACTCCTTCGAGCCGGGCACCAAGTGGTCCACCAGCACGCCGAGGCGGGCTCCGGGGCCGGGCGAGAACGCCTCCACGACGGCGGGCAGGTCGTCGACGCCCTCCAGGTACTCCACGACCACGCCCTCGATGCGCAGGTCGTCGCCCCACACCTTCTCGACCAGTTCGGCGTCGTGCCGCCCCTCGACGTAGATCCGGCCGGCGCGTGCCACCCGGGCCCGGGCGCCCGGTACGGCCAGCGAGCCGGAGGCCGTCCGCTGCCGCCCGGCCGGGGCGCCCGCGCCGGGCCCGCCGCCGGGCGCGGGCCGCACCAGCGTCACCGTCCGCCCCTCCAGCAGGAAGGCCGCTGCCGCCATGGGGAAGACCCGGTGCTTGCCGAAGCGGTCCTCGAGGGTGACGGTCGGGCCCTCGGCGGTCTTCTCGCACCGCACGACAGCCCCGCAGAACCCGGTGCTGACCTCCTCCACCACCAGGTCCGGCTCGGCGGCCACCTCCGGCACGGCTCGGGGCCGCTTCCACGGAGGGGTCAGGTCCGGGTTGTCGTAACGGCTGCGCATGCCGCTCATTCTGCTACGTGCCCCGCGGCCCGCCGCCCGCCCTACGGCGCGGAGCGGCGCGCCAGCTCGTCCCGCTGCGTGCGCACGAACGCCGCGTCGACCAGCGCCCCGTGCCCCGGCACGTACACCGCGTCCTCGCCGCCGAGGGCCAGCAGCCGGTCCAGCGCGGCCGGCCAGCGGGCGAGATGGGCGTCCGCACCGGCCTGCGGTGCACCGGACTCCTCGACCAGGTCGCCGCAGAAGACGACGTCGGGGGAGCCCGGCACCAGAACGGCCAGGTCGTGCTCGGTGTGCGCGGGACCCACGTTCACCAGTACGACCTCGCGTCCGCCCAGGTCGAGGGTGAGTTGCCCGCTGACCGGATGGTGCGGGCGCACCAGCACGTCGGCCGCCTCGCCCGCCTCGTCCTCCAGCAGGCCGTGCGCCACGGCGTCGTCCCGCAGTGCGTCGGTGCCGCGGGCCAGCAGTTCGCGGACGCCGACGGCCGCGTACACCTGGGCGCCGGAGAAGACGGCGGTGCCGAAGATGTGGTCGAAGTGCGGGTGGGTGAGGACGATCCGGGTCACCCGGCGCCCCAGCAGCGCGGCCACGTCCGCACGGATTCCGGCGCCCTCCCGCAGGCTGGACCCGGTGTCGACGAGCAGCGCGCCGCTGTCCCCGGTGACGGCGCCGACCGTCGCGTCCCACTGCGGCAGCCTGCGCCGCAGCACCCCGGGGGCGATCCGCTCCCAGCGGCTGTCGGCGGCCGACGGGTCCTGCCTGGCGTCTTCTGCGAACGGCTGCATGGGACGACGCTAACCGCAGCGCCCGTACGCTGCGCTCCCGGCCGCTCCGGAAGCCGCGTCCGGAAGCCGCGTCCGGAAGCCGCGTCCGGAAGCCGCGCCCGGGAGCGTGGGCGGGGTACCGTCGGGCCCGCGGGCGGGCGGCCCTTGCCCCGGCTGTGGTGACCGGCCGTACACTGGCCCAGGGGCTTGGCACTCCGGTACGACGAGTGCCAGAGGGCAGCCGCCGGAAACGGGACCTCGGACCAGCGGCCGGACGGGAGGTGTGCGCCGTGCTCAGCGAGCGACGACTTGAAGTGCTCCGCGCCATCGTCCAGGACTACGTCGGTACGGAGGAGCCGGTCGGCTCCAAGGCCCTCACCGAGCGGCACAACCTCAAGGTGTCCCCGGCCACGGTCCGCAACGACATGGCGGCGCTGGAGGACGACGGGTTCATCGCCCAGCCGCACACCAGCGCGGGCCGCATCCCCACCGACAAGGGGTACCGCCTCTTCGTCGACAAGCTCGCCGGGGTCAAGCCGCTCTCCTCGCCCGAGCGCCGGGCGATCCAGAACTTCCTGGAGGGCGCCGTCGACCTCGACGACGTCGTCGGCCGCACGGTGCGGCTGCTGGCGCAGCTCACCCGGCAGGTGGCCGTGGTGCAGTACCCGTCGCTGACCCGCTCGACGGTGCGGCACGTGGAACTGCTCGGGCTGGCTCCCGCGCGGCTGATGCTGGTGCTGATCACCGATACCGGCCGCGTCGAGCAGCGGCTGATCGACTGCCCGGCGCCGATCGGCGAGGCGGTGCTGGCCGACCTGCGAGCCCGGCTCAACAGCCGGGTGGTCGGTGAGCGGTTCACCGAGGTCCCCTCCCTGGTGCAGGACCTCCCGGAGGCGTTCGACGCCGACGACAGGGGCACGATCCAGACCGTGCTGGCCACCCTGCTGGAGACCCTGGTCGAGGAGACCGAGGAGCGGCTGATGATCGGCGGAACCGCCAATCTCACCCGCTTCGGGCACGACTTCCCGCTCACCATCCGGCCCGTTCTGGAGGCGTTGGAGGAGCAGGTCGTGCTGCTGAAGTTGCTCGGAGAAGCCAAGGATCCGGGTATGACCGTACGAATCGGGCATGAGAACCAGCACGAGGGGCTGAGTTCCACATCGGTCGTCTCGGTCGGTTACGGTTCGGGCGACGAAGCAGTCGCCAAACTCGGCGTGGTCGGACCGACCCGCATGGACTACCCCGGAACGATGGGAGCTGTACGCGCAGTGGCACGGTACGTCGGACAGATCCTGGCGGAGTCATAAGGTGGCGACGGACTACTACGCGGTCCTCGGCGTGCAGCGTGACGCCTCGCAGGACGAGATCAAGAAGGCGTTCCGCAGGCTCGCGCGCGAGCTGCACCCGGACGTCAACCCGGATCCGAAGACCCAGGAGCGGTTCAAGGAGATCAACACCGCCTACGAGGTGCTCTCGGACCCGCAGAAGAAGCAGGTCTACGACCTGGGCGGGGACCCGGCCTCGGGTGCCGCGGGCGGCGGCGCCGGCGGCTTCGGCGGGGGCTTCGGCAACTTCAGCGACATCATGGACGCCTTCTTCGGCACGGCGGCGCAGCGCGGTCCGCGCTCGCGCACCCGCCGGGGCCAGGACGCCATGATCCGGCTGGACATCGACCTGGAAGAGGCGACGTTCGGCACCACCAAGGAGATCCAGGTCGACACGGCTGTCGTCTGCAACTCCTGCAGCGGCGACGGTGCCGCGCCCGGCACCTCGGCGCAGACCTGCGACATGTGCCGCGGCCGGGGCGAGGTCTCCCAGGTCACCCGGTCCTTCCTGGGCCAGGTCATGACGTCCAGGCCGTGCCCGCAGTGCCAGGGTTTCGGCACCGTGGTGCCCACTCCGTGCCCGGAGTGCGCCGGGGACGGCCGGGTGCGCTCGCGGCGCAGCCTCACCGTGAAGATCCCCGCCGGTGTCGACAACGGCACCCGCATCCAGCTCTCGGGCGAGGGTGAGGTGGGACCGGGCGGCGGCCCGGCCGGCGATCTGTACGTGGAGATCCACGAGAACTCCCACTCGACCTTCCAGCGTCGCGGCGACGACCTGCACTGCACCGTCACCATCCCGATGACGGCGGCGGCGCTGGGTACGAAGGTGCCGCTGGAGACGCTGGACGGCATGGAGGAGATCGACATCCGTCCCGGTACCCAGTCCGGCCAGTCGGTCCCGCTGCACGAACGCGGCGTCACCCATCTGCGCGGCGGAGGCCGGGGCCAGCTCATCGTGCACGTCGAGGTGACGACTCCGACCAAGCTGGAGGCGGAGGAGGAGGAGCTGCTGCGGCGGCTGGCCAAGCTCCGCGGCGAGGAGCGGCCCACCGGCCAGTTCCAGCCCGGGCAGCAGGGGCTGTTCTCGCGCCTGAAGGACGCCTTCAACGGACGCTGAGGGCGGCCGGCGGCGGTCCCCGGCCCCCGGGTCGGGGCCGGGGGGCGGTGCGCCGGGGCCGTACAGGGGACGTGACAGGATGTGGTCATGTCCACCTCGCCGCCTTCGCTCTCCGAGCTGACTGCGCACCCCCTCATCCAGGCGCCGATGGCGGGTGGGGTCTCCCGCCCCGAGCTGGTGGCGGCGGTGTGCGAGGCCGGCGGACTGGGCTTCCTGGCCGCCGGATACAAGACGCCGGAGGCGATGTACGAGGAGATCCGGCAGCTCCGGCAGCTCACCGGGCGCCCGTTCGGCGTCAACCTGTTCATGCCGCAGCCCCGCACCGCCGACCCCGCCGCGGTGGAGGTCTACCGCGAGCAGCTCGCCGGTGAGGCCGCCTGGTACGAGACGGAGCTGGGCGATCCGGAAGGCAAGACGGACGACGCCTACGAGGCGAAGCTCGCGGTCCTGCACGACGATCCGGTGCCGGTCGTCTCCTTCCACTTCGGCTGCCCCGCCCGCCGGGTGCTGGAGCGGTTCGCGGCGCTGGGCACCTGCACCGTCGTCACCGTGACCTCGGTCGCCGAGGCGCGGGTGGCGCAGGCGGCCGGTGCGCAGGCCGTGTGCGTGCAGGGCGTCGAGGCGGGCGGCCACCAGGGCACGCACCGGGACGATCCGCAGGACGGCCGGGGAAGCGCCGGTGTCGGGCTGCTGTCCCTGCTCGCGCAGGTCGGGGAAGCGATACAGCTTCCTCTCGTGGCCGCGGGCGGGCTGATGCGCGGTCGGCAGATCGCCGCCGTGCGCGCGGCGGGCGCCGTCGCGGCCCAGTTGGGCACCGCGTTCCTGGCCACCGCGGAGTCCGGCGCCCACCCGCTGCACAAGCGGGCGCTGACCGACCCGCTGTTCACCCGCACCGAGCTGACCCGGGCTTTCTCGGGGCGCCCGGCACGGGGGCTGGTCAACCGCTTCGTGCGCGAGCACGGCCCGTACGCGCCGGCCGCCTATCCGCAGGTGCACTATCTGACGGCCGGGCTGCGCCGGGCGGCGGCGAAGGCGGGCGATCCGCAGGCGATGGCGCTGTGGGCGGGGCAGGGGCACCGGCTGGCCCGGGAGTTGCCCGCCGGGCAGCTCGTGGAGGTGCTGATGGCGGAGTGCGACGAGGCACGTGCCGAGCTGCGGGAGGCGGGATCGTGAGCGCGCCGGTGTTCCTGGCCGACGCCGGGCTGCTGCGGCCCGGCACGGTGGTGCTGGACGGTCCGGAGGGGCGGCACGCGGTCGCGGTCCGCCGGCTCCGGCCCGGCGAGGAGGTCGTCCTCACGGACGGCGCGGGCACCGGTGCGTACGGGAGCGTGACCGCGGCCGAGGGCAAGGACCGGCTGGAGGTCGCCGTCCGCGAGGTGCGTACCGAGCCCGCGCCCCGTCCCCGGATCACCGTCGTCCAGGCGCTGCCCAAGGGCGACCGCGGGGAGCTGGCCGTGGAGACGATGACGGAGACGGGGGTGGACGCCGTGGTGCCGTGGGCGGCGTCCCGCGCGGTCACCCGGTGGAAGGGGGAGCGGGCGGCCAAGTCGCTCGCCAAGTGGCGGAACACGGCGCGGGAGGCGGGCAAGCAGGCCCGGCGGCTGCGGTTCCCCGAGGTGGCCGGGTTGGCCGCCACCCGGGAGGTCGCCGCGCTGCTGGAGGCCGCCGACTTCGCCGCGGTGCTGCACGAGGAGGGCGGCACGCCGCTGGCTTCGGCGGCCCTGCCGGAGGCGGGGGAGATCGTGCTGGTCGTCGGCCCGGAGGGTGGGGTCGCGCCGGAGGAGCTGGAGGTCTTCGCGCGGGCCGGGGCCGCGCCGCTGCGGCTCGGGCCGAGCGTGCTGCGGACCTCCACGGCCGGTACGGCGGCCACCGCGGTGCTGCTCGCCCGGTGCGGGCGGTGGGGGTGAGGGGCCGGCAGGACGCACCCGGGGCAGCGCCGTCCCTCGGGTAGCATCCCGGCATGGCTTCCAACGGAGAACCGCAGCAGGACTGCCTGTTCTGCAAGATCGTCGCAGGTGAGGTGCCCGCGACGCTGGTGCGGGAGACCGACACGACCGTCGCCTTCCGGGACATCAACCCCCAGGCGCCCACCCATGTGCTGGTGATCCCGAAGGCGCACTACCCGGACGCGGCGTCCCTCGCGGCGGCCTCTCCGGAGCTGATCGCCGACGTGGTGCGGGAGGCCGAGGAGGTGGCGGCGCTGGAGCGGATCGCCGTACCGGACGGCGGGCCCGGCACCGGGTACCGGGTGGTCTTCAACACCGGGTCCGGCGCCGGTCAGACCGTCTTCCACGCGCACGCGCACGTGCTCGGCGGCCGCGGTCTGGAATGGCCCCCCGGATGAGGTGCTGAGGCACGGTGTCGGCGCGCGAACTGGTCGTCCTGGGCACCGCCAGCCAGGTTCCCACCCGGCAGCGCAACCACAACGGGTACGTCCTGCTGTGGGACGGCGAGGGCATCCTGTTCGACCCGGGTGAGGGCACCCAGCGGCAGATGCTGCACACCACCGTCGCGGCGCACGATCTGACCCGGATCTGCCTGACCCACTTCCACGGCGACCACACCCTCGGCCTGCCCGGCGTCCTCCAGCACATGAGCCTCGACGGGGTGCCGCACGAGGTGACGGCCCACTATCCCGCGAGCGGGCAGCGGTACTTCGAGCGGCTGCGGCACGCCACCCCGTTCCACGACACGCTCCGGCTGCGGGAGGCACCCGTGGCGGAGCCCGGCGTCCTGGTGGCCGCTTCCGGGCAGCACCTGACGGCCGCGGGCCGGGAGCGGTTCCCGGGAGAGAGCGGCGCCCGGCAGCGGGAGGTGCCCTTCACCCTGGAGGCGCGCAGGCTCTCGCACCGCATCGACACCTACGGCTACCGGCTGACGGAGCCCGACACGCGCCGGATGGTGCCCGAGCGGCTGGCCGGGCGGGGCATCAGCGGCCCGGACGTCGGCCGCCTCCAGCGGGAGGGGGAGCTGCGGGGGGTGCGGCTGGAGGAGGTCAGCGTGCCGCGCCGCGGGCAGCGGTTCGCCTTCGTCATGGACACCCGGCTCTGCGACGGGGTGCGGGACCTGGCCGAGGGCTGCGACCTGCTCGTCATCGAGTCGACCTTCCTGCGGGCCGAGACGGAACTGGCCGAGGTCTCAGGCCATCTGACGGCCTTCCAGGCGGGCCGGGTGGCGGCCGAGGCGGGCGTACGCCACCTGGTGCTCACACACTTCTCGCAGCGCTACCAGGACACCGCGCTCTTCGCGGCCGAGGCCCGCGCGGCCGGGTTCCGGGGCGAACTGACCGCGGCGCGTGACCTGATGCGTGTGCCCGTGCCCCCGCGCGGCTGAGGTGCGCGGACGACGAGTTCCCGGGCCGGACCGGCAGCGAGGCCCGACGCGGCGTCAGAAGCCGAGTCGGCGCAGCTGCTTGGGGTCGCGCTGCCAGTCCTTGGCGACCTTGACGTGCAGATCGAGGTAGACGGGGGTGCCCAACAGGGCCTCGATGTGCCGGCGCGAGGTGCTGCCGACCTCCTTGAGGCGCTTGCCCTTGGGGCCGATGACGATGCCCTTCTGGCTGGGGCGCTCCAGGAAGATGTTGGCGTGGACGTCGAGCAGCGGCCGGTCGGCGGGCCGGTCCTCGCGGGGCACCATCTCCTCGACCACCACCGCGATCGAGTGCGGCAGCTCGTCCCGCACCCCCTCCAGCGCCGCCTCACGGATCAGCTCGGCGACCATGACCTGCTCCGGCTCGTCCGTCAGGTCCCCGTCCGGGTAGAGCGGCGGTCCTTCGGGCAGCAGCGGCACCAGCAGCTCGGCCAGCAGGTCCACCTGGGAGCCCTCGGTGCCGGAGACCGGGACGATCTCCGCCCACTCGATGCCCAGCTCCCGCCCGAGCTGGTCCACAGCGAGCAGCTGCCGGGCGAGTGCCTCCTGGGAGACCAGGTCGGTCTTGGTGACCACCGCGACCTTCGGCGTCCGCTTCTTCAGCTCCGCCAGCTCGCCCGCGATGAAACGGTCGCCGGGGCCGATCTTCTGGTCGGCCGGTACGCAGAAGCCGATGACGTCGACCTCCGCCCACGTGGTGCGCACCACGTCGTTGAGGCGCTCGCCGAGCAGGGTGCGGGGCTTGTGCAGGCCGGGGGTGTCCACCAGGACGAGCTGCGCCTCCGGGCGGTGCACGATGCCGCGCACCGTGTGCCGGGTCGTCTGCGGGCGGGTGGAGGTGATCGCGACCTTCGTGCCCACCAGCGCGTTGGTCAGCGTCGACTTGCCCGCGTTCGGGCGGCCGACGAGGCAGGCGAATCCCGAGCGGTGCGGCGCCTCGCCCTGGGTGCGGCCTTCGGGGTCGCCGGTGGTGGCGGAGGATGCGTTCATGACGACCATTGTCCCTGATGGACGGTGTGGCCCCGGCCGCCGAGGTCCCGCCCCGGTGACCGGCGGCAGAGGGGCCCGTCCGGCGGCTCAGCCGGCCGGTACCGTCGAGTGCACCTCGCCGTCCGGGCCCGCGAGCAGCACCGGGGTGGCCGGCCCGCCCAGGTCGCGCACGGTCGCCAGGTCCTCGGCCGGGACCTGCGCCGCCTCCGAGACCACGGCCGCGGCCTCCAGGGACGTGGCACCCGAGGCCACCGCCATGGCCACGGCCGTGCGCAGCGCCGACAGCCGCAGCGAGGGCAGCGCCACCGATCCGGCGACGTAGGTGCGGCCCGTCTCGTCCCGGACGGCGGCACCCTCCGGGACGGCGTTGCGGGCGCGGGCGCTGCGCGCCAGGGTGACGATCTTGCGGTCCTCCGGGGTCGGCCCCGCGGTGCTCTGGTCGCTCATGACGGCGAGCATATGCGCTGCCCGCGGCGTCCCGGCGGCCGCCTCAGCCCGCGACCTGCCGGAGGGCCGCGCGGCGGGCCTCCGGCTCGGCCAGTCGCTGCAGTTTCTCGGCCGTGCCGGTACCCGGGATCGGGTTGTGCAGGATGAGCCGCAGATCGGGGCGGGCCGGTACCTGGAGTGTCGTCGACTCGAAGTGCAGCGCGCCCACGGCCGGATGGTCCAGCTCCTTGACCCGCTGGCCGGGGCGGCACACATCGCCCAGCTCCCACAGCGCCCGGAACTCCTCGCTGCCCGCCAGCAGGTCCGCCAGCAGCAGCTGGAAACCCTCGTCCGCGGGCCACTCGGCGAGGGAGGCGCGCAGTTCGGCCACCACACCCGGCGCGTTCTGCTCCCAGCTGACCGCGCGGGCCCGGTACCGCGCGTCGCAGAAGAAGTTGATGATGCAGTTCTCCTGCGCGTTCATGCCCATCACCAGTTGCGCCGACGCGTTGAGCCCGACGGCGCTGTAGTACGGGTCCATGATGTGCGCGGGGTAGGGCATCCAGCTGTCCATCAGCCGCTGCATCCCGGCGCACAGGTAGTCGGGGTCGTACTCCGACTCGGGCAGCGGCGGGTTGAGTCCGGCCAGTACGTACAGGTGCCGCCGCTCGGCGGGGCTCATCCGCAGCACCCGCGCCACCGCGTCGAGGACCTGCGGCGAGACGGTGATGTCCCGGCCCTGCTCCAGCCACTGGTACCAGGAGGCGCCCACCCCGGCGAGCACCGCGACCTCCTCCCGGCGCAGCCCCGGTGTCCGGCGCCGGGCACCGCCGTCGGGCAGCCCCGACTCGGCGGGCGAGACCCGCGCCCTGCGCGAGCGCAGGAACGTGCGCAACTCCTGGCCGCGCCGGAGTCTCTCCGGCCGGCTCCCCCGGGCACTGGCCACCTGTTCCCCTCCCTGAGTGGTGGTGCGGGCACCACCATAAACAGCAGCTCCCCACGGCGTGTTCCGCGCCAGCAGGCTGTGATCATGCCAACGACCGCTTCTGCACCGGAGACGGCCGCGCCCGCGTCCGTACCGGTCTCCCCTCCCGCCGCCCACCGCTTCACCCCGCGCGAGATCCTGCTGCTGGTGGTGCTGTGCGCCTCGCAGTTCCTCGTCGCGCTCGACTTCTCCGTCCTGAACGTCGCCCTGCCCGTCCTCGGTCCCGACCTGGGGCTGGGCGAGGCGGGACTGCAGTGGGCCGTGACCGCTTTCGCGCTGCCCACCGGCAGCTTCCTGCTGCTCTTCGGGCGGCTGGGCGACCAGCTCGGCCGCCGCCGCACCTTCCTGACCGGCCTGGCGCTCTTCACCGGGGCCTCGGTGCTGGCCGCCCTCGCGCCCACCGCACCGCTGTTCCTGGCGGGCCGCGCGCTGCAGGGGCTCGGCGCCGCCGCGCTGGTCCCCACCGGGATGGCCCTGATCACCACTTCGTTCGCCGAGGGGCCCGAGCGGACCAAGGCGCTGAGCATCAACGGCTCGCTGATGGCACTGGGCTTCACCGTCGGCATGGTCGTCGGCGGTGTGCTGACCGACACGCTCGGCTGGCGCTCCACCATGGGCCTGCTCGGTGTCGGCGGACTCCTGGTGCTGCTGGTGGCGCCCCGGCTGCTGACCGAGAGCCGGGGCGCGCGGACCCGGCTGGACGTGCCCGGCGCGCTGACCGTGACCGGTGGACTGTTCGGGGTCGTCTACGGGCTGTCCACCGCCGCCGAGGAGGGCTTCGGCCGCCCGGACGTGCTGGGCGCGATCGTCGCCGGACTGCTGCTGCTCGTGGCGTTCGTCCGGGTGGAGGCACGCAGTGCCGAGCCGCTGCTGCCGCTGTCGCTGCTGCGGCGTCCCACTGTCGCCTTCGGCAACCTCGCCGGGCTCGCCACCGTCTCGATGATGACCGCCGTGGTCTTCCTGATGACGCTCTACCTGCAGGAGTTGCTGGACGTCTCCCCGCTGGTCTCCGGGCTCGTCTTCGGAGTGCAGGGCCTCGCCTCCGTCGCCGGCGGCGCCCTCGCGCCCCGACTGGCCCGCAGGTTCGGCGCGCCGCGCACCCTCGCGCTCGGGCTGCTCGGCCAAGGCGTGCTGACGGCCGCGCTGCTGGGCCTGGGCACCGAGCGCGGACTGTGGCTGGTGGTGCTCGCCATCTCGCTGGCCAGCGGACTGCATCTGGTGGCCGTCGTCACCTACGGCGTCACCGCCACCTCGGGCCTCGATGACGCGGACCAGGGCCGGGCCACCTCCCTGGTCACCAGCGCCATGCAGCTCGGGCTGGCGCTCGGCATCCCGCTGCTGAGCGCCCTGTCGGTCGGCCGGGCCGCGGCACTGCGGGACGCGGGCACGCCCGCTGCCGAGGCCGCGCTGGGCGGCATCAAGCTGGGCCTCGCCGCCGACGCCGCCGTTCTGCTGGCCGTCGGAGCGCTGGTGGCCCTCGTGCTGGGCCGCACACGGGCCGCACGTGTCCCACGGGAGACGGCCTGACCTTCCTGACCTGCCTGACCGGTCGGGGCCGATCCGGATCGGTCAGCCGGTTGGTTCAGCCGTCCTGCTCGGGCGGGACGGTCGGGTTGGGCGTGCGCCCGGCCGTCACCTCCTCCAGCCGCTCGGTGGCCGTCCGGGCCGCCCGGCGGGCGAGCCCGGTGTCGCCGTCACCGACGGAGAGCAGGGCCACCCCGGTCGTGGACTGCTTCACCCGCGACAACACCAGGTCGAGGGTGAGCTGCTGCCCGTCGGCCGGGCCGCCGCGGGCGGTGCCGCGCAGCCGGGCGCACGCGCTGTCACCGCCCGGCCCGGCCTTCAGCGGGGAGACGGTGAAGTCGACGGTGACCGCCTCGTTCTCGGCGGTGAACGTCCGGCAGCTCGCCCGCACACTCCGGAAGGTGCTCAGCGCCCGCTTCGAGCCGTCGCCGCCCTCGCCGTCGTAGGAGGCGACCTCGCTGGAGAGATACGGGCCGTCCGCGCTCCCGCGGTAGCCGCGGGACGCGGCGGTCCGCGCCTCGTGCCGCTCCGCGTCGCCGCGGAGCACGTCGAACAGCCGCCGGCAGTTGCGGTCGTCGGTCCGCAGTTCCTCGGGGGCGGCCCCCGCCGGTGCGGCGTCGGCCAGGTCCGCGTGCCGCCATCCGGCGGGCAGACTGCCCTCGGCCAGCAGCGCGGCGCGGGCCTGCTCCGCGCTGAGCGGCCCGGCCACCTCCGAGGGCGAACCGGTCGGGGTGGCGCCGGACTTCGACGGCGGCGGCGAGGGCGAGACGGTCTCGGCGGACTCCGCGCCGCCGTCCCCGCCGCACCCCGCCAGGGACAGCACGGTGACGGCGACGGCGGTGGCGGCGAGGCGAGAGCGGCGTGCAGCGGGCATGGGAGCGCCTTTCGGGACGGTCTGCCCTCCAACCCACCAGCGCCGGCCCCCGGCCGCGATCCGACGGCCGCCGAACAGGTGATCGCGGCGGCCGTCCGGGAGGTGTCAGTCCCGGCCCAGTCGCAGCCGCTCCCAGCGCGGCAGTCCGGCCACCACCAGGTCGTAGGAGTCCTCGATCATCTCCCGCACGGTCCGGTCCGACAGGCTCCCGTCCAGCTCGACGGTGTTCCAGTGCCGTTTGTTCAGGTGTACGCCGGGGCGCACCGCCGGAGTGGAGGCGCGCAGCCGCACCGCGATCTCCGGATCGCACTTGAGACTCACCCGGAGCGGCTCCTCGTCCAACCCGCTGAAGGCGAAGATCTTCGCGCCGACCTTGAAGGTGGACAGGCCCGGGTTCGCGGGGAAGGGGTGGTCCTCCCACGCCCCGTTCTGCTCCAGGCAGCAGGCTCTGAGCTGGTCCGGCGTCATGCCTTCAGCGTAGGGGGCGCGCCGCCCGGGTCCGGCCGTCAGCTCTCGCTGAGCGCGCTGCTCTCCTCGGCGTCCGTGCGCACCGGTTCGCGGACCGGCTCGACGAGGACCGTCACGATCTTGTTGCGGCGTCCGGCCGGGGACTCGGCCGTCAGCCGCAGGCCCGTCAGGGTGGGGTCGGAGTGGTCCTCGGTGACGTCGACCGTGGTGGCCGCACCGGCGATCGGCACCCGGCCCAGCGACTTGGCCAGCAGCCCGCCCACCGTCTCCACGTCCTCGTCGTCCAGGCCCGTCAGCCCGTACAGCTCTCCCAGGTCGCCGATGTCCAGGCGGGCGGTGACCCGGTAGCGGTCCTCGCCCAGCTCCTCGACCGGCGGCAGTTCGCGGTCGTACTCGTCGGCGATCTCCCCGACGATCTCCTCCAAAATGTCCTCGATGGTGACGATCCCGGCCGTGCCGCCGTACTCGTCGATCACCACGGAGACGTGGATCCGGTCCTGCTGCATCTCCCGCAGCAGATCGCCCGCGTTCTTGGTGTCGGGGACGAAGGTCGCGGGCCGCATCGCGGTCGAGACCAGTTCGGTCTCCGCGTCCCGGCTGATGTGCACCTTCCGCGCCAGGTCCTTGAGGTAGACGACGCCCACCACGTCGTCCTCGCTCTCGCCGACCACCGGGATCCGCGAGAAGCCCGACCGCAGCGCCAGGGTGAGCGCCTGCCGGATGGTCTTGAACCGTTCGATCGTGATCAGGTCGGTGCGCGGCACCATCACCTCGCGCACCAGCCGGTCGCCGAGCTGGAAGACGGAGTGCACCATCTTCCGCTCCTCGTCCTCGATCAGCGACTCCTGCTCGGCCAGGTCCACCATCGCGCGCAGCTCCGCCTCGCTGGCGAACGGCCCCTTGCGGAAGCCCTTGCCCGGGGTGAGTGCGTTGCCGAGCAGGATCAGCAACTGCGGTACCGGGCCCAGGATGCGCGCCAGCGGGAGCAGCACATACGACGCGGCGGTCGCCGTGTTCAGCGGATGCTGGCGGCCGATGGTGCGCGGCGAGACACCGATGGCGACATAGCTGACGAAGACCATCACCCCGATGGCGACGGCCAGCGCCTGCCAGGTCCCCTCGACGGCCCGCAGGCACGCGTAGGTCACCAGGGCGCCGGCCGCCACCTCGCAGGCCACCCGCAGCAGCAGGGCCAGGTTGAGGTAGCGGGTCGGGTCGGCGGCCACCGCGGCCAGCTTCGCGCCGCCGCGCCTGCCCTGGCGCACCGCCTCCTCGGCCCGATAGCTGGTGGTACGGGCCAGTCCCGCCTCGGCGCACGCCGCCAGCCATGCCACGACGACCAGCAGGACGGCGGCGGCGACCAGGGGCGTGCTCACGAGGTCGTCGTCGGGGCCGGCGAGGGCCCGGACAGGCCGCGCTCGGCACGCCAGCCGTCGACGATCGCCGACTGCAGGCCGAACATCTCGGCCCGCTCCCCGGGCTCCTCGTGGTCGTAGCCCAGCAGGTGCAGCACCCCGTGCACGGTGAGCAGTTGCAGCTCCTCGTCCATGGAGTGCCGGGTCGGCGCGTCGGCGCCCTGCTTCTCGGCGACCTCCGGGCACAGCACGATGTCACCGAGGAGCCCCTGCGGAGGCTCCTCCTCGTCCCGGGCGGGCGGGCGCAGCTCGTCCATCGGGAAGGACATCACGTCCGTGGGCCCGGGCAGGTCCATCCACTGCCGGTGCAACTGCTCGATGGTGCCCGCGTCGACGGCGATCACCGACAGTTCCGAGAGCGGATGGATGCGCATCCGGGTCAGCGCGTAGCGGGCGATGTCGAGCACCGCCTCTTCGTCGACCCGGCGGCCGGACTCGTTGTTGACGTCGATCGACATGGTGGGTGCCGGCTACTTCCTCTTGCGTTGGCCGCGGTTCGCGTTCGGCTGCGGGGCCGTGGTGTCGCCCTCTGCCGGGGCCGGGCCGGCCTGCTGCCGGGCGTCGTCGTAGCGCTCGTAGGCGTCGACGATACGGCCCACCAGCTTGTGCCGGACCACGTCGGTGCTGTTCAGCTGCGAGAAGTGGACGTCTTCGACGCCCTGCAGGATGTCCCGCACCTGGCGCAGCCCGCTCTTCGTCCCGCCGGGCAGGTCGATCTGGGTGACGTCACCCGTGATCACGATCTTCGAGTCGAAGCCGAGCCGGGTGAGGAACATCTTCATCTGCTCGGGGTTGGTGTTCTGCGCCTCGTCCAGAATGATGAACGCGTCGTTCAGCGTGTTGTGCGTGAGCAGGTAGTCCTGAGTGACGTAGAGCGAGTCCTCGGCCGCCACCTGGATGCACACGCACTCCTCGCGGCCTGCGGGTTCGATGGAGTCGACGAACCGCATGGGGCGACCGCCGCCTCCAGCGGCGTGGTACGTGTCGCGCTTGCGGGCCAGGCGGAAGGGCTCGATGCCTTCGGGGAGACGGATGTCGAGGACGTGGGAGTCGTGTCGGTGGGCAGCCCGGGCGGTGCTCCGGTTGCGTCCCGCAGCAGGCCGTCGCCGTGCGTAGGCCGTCCCGCCCAGCGACTGGACGAGTGCGATCACGTCGTCCCGCAGGAGAACCGATGTCGTCGAGAATTGGATGCGGCAGGTGCGGTCCGCCTGTGTAACGGGTCCGCCGTCTGCGTCCAAGAGCCCCTGGAGGAGGGCGGTCCGGACCTCGGCCGAGTTGTAGAGGTATGCGTCCGGGACGAGTTTTGTGTGCGAGCGTGTGCCGAGCAGATCGAGCGTTCGCAGCGCCCCGGTGACCGGATTCTCCGTTCGCACGGACTCGCCCGGACGTCGCACACGGTCGAGTACGTAGTCCACGCCGCCCTTGTGCCGCATGGTGGTGCCGGGCAGCGCGTCCTCCAGGGCGGTTACGAGCTCCGGGTCCGCGGTTGCGAACGACGGGGTTGTCTTCCCCGTGATACAGCCGTCTCCGAGCAGCAGCCCGAGCGCGTACGGGTCCATCGGGACCTCGCGCGCCGGGTGACAGACCGGTGCGGTGAGCATCGGCAGCTCATACCGGCGGGCGTGCGCCGCCCGGAGGTTGCCGATCATCTCCTGGGTCTCCATGACCCGCCACGGCTTGTTGCGGCGCTTGTCCGAAGCGGTCCGGACCGTCCACAGGTGTTCGCCGCAGGCCAGAGTCCAGGCGCCGTCCTGGGCTGTGACGCGGTAGATGTCCTTCTCGCCCTGCGGGTAGACGCCGAGGACGGGTGTCGGCTCGCCGTTGGAACCGATCACCAGGTCACCGACGGTGAGGTCACCGATGGGACGCCAGCCGACCGGCGTCATGACCTGCGTGAACGTTGGCATCGCACGGCCCCGCATATACGCCAGCGGCGCCACCTCGATCGTCCCGGCCGCCATCAGGCGGGGGATCGAGTCGGGGTCGAGCATGTCGTGCAGCGCGTCGTAGAGGGGCCGCAGATACGGGTCGATCTTCTCGTAGAGCGTGCCGGGCAGGAAGCCGAGCCGCTCGCCCGCCTCGACCGCCGGCCGGGTCAGGATGATCCGGGTGACCTGCTTGGCCTGGAGCGCCTGCACCGCCTTGGCCATGGCCAGATACGTCTTGCCGGTGCCGGCCGGGCCGATGCCGAAGACGACGGTGTGCGAGTCGATCGCGTCCACGTAGCGCTTCTGGTTGAGCGTCTTGGGACGGATCGTGCGGCCACGGTTGGAGAGGATGTTCTGGGTGAGCACCTCGGCGGGCGTCTCGTCGACGGCACCCGTGCCGTTCTCCTGCGCGCGCAGCATGGAGATCGAGCGCTCCACGGCGTCCTCCGTCATCGGCTGACCGGTGCGCAGCACCTGCATCATCTCGTCGAAAAGGCGCTGGACCAGGGCGACCTCCGCGGCGTTGCCGGTCGCGCTGATCTCGTTGCCCCGGACGTGGATGTCCGTACCGGGGAACGCGTTCTCGATCACGCGCAGCAGGGAGTCGCCTGAGCCCAGCACGGTCACCATGGGGTGCGTGGGCGGCACGGTGAAGCGGGCGGTCTCCTGCCCGGGTCCGGCCTGGGATGGGGTTGTCTGCGTCATGGGCGGCCTCTGGGCCTGCTCATCTCCCTCACTGCGGCGTGCTTCCACTACGGCTCCAGGGTACGACGCCCCAGCGGGCGGAGGCGGCCGGTTTTCCCGCGCGCGGGTGTGGGCGTCCCCCGTGCGCTGCGGTGCCGGAGCCCTCCCGGGGGTCCGCGGAGCCCGTGATCCCGGCCGGGTGCCGGGGAGCTGGCAGCCCTCGGCGCACGACCCTAGCCGCGGTCCGCCGGCTGTGCGGCGGCGCCCTCCGACGCGGGAGCGGGGTGCGACGCGGACTCGGCGGGCCGGGCTTCGGTGTGCAGTACGTCGCGGGCCTGCTCCATGGCGCGGGTGAGGCTCTCGGAGACGAAGTCGAGGAAGCGGGCGGTGTTCTCCAGGCGGACGGCGGCCGGGGTGCCGGCGCCCAGGACGCCGACGCCCTGCCGCGAGATCGCGACCTGCTGGTCCAGGGCCCGGACGCTGGCGGCCATCGACTGGTACCAGAGGCTCTCGTCGACGATGTAGCGCTCGCGGCGCTCCTCGCGCTCTCTGCGGATGAGGGCCTGGCCCTCCAGGAAGGCGACGGACTTGGAGACGGAGGCCGGGCTGACCTGGAGGCGCTGGACCAGCTCGGCCGCGGTCATGCTGCCGGAGTCGGCGGTCAGGAGGCAGACGAGGATCCGCGCCATCATCCGGTTGGACAGCCCCGACTGCATGAGGACGTCGGTGAACTGCTCCTCGTACTCGGCCAGGGCCTCGGGGTCGCGTCCGTGCGGCAGGGCGACCGGCTCCGGCCGTCGGGAGGTGCCGGACGAGCGCCGCTGGGCGCGGCGCTCGGTGGCCCGGTGCGCGGGCTCCGCGCGGTAGTCGGCGGGGCCGCCGTTGCGCAGTACCTCCCGCGTGATCGTCGAGGTCGGGCGCTCCAACTGCCGGGCGATCTCGGCGTAGGGGAGGCCGTCGGCCAGCCCCTGTGCGATCTGCTGGCGGTCTTTGCGGGTGAGCCTGCCTCCCGGCATCGCTGCCTCCTCCATGTCGTCGTCCGGCCTCCAGGGTAGCGTTCACCTTCATTCTATTGCAACGCCCGTTCAGCTTTGTTGCATTACTCTTCAGCCTCGACGCAACGATATCTCCGCTATGAGCTGCACGTTCATCTTTTTCGAAAGAAAAGAACGTTGTGGGATCCGTGAACGCAACGTAGCTTTTCCATTGTTCGAAACAGCGACCCGCAAGGAGAGCACGATGCAGACCTTCGCCACCCCCGCCCCGATCGCCGCCGTCCTGGACGTCCCCGCCGGACGCATCCAGATCATCGCCGCCGACCGCGTCGACACCGTGGTCGAGATCCGCCCCTCGAACGCTTCGAAGAGCCGCGATGTGAAGGCCGCGGAGCGGGCCGCGACCGAGTACGCCGACGGCGTCCTGCGGATCGGGCTCCCGCAGGAGAAGCAGTACCTCGGCCCCTCCGGGTCCGTCGAGGTGACCGTCCAACTGCCCGCCGGGTCCCGTGTCGAGGTGAAGGCGGCGAGCACCGAGCTCCGGGTCGTCGGCCGGCTCGGCGACATCGACTTCGACGGCGCGTACCGCCGGATCAAGATCGACGAAGCGGCGGCGGTCCGCCTCACCGCGATCGACGGCGACGTCGAGATCGGCCGGCTGGGCGGCCCCGCGGAGATCAGCACCGCGAGAGGCGCCATCCGGATCGCCGAGGCGGTGCGCGGCAAGGTCGTGCTCCGCACCCAGCAGGGCGACATCTCGGTCGGCGCCGCCACCGGCGTCTCGGCCGCGCTGGAGGCCACCTCCTTCGGCAGCGTCAGCAACTCCCTCAAGAACGACGGCACCACCGAACTCGACATCCACGCGGCCACCTCCCAGGGCGACATCACCGCCCGCAGCCTCTGACCACAGCTTTTCGAAGGAGCACCTGTCATGACCGACTTGGCCATCGCGGCGAAGGGGCTGCGCAAGTCCTACGGCGACAAGGTCGTCCTCGACGGCATCGACCTGTCGGTGCCCACCGGCACGATCTTCTCCCTGCTCGGCCCGAACGGCGCCGGCAAGACCACCGCCGTCAAGATCCTCTCCACCCTCGTCTCCCCCGACGCCGGTGACCTGCGCGTCGGCGGCCACGACCTGGCCACCGCCCCCCAGGCGGTACGGGCCGCGATCGGGGTCACCGGACAGTTCTCCGCGGTCGACGGGTTGATCACCGGCGAGGAGAACATGCTCCTGATGGCGGACCTGCACCGGCTCCCCAAGCGCGAGGGGCGCCGTACCGTCGCAGCGCTGCTGGAGCGGTTCGACCTGGTGGAGGCCGCGAAGAAGCCCGCGGCCGGCTACTCGGGCGGTATGAAGCGCCGCCTGGACATCGCCATGACGCTGGTGGGCGGCCCGCGGATCATCTTCCTCGACGAGCCGACCACCGGCCTCGACCCGCGCAGCCGCCACACCATGTGGCAGATCATCCGCGAACTCGTCTCCGACGGGGTGACGGTCTTCCTCACCACCCAGTACCTGGAGGAGGCCGACGAACTCGCCGACCGGATCGCGGTGCTCGACAACGGCACGCTCGCCGCCGAAGGGAGAGCCGAGGAGCTCAAGCGGCTCATCCCCGGCGGACACATCCGGCTCCGCTTCACCGACCCGGCGGCCTACCGGTCGGCGGCCGCCGCGCTGCGCGAGACGGCCCGGGACGACGAGGCGCTCGCGCTGCAGATCCCCAGCGACGGCAGCCAGCGCGAACTGCGCTCCCTCCTCGACTGGCTGGACTCGGCCGGTGTCGAGGCCGACGAACTGACCGTGCACACCCCCGACCTCGACGACGTGTTCTTCGCCCTGACCGGCTCCACCACCGTGCCCGCCCAGAACCACCAGCCCGAGGAGGCAACGCGATGAGCGCACTCACCCTCGCCGTACGCGACTCGTCCACGATGCTGCGCCGCAATCTGCTGCACGTGCGCCGCTACCCGTCGCTGACGCTGAACCTGCTGCTCACTCCCGTGATGCTGCTGCTCCTGTTCGTCTACATCTTCGGAGACGCGATGAGCGCGGGGATCGCCGGCGGCGCCGACCGCTCCGCGTACCTCGCGTACCTTCTCCCGGGCATCCTGCTGATGACCATCGGCAGCACCGTCGTCGGCGCCGCGGTCTCCGTGGCCACCGACATGTCCGAGGGCATCGTCGCCCGCTTCCGCACCATGGCCATCCACCGCGGGTCCATGCTCATCGGGCACGTCGTCGGCAGCGTGATCCAGTCGATCGCCAGCGTCGTGCTGGTCGGTGCCGTCGGCGTGGCCATCGGCTTCCGCTCCACGGATGCCACCGTCCTGGAGTGGCTGGCCGCGTTCGGCTTCCTGACGCTGTTCGCGGCGGCCGTCACCTGGATCGCGGTCGGGATGGGGACGGCCAGCCCGAACGCCGAGGCCGCCAGCAACATGGCGGTGCCGCTGTTCCTGCTGCCGCTCATCTCCAGCGCCTTCACGCCGATCGACTCGATGCCGGGCTGGTTCCAGCCGATCGCCGAGTACCAGCCCTTCACGCCGGCCATCGAGACCCTGCGCGGGCTGCTGCTCGGCACGGAGATCGGCCACAACGGGTGGCTGGCCCTCGCCTGGTGTCTGGTGCTCGGTGCACTCGGCTACCGCTGGTCGACGTCGGCCTTCCGGCGGGATCCGAAGTAGTCCGCGTGCACCCGCGGGTCACTTCCCGGAAGCCCCGGACTTCCCGCACCTCGTCCCGCCCGGGGCGGCACCCGCCGGCAACACGCCGCGGATGCCGCCCCGTCGGCGTTCCGCCGCGGGCGGGGGCTCCCGCCGCGCGCCATCGCACGGTCCGTACGGTCCGCACCGGGCCGCCGCCGGCCTCAGCCGTCGTCGCCGGTGCGGCGGAAACCGAGCGTGGGGACGGCGCGCCGGGGAGGCGCCGAGGCCGCGCAGTCGGTGAGGATGCGGTCCAGGAAGGAGTAGTGGCCGCAGTCGGCCTCCTGGCAGCCCACCCGGCGCCACCAGGCGGCGATCTCGGGCCACCCGGGTGCCGACAGCGAGCCGCCGAACTCCTGCACGGACAGCGCGGCGGTCAGCCCGGCGAAGGCGAGCCGGTCGGCCAGCGGCCATCCGGCGAGGCTGCCGGTGACGAACCCGGCGACGAACACGTCCCCGGCGCCGGTGGTGTCCAGCGCCTCCACGGTGATCGCCGGCACGGTGGCCGTCTCCCCGCTGCGCGCGTCCACCGCATAGGCGCCTTCCGCTCCCATCGTCACCACGGCCACCGGTACATGCTCGGCCAGGGCGTGCGCGGCGGCCTGCGGGGTCTCGGTACGGGTGTAGCGCATCGCCTCGGCCGCGTTGGGCAGGAACGCCTCGCAGTCGGGAAGTTCGGCCAGCGCCGCCGGGTCCCAGCGGCCGGTCTCGTCCCAGCCGACGTCGGCGAAGATCCGGCTGCCGCGCCGCGCGGCGGTTCCGACCCACTCCTGGGGGCGGCCCGGCACCAGTGAGGAGACGCACGCCGTGGCCGGGGGCGGGCACTCGGGCGCGTCCGGATCGTAGGCGGTCGCGGCGTTCTTCGGCGGCGCCTCGTGACCGTGCGAGATCATCGTGCGCTCGCCCTCGTACGCCATCGAGACGGTGACGGGGGAGTGCCAGCCGGGGACGGTGTGGGACAGCGACAGGTCGATGCCCTCGCCCCCCTCCAGCTCCTCGCGGCAGTAGTCGCCGTACATGTCGTCGCCGAACGCGGCGGCCAGCGAGGTGCGCAGCCCCAGCCGGGCGAGCGCCGTCGCCATGTTGGCGATGCCGCCGGGCGAGGAGCCCATGCCGCGGGCCCAGGACTCGGTGCCGCGCACCGGCGCGGAGTCGAGCCCGGTGAAGATGATGTCCAGGAAGACGGTGCCGGTCAGATAGACGTCCCAGCGCGGCGCGTCGGACGGGCGGACGGCGGCCAGCGGGTCGAAGAGCGGGCGGGAGAGGGCGGCGCGATGCTGCTGCCGGGGGTGCCCGTGCGAGGGGTGCGGACGGGTCGGATGGACGAGGCCGGGTCCCGGCCGGCCGGGCAGGGGCCGACCGGCCCCGGGGCTCCCGCGCGTGCTCACCGTGCTCACCGTGCCTTCCCCGTCGATCCCCGTCGATCGCCGTCGAGTGTTGCTGCCGCTGACCCGGCCTGGGGGGACGCCCGGTACGGCGGACCGGCCGTGCGGTTCGCCCCCGACCATAGTGCCTTCCGGGTCCGGACCGGCCCTCTCACCGGGAGCGGTCCGCTGCGGAGCTTCCGCGCCGGTGCCTGGCAGGTTTTGCGAAGCATTGAATCTTCGCGCGTAGATGCGGTGTCGGACGCCCTGCTACGTTCCCCGAGTTCTCATGCCCCTGCCAATTCGCCGCGAGGAGCCGTGCAATGCCCCGTCCTCTCCGTTCCGTTCTGCCGCTCGTGGCCGTCGCCGCTGTCGCGGGCACGGCCTTCTTCGGCGTCGGCCAGGCCACAGCCGAGCACGCCGTGCCCAGGACCGACAAGGAGATCCCCAACCTCGACCAGGTGAAGACGAAGATCGAGGCGTACTACGGCGACATCGAGACCCCCGACGGCGAGCACTACGCGTCGCCCCACAGCAACTACGCGAAGCAGACCCGCCGCATCGCCGCGAAGGCCCGCAAGGAGCTGACCCGGGACCTGCGCCGGTACGACGGCCAGGGAACCCGGCACGGCTCCGGCGACAAGCCGGCCCTCGTCGTCGACGTGGACGACACCACCCTGCTCACCTACAACTTCGAGCGGCGGATCGGCTACCACTACACGCCGCGGGCGCAGGACGACTATCTGCGGACCACCGACATGGACCCGGTCTTCGGCATGCGCAAGCTCGTCAACTGGGCGCACGGCAAGGGCATCACCGTCTTCCTGGTGACCGGGCGCAAGGAGTACCAGCGCGACTGGAGCGTCCGGAACCTCAAGAAGGCCGGCTACCGCAACCCGGTCGACAAGGAGCACTTCTTCCTCAAGGACGAGGAGCACCCGCCGCCCTACCTCAAGTGCGGCAGCGACTGCACGACGATCGAGTACAAGTCGGGCACCCGCAAGCACATCGAGGCGCAGGGCTACGACATCCTCGCCAACTTCGGCGACCAGTACAGCGATCTCAAGGGCGGACACTCCGGCCGCACGGTCAAGATGCCCAACCCCATGTACTACCTGCCCTGACGGGACCCGTGCCACCTGCCCCGACGGGGCCCGCCCGCGCGGGGCCGGGTCCCGGGCAGGGGCTGCCGGACCCGTGCGTGACCGGGCCGCTCACGCACCCTCCTTGAGCACCTTTCTCACCAGTGCCGACTGCGCCTCGGTGAGCTTGGGGTCGGCGAAGTGAGCGGAGGCGGCCGTCTGGTCGGTCGCCACATCGACCTCGTAGTGGAACCCGTCGGGTACGCCCGTCGGCGCCTCGCTGAGGCCCTCGCGCACCGCCTGGTCGGCGAGCTGCGCGAGCTCCTCGGCGTCGGGCCGGTCGGCGGTCTCGACGGTGGCCCGACGGGTGAGCCCGGCGAAGCCGCCTGTGCGGATGACAGTGATACGCATAGCTCCATCCTCCCCGCCCGGCGGCCGCACGGTAAGGGCCGGACGGGCGGGTTCGGGCGGATGGTGTCAGCCGGCTGCCGCCGCGGTCACTCCGGCGTCACACCCACCTCGGACCAGCACTTGCGCACCGCCTCGTGCTCGTCGCTGCCGTCGCCGTAGCGGGCCGAGGCCGCCTCGGTGGTCGCCGCGGCGAACGCGGCGAAGTCCGTGTCCGGTTGCAGCGAACCTCCCGTGAGGGTGTCGTACCAGATCTGGCCCGCGCGCTCCCAGGCGTTGCCGCCCAGGTCCACGGCGAGCCGGTAGAAGGCGTGGTTGGGGATGCCGGAGTTGATGTGCACCCCGCCGTTGTCGGCGCCGGTGGAGACGTAGTCCTCCATCGTGGCCGGCTGCGGGTCCTTGCCGAGCACGTCGTCGTCGTAGGCCGTACCGGGCGCTTTCATGGAGCGCAGGGCCGCGCCCTCCACCCGGTCGGTGAACAGCCCGGAGCCGATCAGCCAGTCGGCCTCCTGCGCGCTCTGGCCCAGGCTGTGCTGCTTGATCAGGGCGCCGAAGACGTCGGAGACCGACTCGTTGAGCGCCCCGGACTGGCCGTAGTACTCCAGGTTGGCGCTGTACTGCGTCACGCCGTGGGTCAGTTCGTGCCCGATGACGTCCACCGGCAGGGTGAAGTCGCGGAAGATCTCGCCGTCGCCGTCGCCGAAGACCATCTGCTCGCCGTCCCAGAAGGCGTTGGCGTACTCCTCGCCGTAGTGCACCGTCGCGTCCAGGGGGAGCCCGGCGCCGTCGATGGAGTAGCGGTCGTAGACGCTCAGATAGAGCTCGAAGGTGGCACCCAGACCCGCGTAGGCCCGGTTGACCGAGGCGTCCCGCACGGGCTCGCTGCCCTCGGTGCGGACCTCCTCGCCGGGGAGCCGCTCCTTGTTGTCCGCGTCGGAGATGGTGCGCTGCGGAGTGCGTTCTGCGGGGTCGATGTCCGGGGCGACCGGTGCCCCCGCGAGCAGGCCGTGACGGACGGTAGTGATCTGGCGTCGGGTTCGCTGGGTCGCGTCCTGCTCCAGAGTGCGCCGCGCGGGCCGGGAGAGTAGATCGTCGCTGCTCCTGGACACCTGGTCGAGGAGGTGCGGAGGCACGATCGTGCAGAAGACGGGATGGGTCTGCGATGAGTGCGCGCGAGGTGCGTTCATACAGAGCAATGTGGCACTGAGTCACCGAACTGTCACCGGTTGCGGCGATGATTCGCACAAAACGGTGTTGAACGCGACGCCGCTTCGTCCGGATTCGCCCGGTGTGCCGCCCGGCTCCCAACCGCGCCTCCGCGGCCGCGTTCCGGCGGCACCCGCCGCCCGGCATCCCGCATGCTGAAACGCCCCACGGATACCGTGCGGTCCTCGGCTATGCTGCCGACATCATGCGTTTCGGGCTGCTTCTTCTTAGCTGCCGCGGCGAGGGTCTGTAGCCACCGCAAGGCCGACCCCCTCCCCGCGGAGTTCAGTGCTGTCGTCGGTCTTCGAGCAGCCACCTCACAGGAGCCTGTACGTATGACACCCCAGCAGCAGGACCGGTCCGCCCGCGCGACGCAGGCCCCAGTCGGCCGCGCCACCCCGCTCACCGCCGCCACCACGCGCCAGCGGCCCTCGGGGATGCCGTTCCACCGGTACGGCGAATACGAAGCCGTCGACCTGCCCGATCGCACCTGGCCCGGCAATCGGATCACCGCGGCGCCCCGCTGGCTCTCGACCGACCTGCGGGACGGCAACCAGGCGCTGATCGACCCGATGTCCCCCGCCCGCAAGCGCGAGATGTTCGACCTGCTGGTGCGGATGGGCTACAAGGAGATCGAGGTCGGCTTCCCCTCCTCGGGCCAGACCGACTTCGACTTCGTGCGCTCCATCATCGAGGAGGACGCGATCCCCGAGGACGTGACGATCTCCGTCCTCACCCAGGCCCGAGAAGAGCTGATCGAGCGGACGGTGGAATCCCTCAAGGGCGCCCACCACGCCACGGTGCACCTGTACAACGCGACGGCCCCGGTCTTCCGCGAGGTCGTCTTCCGCGGCACCCGCGACCAGGTCAGGCAGATCGCCGTGGACGGCACCCGGCTGGTGGTGGAGTACGCCGAGAAGCTGCTGGACGAGCGCACCGTCTTCGGCTACCAGTACAGCCCGGAGATCTTCACCGACACCGAGCTGGACTTCGCGCTGGAGGTCTGCGAGAGCGTCATGGACGTATGGCAGCCCGAGGACGGCCGCGAGATCATCCTCAACCTGCCCGCCACCGTCGAGCGCTCCACCCCCAGCACCCACGCCGACCGCTTCGAGTGGATGGGACGGCACCTCTCCCGCCGCGAGCACGTCTGTCTGTCCGTGCACCCGCACAACGACCGCGGCACCGCCGTGGCCGCCGCCGAGCTGGCCGTGATGGCGGGCGCCGACCGCGTCGAGGGCTGCCTGTTCGGGCAGGGCGAGCGGACCGGGAACGTCGACCTGGTCACCCTGGGGATGAACCTGTTCAGCCAGGGGGTCGACCCGATGATCGACTTCTCGCAGATCGACGAGATCCGGCGCACCTACGAGTACTGCAACCAGATGGAGGTCCACCCGCGCCACCCGTACGTGGGCGACCTGGTCTACACCGCCTTCTCCGGCTCCCACCAGGACGCCATCAAGAAGGGCTTCGACGCCATGGAGGCCCGGGCGGCCGAGGCCGGCCGGCCGGTCGGGGACGTCGAGTGGGCCGTCCCCTACCTGCCCATCGATCCCAAGGACGTGGGCCGCTCCTACGAGGCCGTCATCCGCGTCAACTCGCAGTCCGGCAAGGGCGGTATCGCCTACGTCCTCAAGGGCGAGCACAGCCTGGACCTGCCCCGCCGGATGCAGGTGGAGTTCTCCAGGATCATCCAGGAGAAGACCGACGCGGACGGCGGCGAGGTCACCCCCGCCGCCATCTGGGAGGTCTTCCAGGACGAGTACCTGCCGACCCCCGGGAAGAGCTGGGGCCGCATCGCGCTGCGCGGCGCGCAGACCTCCACCACCAGCGAGGGCGCCGACGCGCTCACGGTGGAGGCCGTCGTCGACGGTGCGCCGGTGACGCTGAGCGGTACCGGCAACGGCCCCCTGGCGGCCTTCTTCGACGCGCTGCACGCCGTCGACGTGGACGTGCGGCTGCTCGACTACGTGGAGCACACCATGAGCGAGGGCGTCGGCGCCCAGGCCGCCGCCTACATCGAGTGCGCCATCGGCGGGCAGGTCCTGTGGGGTGTGGGCATCGACGCGAACATCGTGCGGGCCTCCATCAAGGCCGCCGTCTCGGCGGTGAACCGCGCCGCCAGGTGACGCCCGGCCCGGTACCCGTACCCCGCCCCGGAAGCCGCCGCGAGCCGGAGGACCTGACACCCGGAGGGACCGAAATCCCTCCGGGGGGTGTCTCCGGCCCCCCGGCTGTGGTTAATATCACGTCACCCGGCGACGTTGCCGAATCGTGATGGAGGTGCGAGGCCCATGCGTCAACGACCCTTCCGTGTACGCCTGGCAGGGGTCCGCACGAGCTGGCGCACCCTCGACGACGGCGACTTCTTCTGCCCCGGCTGCGGCGGAGACCGCCGCTACCGCAGGCGCACCGGACGACGCAGATTCGTCGTTCTGAACATTCCGCTGGTCCCGCGCGGCGCGGCCGGGCCCGTCGTCGAATGCGTCGCATGCCGGGGCCACTTCGGCCCCGAAGCGCTCGAGCGGCCCACCACGGCGCGGCTCGCCGCCATGCTGCGCGAGGCCGTGCACAGTGTGGCGCTCGCCGTGCTGGCCGCAGGCGGCGCGGACGCGCCTGCCGCCCGCGAGACGGCCGCGGAGACCGTGCGGGCCGCCGGTTTCCCCGGCTGCGCCGAGGAGGAGCTGACCGCGCTGCTCGCCGCCGTCACCGCGGAGAGCAGGCAACGCGGCGGGAGCATCTCCCTGGAGCTCGAACTGCACGACGTGCTCGCGCCGCTCACCCCGCATCTGGCCGTGCCCGGTCGCGAGTCCCTGCTGCTCCAGGGTGCGCGGATCGCGCTCGCCGACGGCATGTACTGCTCGGCGGAGCGCGAGGTGCTCGCCTCCGTCGGGCGGGCGCTGCGGATCGGTGCCGACGACGTGGACCGGCTGCTGCTCCAGGCCCGCACCCCTTCCTGACCCCCGGGACCTGCCGCGGGGCCGGAGCCCCGGGCACCGGCGGCCCGTCGGGCCGCCGCGCCACGTCGGCCAACGGCTGTGCAGCGCACGGGTATTGACGCGTCGGGCGCCCGCTTGGTGGGCTCCCGGGATGACGAGTCATCAGCCGCTGCCGGTCTTCCCCGACGGATTCCTGTGGGGCGTGTCGACCTCCGCCTTCCAGATCGAGGGTGCGCTCGACGAGGACGGGCGCGGCCCCTCCGCCTGGGACGTCTTCGTCCGGCAGCAGGGCCGGATCAAGGACGGCAGCGACGCCTCGGTCACCACCGACCACTACCACCGCTGGCCCGAGGACGTGGCACTGCTGCGCGAGCTCGGCGTCGACGCCTACCGGTTCTCCGTCTCCTGGCCCCGCGTCCTGCCCTCCGGCGCCGGGCCGGTCAACGGGCCCGGACTCGACTTCTACGACCGGCTCGTCGACGCCCTGTGCGAGGCCGGCATCCGGCCCGTACCGACGCTCTTCCACTGGGACACCCCGCTCGCGCTGGAAGAGCGCGGCGGCTGGCTGCGGCGCGACACCGCGCAGCGGTTCGCCGACTACGCCGACACGGTCGCCGCCCGGCTCGGGGACCGTGTCGCGCACTGGATCACCCTGAACGAGCCCGCCGAACTGACGCTGCTGGGCCACGGCCTCGGGGCACACGCGCCCGGCGAGCGGCTGCTGTTCGACGCGCTGCCGGTCGCGCACCATCAACTGCTCGGTCACGGGCTCGCGGTACGGGCGCTGCGGGCGCGCGGCGTGGGCTCCATCGGCATCGCCAACTCGCACGGCCCGGTGCGGCCGCGGACGGACAGCGCGGCGGACGCCGCAGCGGCGGACCTCTACGACACCCTGACCAATCGGCTGTTCGCCGATCCGCTGCTGCTGGGCCGCTATCCGGACGAGGGGCTGGCCGCGCTGCTGCCGGGCCCGGTCGACGAGGACCTGAAGGCCATCAGCGAACCCCTCGACCGGTACGGGGTCAACTACTACCAGCCCACCCTGGTCGGCGCCCCCGAGCCGCGGCCCGCCGCGGACGCCGGGCCCGCGGACGCCGGGCCCGCCGACGGCGGGTTCGCGGGCGTCGGGATTCCCGCCGAACTCCCCTTCACCCTGCACGAGCTGCCGGGGAGGGAGCGCACCGGATTCGGCTGGGCGGTCGTCCCCGAGGGACTGCCGGAGACGCTGCACATCCTCCGGGACCGGTACGGTGACCGGCTGCCCCCGGTCCTGGTCACCGAGAACGGCTGCTCCTACCCGGACCGCACCCGCGACGCGCGCCGCATCGCCTTCCACGACGCCCATCTGCGCGCCCTGCACCGGGGGATCACCGAGGGCCTCGACGTGCGCGGCTACTTCGTCTGGTCGCTGCTGGACAACTTCGAGTGGGCCGAGGGCTGTGCACAGCGCTTCGGCCTGGTCCACGTGGACTACCCGACGTGCGAGCGCACCCCGAAGGACTCCTTCCACTGGCTCCGCCGTGCCCTGCGCGAGCAGCGCGGCGAGCAGCGCACCGGCCCGCCCGCCCGGTGACGTAGCTCCCGGTGGACCGGGGGTGCCGGCGGCCGGTGTGAGCCCTCGGTGCGCGACCGTGCGCACTCGGTGAGCTCGCCCCCCGTGCCGGGCCTCCGCGCCCCGGGAGCCACAGGCCGCCACCGGGGTGCGGGACAATGCCCTCATGTGCTGCACCCGGAACGCGTCGGTGATCGCGTGAGCCTCTTCCGTGACGACGGCATCGTCCTGCGCACCCAGAAGCTGGGCGAGGCCGATCGCATCATCACGCTGCTCACCCGCGGCCACGGCCGGGTGCGGGCCGTGGCGCGGGGGGTGCGGCGGACGAAGTCGAAGTTCGGGGCCCGGCTGGAGCCCTTCTGCCATGTCGACGTGCAGTTCTTCGCACGGGGCAGCGAGTTGGTGGGCCGGGGCCTGCCGCTGTGCACCCAGACGGAGACGATCGCCCCGTACGGCCAGGGCATCGTGGCGGACTACGACCGCTACACCGCCGGTACGGCCATGCTGGAGACCGCCGAGCGGTTCACCGACCACGAGGGCGAGCCGAACGTGCAGCAGTACTTGCTGCTGGTCGGCGGCCTGCGGACGCTGGCGTCGGGTGAGCACGGCGCTGGTCTGGTGCTGGACGCCTTCCTGCTGCGCTCCCTGGCGATGGGCGGCTACGCGCCCAGCTTCGCGGACTGCGCCAAGTGCGGTCTGCCCGGTCCGAACCGGTTCTTCTCCGTCGCGTCCGGCGGTGTGGTGTGCGCCGACTGCCGGGTGCCGGGCAGCGTGGTGCCCTCCCCGGAGGCGCTGCGGCTGCTGGGCGCGCTGCTGACCGGCGACTGGGCGACGGCGGACGCCTCGGAGCACCGGCACCGCCGGGAGGGCTCGGGGCTGGTCTCGGCGTATCTGCACTGGCACCTGGAGCGCGGGCTGCGCTCCCTGCGGTACATCCGGCAGGCGTCCAGCGGCCAGGACCTGCCGGCCGGGTCGGCGGGGCTGCCGCGTCCGGCCGGATCCGCGGGTACCGGGCCGGACGGTGGCCCGGGGAGCGGTTAGGCTCGGGCGGTCAGAGTGTCCCCCTGTCCCGCCCGCTGGAGATGAGTAGCGATGGCACGCCGCGGAATGCTGCCCTGGTCGCAGCAGCGCGAGTACGAGGCGCCCGAGCCGCACCCCTCTGGTGCCCGGCCGCCCAAGATCCCGGGCGAGCTGGTCCCGAACCATGTGGCCGTCGTCATGGACGGCAACGGCCGGTGGGCCAAGCAGCGGGGGCTGCCACGTACGGAGGGCCACAAGGTCGGTGAGGGCGTCGTCATGGACGTGCTCAAGGGGTGCATCGAGATGGGTGTGAAGAACCTGTCGCTGTACGCCTTCTCGACCGAGAACTGGAAGCGCTCGCCCGAGGAGGTGCGCTTCCTGATGAACTTCAACCGGGACGTGATCCGCCGGCGCCGCGACGAGATGGACGCGCTGGGTATCCGCATCCGCTGGGTGGGCCGGATGCCCAAGCTGTGGAAATCCGTCGTCCAGGAGCTCCAGGTCGCCCAGGAGCAGACCGAGGACAACGACGCGATGACGCTCTACTTCTGCGTCAACTACGGCGGCCGTGCAGAGATCGCGGACGCGGCGCGGGCCGTCGCCGAGGAGGTGGTGGCGGGGCGGCTGGATCCGGCCAAGATCAGCGAGAAGACGTTCGCCAAGTACCTGTACTACGGCGACATGCCGGATGTGGACCTCTTCCTGCGCCCCTCGGGCGAGCAGCGCACCTCCAACTACCTGATCTGGCAGAGCGCCTACGCGGAGATGGTCTACCAGGGCGTGCTGTGGCCGGACTTCGACCGGCGCGACCTGTGGGACGCCTGCCTCCAGTACGCCCGGCGCGACCGCCGGTTCGGCGGCGCGCGGGACGAGCAGAGCGGGAGCGGCGAGCAGGGCACCGCCGCCGGCTGACGCCCGCGGGCCGTCGGTGGGCAGCGGTGCCGCGGCCGCCGGGCGGCCGCGGCGTTCCGGTCAGCCGGTGAAGTTCCAGGAGACGGTGCCGTTCGCGGTCATCAGCACCGCCAGCACGAGCAGGTCGGCGGCGCCGAGGGCGGTGCCCAGCAGCGCGCGGCCCCGGCGGGTGGTGCCGCGGGCCAGGGCCAGTCCGCCCAGGACCAGCGCGCAGGGGCCGAGGACGACATTGAAGACCAGCAGTCCGACCAGGCCCATGACGAACGAGGCCACGGCCATGTCGTCGGAGTCGCCCCTCCGGGTGCGCCCCTTGCGCAGCGGTGTGGTGAGCGGGCGGCGGTTCTCGGTGGCGTCGGCGGTGGTCGTGCTCACGGTCAGCTCCTCTGCCGGTGGCGGCGGATGCGCTCGCGGGCGGTGAAGACGAGCAGCCAGGCGGCGATCATCGCGGCTGCCGGGACGGTCACCTCGGGCGGGAGTTGGGCGGGTGGGCCCACCAGGACTCCCAGCAGGAGGAACGCGGCGACCAGGAAGATCATCTGTTCTTCCCTCCCCATGCGTCGGCTTGTCGGCGGTCGTCGGGTGCGTGCGACTTTCAGTGAACAGGTGTGGTGACAACTGTTCACTGAGTTGGAGACTACAGCATTGCGGGGTTCGGCGCACAACTGTTTACTGAATTCATGAGCAGCAGCACCCCTCACTCGCAGCGGGACCTCCAGAAGGCCCGGACCCGCCGCGCACTCCTGGACGCGGGCCTGGCGCTGCTGGAGGAGCAGAGCCTCAGCAGCATCGGACTGCGGGAGATCACCCGTGCCGTGGGCATCTCGCCCGCCGCCTTCTACCGGCACTTCCGCGACGTGGCCGACCTGGGCGTCGCGTTGGTGGAGGAGTCGCTGGGCAGCCTGCACACGGTGATACGGGCCGGGCTGACCGAGCGCAGCGACGACGGCGAGCGCATCGATCACCTCGTCGGCGCCATCGCCCGCTTCGTGCGCGAACACCCCGAGCACATCCGCTTCGTGGTGCGCGAGCGGCACGGCGGAGTGGCCGCCGTGCGGACCGCCATCGGCGCCCAACTCGACCGGTTCGCACAGGAGGTGGCCGAGGTGCTCGCCCGCGACGAGGTCTCCCGGGACTGGAGCTGGGAGGATCTGCGGATGCTGGGCGAGACCTACGTCGACCACATGGTGATGACCGCCTCCGCCTTCCTGGAGGCCGCCCTGGGCGAGGGGCCGCCGGAGGACGTCGTCGCGGGCACCGCGCGCCGCCAGCTGCGCCTCATCAGCCTGGGCCGCCGGCACTGGACCTCCGACCCGGCGGCCCCCGTCTCGTAGGCGAGGTCAGCCGGTGCGCCGGCGGAACAGCACCGCGCACAGTGGCAGTGCCAGTGCCAGCAGCCCCAGGCACCACGCGAGCGCCAGCCAGGGGCTGTTGCCGGTGGGCTGGTCCAGCAGCAGGCCGCGCAGGGACTCGATCACGGGGGTCACCGGCTGGTTGTCGGCGAAGCCGTGCAGCCAGCCCGGCATGGTGTCGATGGGAACGAACGCGCTGCTGGGATAGGGCAGGAAGAGCATCCCGAAGGTGAACCCGCCGGCGGCCTCCGGGGTCTTGGCCAGCAGACCGGCCGCGGCGCCGAGCCAGGAGAGCGCGGTGAGGTAGAGCAGCAGGATGCCGATGGCCGCCAGCCAGTCCGCCGTTCCCGCGTGCGGCCGGAACCCGATCGCGAACGCCACGGCCAGGACGGCCGCCGTGGCCGCCGCGTTGCGTGCCACGCTCGCCGCGACGTGGCCGCTGAGTACGGCGGTGGGGCTGGTGTCCATCGAGCGGAAGCGGTCGATGATGCCGCCGGTCATGTCGTCGGAGACGGTGGTCGCCGTCATCGAGGCGCCGTATCCCGCGCACAGGATCAGCACCCCGGGCGCCACGTACGTCACATACTTCCCGGTGCTCGTCTCGATGGCACCGCCGAAGAAGTAGACAAACACCAGCATCAGCAACACCGGCAGTACCAAGGCCGTGATCACGGCGTCCGGGTTGCGCCGGGTCAGCCGGACGGCTCGTCCGGCCAGCACGGTGTAGGCGGCGGGGTCACTCATGGGTCAGCTCCAGGAAGACGTCGTCCAGGGTGGCGCTGTGCAGCGAGAAGTGCGCTACCTGCTCGCGCGTGGGGTCCAACTCGTCCAGCAGTGCCCGGACCTGCGCGGCGCTGCCGTCGGTCGCCACGCCCAGCACCAGCTCCTCCGGCGCCCGGTGCAGCGCACGTCCGCCGAGCCGTCCGGCCAGCTCCGCATAGGCCGAGCGCCCGGTCATCGTCACGTCGAGCCGCTGGGCTGCGACCGTCTTCTTCAGCTCCTCGGAAGTGCCCTCCGCCCGCACCCGGCCGTGGTCCAGCACGGCGACGCGGTCTGCCAGTTGGTCGGCTTCCTCCAGGTATTGCGTGGTGAGGAAGACGGTCACGCCCGCCCGGGCCAGCGAGCCGACCGTCTCCCACATCGTGCGGCGGCTGCGCGGGTCGAGTCCCGTCGTCGGCTCGTCCAGGAAGACCACCTGCGGCTCGGTGACCAGTCCGGCCGCGATGTCCAGCCTGCGCCGCATCCCGCCCGAGTAGGTCGACACCCGGCGGTCCCCGGCCTCGCTGAGCGCGAACCGTTCCACCAGTTCCCCGGCCCGGCGCCGGGCGGCTGCGCGGGACAGGCCGCGCAGCCGCGCCATCATCCGCAGGTTCTCCAGCCCCGTCTGCTCCTCGTCCAGTGCCGCGTACTGCCCGGTGAGGCTGATGGCGCGGCGCACCCGGGACCGTGCGGTGTCCACGTCGTGTCCGGCCACCAAGGCCTGCCCGGCGTCGGCGCGGGTCAGCGTGGCCAGGATGCGGACGGTGGTGGTCTTGCCCGCTCCGTTCGGTCCGAGCAGAGCGAAGACGCTGCCGCGGCGCACCCTCAGATCGATCCCCCCGAGTACCTGTAGCGAGCCGTACGTCTTGCGCAGCCCTCGGGCTTCGATCGCCCAGCTCCCCTCCGGCGCTGGATGCATGGCGTTCCCCCTCCGGTTTGTGTACGTGATACGCGCTGTTGCGTATGTCATAAACATCTCTGCGTATGCTATACACGTACCTGGCGGGGAAGGCAACCGGAGAGGTGGATCGGCACACGATGGCGGAGCGGGAGCAGCAGTCACCCACCGGCCTCCCGGCAGGCGTGGCCGCCGCCTGGGGCCTGGAGGAACGGCCCGGCGGGGGCCAGGCCCGTGGTCTGGACGCGCGGCGCATCGTCGCGGCGGCCATCGCCGTCGCCGACGCCGAGGGGCTCGGTGCGCTGTCCATGAGCCGGGTCGCCGCCGAGATCGGCGTCTCGACCATGGCGCTCTACCGCCATGTCGCCGGCAAGGAGGACCTGCTGATCCTCATGGAGGACGCGGCCATCGGCGTACCCGTGCCGGGCCCTCCCGCGGAGGACGGCTGGCGCGCCGGAATGGAGCACTGGGCCCACGCCTACCATGCCGTCCTTCAGCGGCATCTGTGGATCGTCCGCATCCCCATCGGCACCCCGCCACTGTCCCCGCACGGCGTGGAGTGGATGGAACACGCGCTGGCCTGCTTGCGGGAGACCGGGCTGGACGCCGAGCAGAAACTCGGCGTCCTGATCACCTTGAGCGGCTATGCGCGCAGCAACGTCGCGCTCATGGCGGACATCGCGGAGGCGAGCCGGCGGGACGGCCCGGGATGGCAGGACGCCGAGCGCCGCTACTGGCAGCTGCTGCGGCAGCTGACCGGCACCGGCCGGTTCCCCGCCATCCGCGAGATGCTGGACTCGGGCGAGGTACGCGAGGACGGCGCCGCGGGCGCCGAGGGTGCCGCCGACGGCCCCGAGCACGCCGGGAGTCCTGCGGACACGGGCGGCTTCACCTTCGGCCTGACGACCATCCTGGACGGGGTCGAGGCGCTGATCGCGGCGCGCGCGGAGCGGGAGTAGCCCCTCCGCGCAGAGCGGTCACCCCGCGGCGGCGCAGTCCCCGCAGGTGCCGAAGATCTCCACGGTGTGCCCCACGTTCACGAAGCCGTGTTCGGCCGCGACGGAGGCCGCCCACTTCTCCACCACCGGGCCCTCGACCTCCACGGCCTTGCCGCAGGCGCGGCAGACCAGATGGTGGTGGTGGTCGTCGCTGTGGCACCGCCGGTAGACGGCCTCGCCGTCGTCCGTGCGCAGCACGTCCACCTCACCCGCGTCGGCGAGGGACTGCAGGGTGCGGTAGACCGTGGTGAGCCCCACCGAGTCGCCGCGGTGCTTGAGCATGTCGTGCAGTTCCTGCGCGCTGCGGAATTCCTCGACCTCGGCGAGTGCCGCCGAGACGGCGGCGCGCTGCCGGGTCGACCGGCCGCGTACGGGGGGACCTGCGGTGGTCACGCTCTGGCTCCTTAACGTTCGTCGGCTCCGGGGAGCGCCGAGGCGGCTCCGGGTCGGCGCGGCGTTCGCGGCCCCCCATTGTGCCAGGCGCCCCCGGTGGGCGGGTATTACACCCTTCGCGGGTGATCCACCGGCCCGGTGCCGCCGTCCGCCTGCGCGCTCCCGTCCGCTACCAGAGTGCCCTCTTCCTGCCCTCCGGCGACAGCCCCGCCCCCGCTGCGGAACCTGCGACGTGCCAGGGGCGCGGCCAGCGCGGTGACGATACCGAAGAGCACGATCGCCAGGACGACGATGCTCGCCCCGGGCGGCACGTCGGCGAAGTAGGAGGTCACCGTGCCGGACAGGGTGACGGCGACGCCGAAGCCCATGGCCAGCCCCAGCGTGGCGGCGAAGCCGCGGGTGGCCTGCTGCGCTGCGGCGACCGGGATCACCATCAGCGCGCTGACCAGGAGCAGTCCGACCACCCGCATCGCCACCGTGACGGTGACCGCCGCCGTCACGGCCAGCAGCAGGTTCAGCAGCCGCACCGGCAGCCCGGTCACCCGGGCGAACTCCTCGTCCTGGCAGACGGCGAACAGTTGCCGCCGCAGTCCGAGGGAGACGAGCAGCACGAGGGCGGACAGCCCCACGATGGCGACCAGGTCCTCGGCGGAGACGGTGGTGATGGAGCCGAAGAGGTAGGTGGTGAGGTTCGCGTTGGAGCCGTTCGGCGACAGGTTGATGATCATGACGCCGCCCGCCATGCCGCCGTAGAACAGCATCGCGAGCGCGACATCGCCCCTCGCCTTGCCGTACCAGCGGATCAGCTCCATCGAGATCGCGCCGAGCGAGGCGACCAGCACCGCCATCCACACCGGGTTGGTGCTCAGCAGGAAGCCGAGCGCGACACCGGTGAGCGCGACATGGCCGATCCCGTCGCCCATGATCGCCTGGCGGCGCTGGACGAGGTAGATCCCCACGGCGGGCGCCGCGACGCCGACCAGCAGCGCGGCCAGCAGCGCGCGCTGCATGAACGCGAAGTCCAGCATCTCGATCATGAGAGAAATCCCGTCCCGATCTTGGAGGCCGGCTCGGTGGCGGACACGGAGTCGTGCGGATGGCAGGCCGGGTCGTGCAGCGTGGCGGGGTCCGCCACCCGCTCGACCACGCCGTCCCGCAGGACCACGGCCCGGTCGATCAACGGGGCGAGCGGGCCGAGTTCGTGCAGCACGAGCAGTACGGAAGTGCCCTGCTCCACCTGCCGGCGCAGGGTTTCGGCCAGCACGTCCTGGCTGGTGACGTCCACCCCGGCCAGCGGCTCGTCCATGATCAGCAGCTCGGGTTCGGCAGCCAGCGCACGGGCGATCAGTACCCGCTGGTGCTGGCCTCCGGAGAGCGCGTCGACCGGGTCCCGCATCCGGTCCGCCATCCCGACGAGTTCGAGGGCGTGCCGCACCGCGGCCTTGTCCTCGCGGCCCAGCGGGCGGAAGCGCCGCCGGGCCAGCCGGCCGGCCGAGACGACCTCCCGCACGGTGGCCGGGACCCCGGCCGCCGCCGTGGAGCGCTGCGGTACGTAGCCCACTCGCCGCCAGTCCCGGAACCGGCCGGCCGGGGTGCCGAACAGTTCCAGTTCACCGCCGGTGAGCGGCACCTGCCCCAGCACCGCGCGGATGGTGGTGGACTTGCCCGATCCGTTGGCTCCCAGGAGCGCGACGGTCTCGCCGCGCTCCACGGTCAGTCCCACGCCGCGCAGCACGGGTCGCCCGCCCAGCGAGGCGGTGGCTTCGCGCAGGGCGACAGCGGGTGCGCCGTCGGTGGTGGCGGCGCCGTCCCGGGCCGCGGTCGTCCTCGTCATGCCTCACGCCCTCACTGCGCGCCGAGCGCGGTCTCGAGTGCGGTCAGGTTCTGGTGCATCACCGAGAAGTAGTCCTGCTTCTTCGGGTCCTTGACGCTCTCCAGGGGGCTGAGCACCGAGGTCTTCAGCCGGAGGTCGCCGGCCAGCGTCCTGGCGGTCTTGTCGCTGGCGTTGTTCTCGAAGAAGACCGTGTCCACGTCCTCCTTCTTCGCGATCTTGTGCAGCTCCTTCATCCGGGCCCCGCTGGGCTCGGACTCCGGGTTGATGCCGGCGACCGCCGCCTGGCGCAGCCCGTATCGCTCGGCGAGGTAGCCGAAGGCGGCGTGCGTGGTGATGAAGGTGTCGGACTTCCGGCTCCGGAGGCCGTCCTCGAACTCCCCGTCGAGCGTCTTGAGGCGGGAGACGAGGTCCGCGGTGTTCTTCTTGTAGTCGTCCTCGTGGTCGGGGTCGGCCTTCTGGAGCTGCTTGCCGACCCCCTCGGCCACCTCGGCGTAGCGCACCGGGTCGAGCCAGATGTGCGGGTCGCCCGCGGTGTCGTGGTCATGGCCCTCGTGCTCGTCGTGGCCGTCCTCGCCGTGTTCCCCGTGCTCGCCGTGGCCCTTCTCGCCGTGCACGTCGGTGCCGTGGTCCTCAAGGGTGGTGAAGGAGCCTGCCTCGGCCAGATTCTTGACGCCCGACTGCTCGACCGCCTCGTCCACCGCGGGCTGCAGCCCCTTGAGATAGACGATCAGGTCCATCTCGCTGAGCTGCCCGGTCTGCTTCGGGCTCAGCTCCAGGTCGTGCGGCTCGGTGCCGGGCTTGGTCAGGTTGCTGACCTCGACGTGGTCACCGCCGATCTGCTGCGCGAGGTACGCCATGGGGTAGAAGGATGCGGCCACCCGGACCTTCCCGCTGTCGCCGCTGTCGCTGCCGCAGGCGGCGAGGGTGAGGGAGGTGAGCCCGAGGGCGGTCAGGGCCGCGCTGGTACGTATGAGCCGACGGGGGCGGTGGCCGATGTTCATGACACTCATTTTCATCGAAACTGGAAACGATTGTCAACTAAAGCTTTGCGCTCCGTGATCACGGTGCGCTGCCGGAAGGGATCTTCCGGGGCGGTCCCGATGACTCCGGACAAGAGGTCCCGATGCGAGCCGGAACCGATTTGCCGCGCCCCCTACGGCCCCAAGTAATCTGAGGTATTCCGTCTCGCCGTCAATGAAGAGAGCACCGTGGCCGCCGACAAGATCGACACAATTGTCAGCCTCAGCAAGCGCCGTGGCTTCGTCTACCCGTGCAGTGAGATCTACGGCGGTCAGCGTGCCGCCTGGGACTACGGGCCGCTGGGCGTGGAGCTGAAGGAGAACATCAAGCGCCAGTGGTGGCGCTCCATGGTCACCTCCCGCGACGACGTGGTGGGCATCGACTCGTCGGTGATTCTGGCCCCCGAGGTCTGGGAGGCGTCGGGCCATGTCTCCACCTTCACCGATCCGCTCACCGAGTGCACCTCGTGCCACAAGCGCTACCGCGCCGACCACCTGACCGAGGCGTACGAGGCCAAGCACGGCCGCGAGCCGGAGAACGGCCTGGCCGACCTCAACTGCCCGCACTGCGGCAACAAGGGCGGTTTCACCGAGCCCAAGCAGTTCTCCGGCCTGCTCTCCACCCACCTGGGCCCCACCCAGGACTCCGGCTCGGTCACCTACCTGCGTCCCGAGACCGCGCAGGGCATCTTCACCAACTTCGCGAACGTCCAGCAGACCTCGCGCAGGAAGCCGCCGTTCGGCATCGCACAGACGGGCAAGTCCTTCCGGAACGAGATCACGCCGGGCAACTTCATCTTCCGTACCCGTGAGTTCGAGCAGATGGAGATGGAGTTCTTCGTCAAGCCCGGCGAGGACGAGGAGTGGCACCAGTACTGGATGGACCAGCGCTGGGCCTGGTACCGGGACCTCGGCATCCGCGAGGAGAACATCCGCTGGTACGAGCACCCGAAGGAGAAGCTCTCCCACTACTCGAAGCGCACCGCCGACATCGAGTACCGCTTCAACTTCGGCGGCAGCGAGTTCTCCGAGCTGGAGGGCGTCGCCAACCGCACCGACTTCGACCTCACGGCCCACTCCAAGGCGTCCGGCCAGGACCTGTCGTACTTCGACCAGGAGGCCGGCGAGCGCTGGGTCCCGTACGTCATCGAGCCGGCCGCCGGTGTCAACCGCGCGATGCTCGCCTTCATGCTGGACGCCTACATCGAGGACGAGGCGCCCAACGCCAAGGGCAAGATGGAGAAGCGCACCGTGATGCGCCTCGACCCCCGACTCTCCCCGGTCAAGGTCGCCGTGCTGCCGCTCTCCCGGAACGAGCAGCTCAGCCCCAAGGCCCGCGGCCTGTCCGAGACGCTGCGCAAGCACTGGAACATCGACTTCGACGACGCGGGTGCCATCGGCCGCCGCTACCGCCGCCAGGACGAGATCGGCACCCCGTTCTGCGTCACCGTCGACTTCGACACCCTCGACGACAACGCCGTCACGGTGCGTGAGCGCGACACCATGAAGCAGGAGCGTGTCTCCCTCGACCAGATCGAGGGCTACCTGGCCGGCCGCCTCCTCGGCTGCTGACCCGCCGCACTCCGCTTCCGCCGTGGCCCGGCACCCCGCGCAGGGGCACCGGGCCACAGTGCTGCCGCCTGCCGGGTCTCACCCGGCTGTGCGGCGCAGCAGCAGGCACACGAAGCCGAAGCTCTCCCGGTACCCGCGCAGCCACTCCTCCCGGTGTTCAGCCGCCGCGCGCAGGGCTTCCGCGCTGTCCGGATGGCCGGGGTGGTCCAGTGCCCAACGGGAAAGGGAACCGGTCCAGTTCCACTCGTAGTCGTCCAGCTCGTGCCGGGTCGAGACGTGCGCGTACACCGGGGTCCAGCCCTCCGCGGCGACCTGCTCGACCGTTCCCGCGAGGTCCTCGTACGACCCCAGAATCTCCCGTGCCCGCCGGCTCGGCTCCCGCTCCCAGTACGCGTCTCCGACCAGTACCGTGCCGCCGGGTGCCAGCAGCCGCCGCGCGCCCTCCAGGGCCGGCAGCAGCCCGCCGAACGCGTGCGCGGCCCCTACACTCAGTACGACGTCGCCGGGCCGCTCGGCGGAGAACGCCGCGGCCTCCTCCTGGTGCAGCGCCAGCCGCCCGGCGACCCCCGCCTCCTCGGCGCCGCGCCGGGCCTGTTGCAGCGCCTCCGCGGAGAGGTCGATCCCCTCGGCGGTGACATCGGGATGCGCCCGCAGGGCGCGCAGCAACCACGCTCCTTCGCCGCAGCCGAGGTCGAGTACGTGTTCGTCGCCGCGGACGATCGCCCGGGAGAGCAGCCGGTCCACGGAGGAGTCGTCGAGCGGCGCCGCGACGGGGTGGTCGGCGTGCGCGAGCAGGGAGCGTATCTGTCGGTCCATGCCGGAACTCTGGCTGAGCGGACGCCTTCTCAGCTCTCCTTTTCCGGGGCCGGTCCCTGGCCGAACCCGTCCGTCTCCAGTTCGAAGTCGAACGGCGGGGGCATCGTGGCCTTCTCACCGAAACGGTAGGTCTTGCGTTCCGCGTATCCCAGCGCGGTCGGAGTCGAGAAGACGGAGAGGGTGTCCTCCTGCATGTCGAGCAGGAGGTACACGGGGATCCCGGCCTTGGCGTAGACCGGCAGTTTGTCGGTCCAGTCGACTCGGCGCGTCGAGTCCGAGGTCAATTCGGCGACGAGCGTGAGGGACTCGCCGTCGATGCATCGCTCTTCGGTGTCGAATGCCTGCTCGGCGGCCACGAAGACGTCCGGACCGTAGGCCCGTTCCTGCCCGGGGAGGGCGAAGAGGTAGGGGGAGCTGTCCACGACGAGTCCGGGCGGCAGATGCGGCTCGATCTGCGTCCGCAGTGAACGCATGACGCGCAGGTAGTACCCCTTCGACCACGGCGACATGACGATGTTTCCCCCGATGATCTCCGCCCGGTATCCCTCGGGCACCTCCATGGTCAAGAGTGTCCGGAACAGCGCCTGGTAGCGCAGTGGTCCCTCAGGGGTCTCTATGGGCGTCATGGGTGTCGTCCTGGCGGTCGGTCGTGCCGGCGTCTCCGTCATGATGCGCTCCTCAGGTGCTGTGAGCCAGTTGCCACGCACCGTAGCCGGGCGCACCGACAATGTGAGCGGACCTCTCGACGGATCCCTCGAAGGGGTGGGTTTCAGCTCGCTGCCGCGCGCAGTACCGCGTCGAGCAGGCCCGGGAAGCGGGCCTCCAGGTCGGCGCGGCGCAGGCAGCTGATCTTCGCGGTGCCGCGGTAGCACTGCTTGATCACGCCCGCCTCGCGCAGTACCCGGAAGTGGTGGGTCGCGGTCGAGGCGGAGACCGGCAGTTCGACCTGGGAGCAGGCGGCGCCGTCCCCGTCGCCTTCGCCGTGGGCGCCCAGCGCGGTGGCGATGCGCAGCCTGATCGGGTCGGACAGCGCGTGCAGCACCGTCTCCAGGTGGATCTCCTCCGGTGCGGGGTGCGGGAGTTCGCGTACGGCGGTCGTGGTCGGCACGGGTCCATACTACGGCAACCGTCGAAATTTGACAGGTCTCGTAGTACGGCGAGTATCGTACTAAGGTCGTTGTGCCGGCAACGGCTCCCACCCCGATTGGAGAGCGCCGTGAGCGCACTGTTCGAGCCCTTCGACCTGCGGTCGGTGACCGTGCCCAACCGCGTCTGGATGGCACCGATGTGCCAGTACTCGGCCGCGCCGGACGGCCCCGACCAGGGCGCCCCCACCGACTGGCACCTCGCGCACCTGGGTGCGCGCGCCGCCGGGGGAGTCGGACTGGCGCTGGTCGAGGCCACGGCCGTCACCCCCGAGGGCCGGATCAGCCCCTACGACCTGGGCCTGTGGAACGACCGCCAGCAGGAGGCGTTCACCCGCCTCACCCGGTTCCTCTCCGAGCAGGGCACCGTCCCCGGCATCCAGCTCGCGCACGCGGGCCGCAAGGCGTCCACCGAGCGCACCTGGGTCGACCGCGGCGCACCCCTGGCACCCGGCGTCAACCACGGCTGGCAGCCGCTGGGCCCCAGCCCGGTGCCCTTCACCGACGGGCACACCACCCCCGACGAACTCTCCCGGGAGCGGATAGCCGAGCTGGTGCGGCAGTTCGCGGACAGCGCCCGCCGCGCCCACGCGGCCGGATTCCGCGTCGTGGAGGTGCACGGCGCGCACGGCTACCTGATCAACGAGTTCCTCTCGCCCTACACCAACCACCGCACCGACGAGTACGGCGGCTCCTTCGAGGGCCGGACCCGCTTCGCGCTGGAGGTCGTCGAAGCCGTCCGCGCGGTGTGGCCCGAGGAACTGCCGCTGTTCTTCCGGATCTCCGCGACCGACTGGCTGAGCGAGAACCCCGAGGACGACCGCGAGGGCTGGACCGGCGACGACACGGTCCGCCTCGCCAAGGAGCTGCACGCCCGCGGCGTCGACCTGCTCGACACCTCCACGGGCGGGAACGCGCCCGACGCCCGCATCCAGGCCCTCCCCGGCTTCCAGGTGCCGTTCGCCGAGCGGGTCCGCAAGGAGACCGACCTGCCCGTCGCCGCCGTCGGCCTGATCACCGAGCCCCGGCAGGCGGAGCAGATCCTCGCCTCCGGCCAGGCCGACGCGGTCCTCCTCGGCCGCGAGCTGCTGCGCCGCCCGTACTGGGCGAACGAGGCCGCGGTCGAACTGGACGCCGAGCCGCGCCGCCCGGTCCAGTACCACCGGGCGTAGCCGGGCCCGTCGGGTCAACCGGGCGCGTCCGCGCCGGCGCGCAGTGGAGCCGGCCCGGGCAGTCGGGCCCGGGCCGAGTCGGGCGGTTCGGTTCCGAACCGCCCGGGCGCGCGCCCGCGGCCCGGTTCTATTCGGTCGACGCGGAGCCGGTCCGCCGGATATCACGGGACCACACCGCGCCCGCTGCGGTGCCGTACCTGTGGAGGAGGTGGCCGGGTGACCGCGCGTGCGGATTGGGCCGTGCTGGAGGTTCCGCAGTGGCAGGGATCGGGGTCGGTCTCGGCACGCCGCCTGGTGCAGGGGGCGCGCGCGACGGCGGACATGTTCCCCGCCGCGCGACGGACGCGTGTGCCAGTGGACGTCCGGGCCGCGGCGACGGGCCCGGTGGACGGAGTCCGTGCCCTCGACGAGCTGGCCGCGAACCTGAGCGCCGTGCGTTTCGCGCTGGAGCAACTGCCCGACCGGACCGTCGTGACAACCGGCGGCGACTGCGGGGTGGAACTCGCACCCGTCGAACGCGCTCACCGCCGGTACGGCGACAAGCTGGCGCTCGTATGGTTCGACGCACACGGCGACCTCCACACTCCTGACACCTCGCCCTCCGGCGCGTTCCACGGCATGGTGCTGCGCACGCTGCTCGGCGACGGTCCCGCCGAACTGGGCACCGGCGTGCCGCTCGCGCCCGGGCAGGTCGTACTGGCCGGGGTGCGCTCCCTCGACCCCGCCGAGCGCCGGTACGTCGACCGGCACGCGGTCCACCACCTCCCTCCGGCCGAGTTGGCCGACCCGTCCGCTCTGGTCTGGGCAGTCGCGCGGACGGGTGCGGAAGCGGTGTATGTCCACCTCGATCTCGATGTACTCGATCCGGGCCACTTCTCCTCCGTCGGGGTACCCGAGCCGGACGGCCTCTCCCCCCACCGACTCGCTTCCGCGGTACGGGCCCTGGCCCGGAACTTCACCCTCGCCGGTCTCGGCGTCACCGAACACCAGCCGCCCGGCGAGGGCCGGACGGCCGACGCGGCGGTCCTCGACCAGCTCGCCCGCACCCTGACCGACACGTTCGCCGGAAGCCCTCCCGAGGAGGTACGGCGCATCGAGCGGCACGCGCTGGCGGCCTGGCCCGCCCCCGTCGCCCGGACCGCCGGCGGCTGGCTGCTGCGCCACACCCCGGGCGTGCGGCGGCTGCGTTCCGACAACACCGCCCTGCCGCTGTCGCCACCGGCGACGGAACCGGCCGCTGATCCGGCGGCGGCCCTGTCCACGGTCGAGGACTTCTACGCCGGGCGCGGCCTGCCCGCCGCCGTCCAGATCGGACCGGGGACCGAACACCTGGCTCTGGACGCGTCCCTGGCCGCCCGCGGCTACCGACTGCGCAGCCGGGTGCACGTACTGACCGCCTCCGCCCGGACGGTCGCCGACGGCCCGGCCCCCCTCGCGGGCCGGCGGACCCGGTTGAGCATCGCGCCCACCGCGGAGTGGCTGCGGGCCTTCGTCGAACTGGACGCTCAGCAGGACAGCCGACAGGTCGCCGACCAGGTCATCGCCGGTATCGCCGCCCCCCTGGCCTGCGTCGCGGTCTTCCCGGACGACGCCGGGAGCGATCCCGGAACCCCGGCGGGCATCGGACTGTTCGTCGGCGGTGACGACGACTGGGCCGGCGTCTACTGTGTGATCACCCACCCGGCACACCGTCGGCGCAAGGTCGCCGCGACCGTCCTGCGCGCGGGGGCCGCGTGGGCCGCCTCCGAGGGCGTGCGCGGCCTCTATCTCCAGGTGGGGCGGGCCAACACGCCCGCCCAGGCCCTCTACACCGGCCTGGGCTTCCGCTACGCCTACAGCTACCACTACCGGCTGCGGGAGGAGTCTCCCGGCGACCCCGCGCCCCGACGCTGACCCCGGAGCCCGGTCCTGCTCCCGCCCGGACGGAGACGGACGGACGGGAGCGCGTCCGCCCCGCTCCGGCCGTACATCCATGGCTACCACCGACAGTTTCCACCGACCCCGACGGGCCCACCGGTCCGGTCAGGAGTGAGCGATGCCCCTCGTCGAAGTGACCTGTGCGCCGGGCGTGCCCGAGCACACGCTCCGCGAACTGGGCGCGGTGCTGCCGCACCTGGTCTCCGTGGCCGTCGAGTGCCCCGAGGAGCCCTACGACGGCGACCTGCAACCCGGCGACGTGGAGCTCCGCTTCCGGCAACTCGGCCCCCTCGACCGCTGCGGCCTGGACATCGTGATCGAGGTGCGCTCCAAGTGGTTCGAGAGCCGGGCCGCCGACCGCCAGGAGCGCGTCGACCGGCTCCACGAGAGCATCGCCGAGGCGACCGGCCTCGACGATTTCGGCGTCTACCTGGCGCTCCCGGTCGCCGCCTGGTCCCAGGGGGAGTGAGACACCCGCGGGGGCGCGGCTCAGTCCAACTGGTGCACGAACGAGACCAGGAACAGGGCGGCAGCCGCGCAGCTCAGCAGCACCGTCGGCAGTACCCACGCGGGTCGGTGCTCGCCGCGCAGCGGGGCCGTCATCCGCCGGTGCAGCGCGGCCAGGCCGTACAGCAGCCCGACCGCGGCGCCGCAGATCGGTACGCTCACCCCGAAGTGCGCCAACCAGGCCCCGGTCCTGCTCGGGCCGCCCCAGGAGTCGTCGTAGGGGCCGCTGTCCACGAAGCCGTAGAACAGCCCGCGCGCGATGCCGAGGGCGAGTGTCCCGGCCAGGATCAGCGCCAGGACGCCGAGCAGCACGGTCAGTAGCGCTTGTGTCAGTACTCGTGGACTGCTCGTTCCGGGGTCCGCGCGCAGCGCCCTGCGTGCGGACCCGCTCCGTCCGCCGAGTCCGGCGAGCAGGGCGAACAGCCCGAGCGGGAAGAGGGCGACGGCCCCTCCCAGCCGCCGCCCGAACCGCCGCGAGGCGGAGGGTGCGGAGGCGGAGGGCGCTGTGGTGGTCCGGGAAACGTTCATGAGCGGAAAGCTATGGCGCCGGATACGCCGCGCGGGAGCTACTGCGGAGCCACATCTGTACGGGTGCCCCCTACCGCGGTAGGGGGCAGGCGCGGCGCTCGTGCTGGGCTCAGCCGGCTTCCTGGCCGTTTCCCAGCGCTGTGACGAACGCCTGCCAGGCTTCGGCCCCGAAGTACGCCGTCCCCCGTGCGGGGTCCTTGCTGTCGCGGACCGCGCGCCCGCCGGCCGCTGTGTGGGCGACCTCCACGCACTCGTGGTTCGGGTCGGAACCCGAGTAGCTCGACTTGAAGAAGGGGGTGACCGGCTCGTCGCTCACGTTCACTGACTCTCCTCGGCTATGGCGGCCAGCGTGTCCGCGATGAATCCCTGGCTGTCGGCCGGATTCAGCGCTACCGAGCGTAGCTGGTCGAAGGAGTGTGCGTAGGCTGCGATTTCGGTCTCGTCTTCCGTGATGGCCACGTTGCGGTGTGTCTCCTGTCCCACGGCGGAAGGCGACCACTCGCCGTCGAAGGAGAGCATGACGAAGGTGGGCGCGGACCGCGCGGCGGCCCACTCGGTGGTCGGCAGCACCTGGAAGGTGACGTTCGGGCGAGCTGCGGTTTCCAGGAGGTTTGCGAGTTGGTTCCTGTGCACCTCGGGGGAGGGCATGGGGTCGGAGAGGGCGGGCTCCCAGACCACGGCGCTGTAGCGCGCCCCGGACTCTTCGAACCTGCGGCGACGCTCCTGCCGCATCTTGACTGCCTGCTCCACGACGTCGGGTTCCGTCACGGAGGGATTGCTTTCTACCAACGTCCGGGTGTAGTCGGCCGTTTGCAAGAGTCCCGGGACCAGCACCGTCTGCCAGGTGCGGACGAACGTCGCGTCGTGCTCCAGGGCGATGTAGTCGCTCAGCTCCGGCGAGACGCGGTAGTCGAGCCACCACCCTCGTTTGTTGGCATCCCGCGCCAACTGCTCGTAGTGGCGGAACGTCTCCGGGTCCTGGATTCCGTAGAGCTCCAGCAGTAACCGGACGTCGCCGGGGCGCGCCGCTACTTGGCCCGACTCGATGCGGCTGACTTTCGCTTTCGAGCCCGCGATGTACTCGGCTGCCTGCTGCTGGTCGAGCCGCGCCACCTCGCGGAGGCGACGGAGAGCCGACCCGAGACGACGGCTGCGCATCGTGGGGCGTCCACCTGCGGGCATCTTCTTCCTCTCTGCACGTGCGGCTCGCACGGCAACGCACGGTACACGGGCACGAGTTACCTCGGCAGCCCAGTGCAAATTCTCGATATGAGGAGTTTCATCTATCTGTGTGAGCCGCATAGCGTGAGCCACCTCACCCAGCGCACCCGCGTGTGCACCAAGGGTGAATGAATCGACCTGCTCAGCCGCCCTCGGGAGGCCCCATGTCCGGGCGTACGAACATCGCAAGGTTCCGTCTCAGCAAGGCATCCGTACCGAGGGCGCGGGAGCATGTGCGGCTGGTGCTCAGAGAGTGGAAACTCGGCCACCTCTGCGACGAAGCGGCACTCGTCGTCAGCGAGTTGACGACCAACGCGGTCACCCATGCCGCGCAGGGGATCGGCGACCAGGTGGAGCTCGTGCTCCGCCGCAGGGACGGGGTCCTCGTTCTGGAGGTCTCCGACTCCTACCGGTGGGAGATGCCCGAACTCCGCAAACCGGCACCAGAGGAGACCTCCGGGCGCGGATTACTCCTGGTCGACGCCCTGTCCCAGGCATGGGGCGTACGCCCTCGCACGGGCGCGGGCAAAACGGTGTGGGTGCACCTCGCGGTGCGCCACGGGGAGAGGAATAGCGCCGGGTCGGGCAACGCCCACCCTGGCGGCGGCGACGCGTCGGCGTGGTGGGTGCCGTCGGACATGGGCAGGAAGCGTTGATGCGGCGCTAGCCGCGATGCAGGATCTCATCGTCCGCGTGCGGGCCGAACTCGTCGACGCGTACCTCCGCGATGTGCTCGTACCGGCTGACGCGGTCGGTCCACTCCGCCTCGACGCCGAACGCCACCTGCGCGAAGCCCACCTGTCGGACGGCCTCGGCCAGGCCCGGGTCGCCGGGTGCCAGCAGCCGCACCGGCGTGTCGAGTGCCACGGTGTGGGGTGGCACGAAGTACTCGTCCGGCACATCGGCGCGCGCATGGACGAGCGCGCCGACGGCGACCACCGCGCCTGCCCCCACATGTGCACGTTGCAGGACCGTCGCCGAGGTCGCCATATAGACGCATCTGCCGACCTGGCAGCCCAGCAGGGTGGCGTGCGGCCCCACGAAGACGTGGTCGGCGACGAGCACCGGCTGATCGTCGGCGACCGCGGACCCGCGCAGCACCGCGTTCTCGCAGATCACCGCCGCCTCCCCGACCTCGATCCGGGCCCCCTCCGCATCGAGCACCGCGCCGTACATCACCCTTGCCCTCGGCCCCACGCGCACATCTCCGACAAGTGTGGCCGTCGGGGCGACGTAGGCGGTGGGATGGACCTGCGGCTCATATCCGCGGTGCCGGATGCGGATTCCCTGCGTCTCAGCGCTCATGCGCGGATGCTCGCCCGGCCGACCCCGAGCGTGCTGGCGGATTTCGGACGTCGCGTTCGCCCGGATGTGCCCTCCGCGATCCGTGGCGCTGGAGGGAGGACGCCGACCGATACGGCACCAGGCCCTGTCCGGCGGATCGAGGGCGAAGCCGGACGAGTCTGCGCAGGTCACCCGTCGATATTCCGGCTGCGCCGGATGGGCGGCTGTGACAGGCTCCGGGTATGCCTGTCGTCGCAGTGTCCCCCGAGGTGTCCATCGCGTACGAGAGCTTCGGCGACCCGGGCGACCCTCCGGTCCTGCTGGTGATGGGTTTCGGCGCACAGTTGCTCGGCTGGCACGAGGACTTCTGCCGAGCGCTGGCCGACCGCGGCCGATACGTGATCCGGTACGACAATCGAGACTGCGGGCTGTCCACGAAGTTCGACGATCACCCCGTGGACGTGGGCGAGTTCCTGGCAGCCGTCAGCTCGGGCGACATGCCCGCCGCCCTCGCCATGGTTCCCTACCGGCTGGTCGACATGGCCGACGACGGTCTCGGCTTGCTCACCGAGCTCGGTATCGAACGTGCCCACGTGGTCGGCGCGTCGATGGGAGGGATGATCGCCCAGATGATGGCCCACTCCCGTCCGGAGCGGGTGCTGACCTTGACGTCGATGATGTCCTCGACCGGCGAGAGTGCGTACGGCCGGCCCAGCCCGCAGGCCCGGGCGGTGGTCTCCGGTCCCAAGCCCGCGGACCGCGAGGGATATGTCGCGGCGGCGGAGAAGGAACTGGTGTGGGCCTCCAAGCGATACGGCAACGGCGCCGTGTTGCGTGAGCTGGCCGCCGCAAGCTACGACCGCGCCTACTACCCCGCGGGGCTCGGACGACAGCTCGGCGCGATGGTCCTCAGCGGTTCACGCGCGGACGTCCTGCGCGAACTGCGGGTGCCGACGCTGGTGATCCACGGCCTGGACGACACGCTGATCGATCCCAGTGGCGGCGAGCGCACTGCGGAGCTGGTGCCCGGTGCCGAACTCCGGCTGGTCCCCGACATGGGTCACGACCGCCCGCGAGAACTCTGGCCCCAGCTCCTCGATGCCGTGGCGGCCCACACCGGTTGAGGTGCGAATGCGGTCCATGCCGGAAACCAACTGCGGGGCCGTCGCTCCTCATCGGCCAGGACGGCTGCGAGGACGCCCACCGGCCGCCCCGCTTCCCGGACTCCGACAGATGCGGCTCCCACCGGGCCCGTTCCTCGCTCGTGAGGTCACATGACCCGCGGGACAGGGCCTAACCGTTCTGCGACAGTGTGCGGACCGTCGCCACCGCTTCGCGGACATCCGGATGCGGGTCGTCGGCGAGCCCGTCCAGCAGCTCGGCCACTCCCGGGGTCGACCATCGGGAGACGGCCCACGCCAATTCCTCCCGCACGCCGGGATCGGGGTGGTCGGCGAGGCGGGTGAGCTGTGCGAGCGGGCCACGGCGGAACTTGCCGAACCAGTGCAGGGCCTCCCGGAGCGCGGCGGGATCTCCGGGGGTGCCGGCCGCGGCGATCCGTGCGAGCAGCACCCTGGCGGGCGGTGGCGGACCGTCCAGCGGATGCGGCAACCGCTCGCGCAGCCGCCGGGATCCGTACTCGCCGCGTACCCGGCAGCCGTCGCAGGTGCAGGGCCGCACACCGTGCGCCTCGGGCCAGTAGCGCCAGCCCACCGTCTGGGGTGCGGTGCGGATCCGGTGCACCTCGCGCGGCCGGATCGCCCCAGGGACGAACACCTCCCAGCCGCGCGGATCCTCCAGTGCCGCGATGCGCCGCACCGCCTCGGAGGCGGGAACGGCGGCCTGCTCGCGTGCGTAGCGGCCCACCCGCACCTGCTGGTTGTCGTCCAGCCGCAGGTGGACAGCCACCAGACCTCCCCGGCTGCCGGTACGGGCCAGTTCGCGCAGCCATTGGTGGGTGAGGGTGTAGGAGGGCAGCACCGGAAAGCAGTACACCCCGCGTGCACCGTCCTGCCCACGGGAGGCGGCGCGGATGCCGGACCGCCGGATGCGCGGTGCGGTCGCCGCCGATGTCAGGTGCACGAACATGGCCATGACCAGCATGCTAGGCCGCCGATTCCACCGCGCCCCTCAGCCCACCGCGCGGGGCATCCGCACTCCCATCACGACCAGGGCCAGCAGTCCGCATGCCTGGAGGGCCAGGACGGCTGCCAGGGCTTCGCGCATGCCGTACTGCGGCGTCAGAGCGAGGAAGAGGGAGCCCAGTGTGGCGACGCCGAGGGCGAGGCCGGACTGCTGGGCGGTGGCGGCCAGGCCGCTGCCCGCGCCGGCTCGGGCGGCGGGAACGCCGGAGAGTAGGACGCGGTAGTACGTGGGCAACTGGAGTCCCTGGCCCAGTCCGCACAGCAGCAGGGCGGGCGCCAGCGCCACCGGCGGCAGTGCGGGCCACTGCGTGAACAGTGCCAGCAGCAGGGCACCCAGGCCCGTGCCCTGGGCGACGGCGCTCAGCACCAGCACCCGTCCCGCGCCGAACCGTTCGGTCAACCGGGGGGCCCGCACGGAGGCGGTGAACTGCGCCAGGCCCATCGGCACCAGGGTGAGCCCCGCCTTGAGCGCGCCGTACCGCAGCCCCTGTTGCAGCAGCAGTGCGCTCTCGAACATGAAGCTGCTGAAGCCGAGGAAGACGGGTGCGCCGATGAGCAGTCCGCGCCGGACGCCGGGCTCCCGCAGCAGGGAGGGCGGCAGCAGCGGGCTGCGGCCCGCGCGCTCCTCGCGGCGTTCTACGGCGTAGAAGGAACATGCCAGCACGGCCGCCGCCCCCAGCAGGGCGATGGACCACCAGGGCCAGCCCGCCGCGCGCCCTTCCGTCAGGGGCAGCAGCAGGGCGACCAGCCCGCAGGCCAGCAGCACTGTTCCGGCGGTGTCTCCGCGTGCGGGCGACTCCGAGCGGCTCTCGGGCACCGTGCGGGCGCCGATGGCGAGTATGACCAGCACCACCGGGACGTTGATCAGGAAGATGGCCCGCCAGCCGGTGCCGCCCAGGTCGGCGGCGACCAGCACACCGCCCAGCACCTGCCCGGTGACGACGGAGATCCCGCCGACCGAGCCGAACAGGCCGATGGCCCGGGACCGCGCCCGCCCCTCGCTCGTGGCCTGGATGGTGGCGAGCACCTGCGGGAACATCATCGCCGAGGCAGCTCCCTGTGCCGCCCTGGCGGCGGTCAGCCACCACACGCCGGGGGCGAATCCGCAGGCCAGCGAGGTGACTCCGAACGCGGCGACGCCCCACAGGAAGAGCCGCCGCCGTCCGCGGGCGTCGCCCAGCCGGCCGCCCAGGACGAGCAGCGAGGCATAGACGACGGCGTATCCGGCGACGACCATCTCCAGCGCTGCCGAGGCGCCGAGGTCGCTCTCGATGCTCGGGAAGGCGACGTTGACGACGAAGAAATCGATCATGGGGAGGGCCGCGCCCAGCAGCAGCGTGACCAGACCGGAAGGGTGCAGCGCTGCCGGGGTCTGCGGTGCCGGCGGTCCGGGGGCCCGGTACGGACCGTGCTTCCGCTCGGAGGGGTTCTGCTTCCGGTCGGAAGGGTTCCGCGTCCGGTCGCAGTGGTCCGGCTTCCGGTCGGGGGCCGGCCGCGCGGCGGTGGGGATGTCGTGACTCATGAGGACGAGCCTCGGCCCCCTGTCTGCCTGGTACCAGGCGGTCCTCATCCTGGTACCAGGACTACCCGGCACCAGGATGCGGCGTGCGCCATCCTGGTGCCATGAGCCTCAGCACTCGCGGAGCGGCTCGCTCCGGATCGGCAGGCCCCGCACCGGGATCGCCCGCACCGGAACCGACAGCGCCCGCACCGGCACCGGCCGCACCCGCCGACAGCGTCCGCCGCCAGGAACTCGCGGCGTTCCTGCGCAGCAGGCGCGAGCGGATCCCGCCCGAGCGGGTGGGGCTGCCCAGGGGGCCGCGCCGCCGGACACCGGGGCTGCGCCGCGAGGAGGTGGCGCATCTGTCGACCGTGGGCGTGACCTGGTACACGTGGCTGGAGCAGGGCCGTGCCATCCAGGTCTCGGCGCAGGTGCTGGACGCGCTCGCCCGGGCGCTGATGCTCGACTCCAGCGAGCGCGCTCATCTGTTCGCGCTCGGCGGGACGGCCGATCCGACGCCCGCCGCCGAGACGCCCGTGCTGCCGGAGGGCATCCGCAAGGTGCTCGACAGGCTCGAACCCTTTCCGGCCTGCGTGCAGAACGCGCGCTACGACATCGTGGCCTACAACCGGGTCTACGGCTGTCTGCTGGGCGATCTGGACGCGCATCCGCCCGAGGACCGCAACTGCATGTGGCTGGCCTTCACCGACCCGGACTGGGCCGCCGCGATGCCGGACCGGGAGGAGGCGATCCGGCTGATGGTGGCCCGCTTCCGCTCCCGGATGGCCGAGCATCTGGCGGAGCCCGCGTGGAAGGCGCTGCTGGCGCGGATGCGTACCTCCGCGGAGTTCCGCGCGCTGTGGGAGCGGCACGAGGTGGTCCGAGCCGCGGACCACACCAAGCGCTTCCGCAACCCGCGGGTCGGGATGGTCTCCTTCACCTACCACGGGCTGTGGCTCGGCCCGGCCGAGGGCGCGCGCCTGGGGACGTACGTGCCGCGCGACGAGGAGACCCAGGCGCGGGTGGAGCGGCTGCTCGGCCTGGTCACCGCCGGTCGATGAGCGGGCCGGGGGCCGACCGGCGGGACGGGTGCCCGGATGGGGGACAATGGGGAGCTGTCCGCCCCGCCGAACAACGCCGAACGAGCCGAGGAACCCCTGCCGTATGAGCCCGTCGATCCAGCCGCTGCACATCGGAGAGCACACCGTCCAGCCGCCGGTCGTGCTGGCGCCGATGGCCGGGATCACCAACGCGCCGTTCCGGACGCTGTGCCGGGAGTTCTCGGGCGGCCGGGGCCTGTTCGTCAGTGAGATGATCACCACCCGGGCGCTGGTGGAGCGCAACGAGAAGACGATGCAGCTCGTGCACTTCGACGCGAGCGAGAAGCCGCGCTCCATCCAGCTCTACGGCGTCGACCCGGTGACCGTCGGCAAGGCGGTACGCATGATCGCCGACGAGGACCTCGCCGACCACATCGACCTCAACTTCGGCTGCCCCGTTCCGAAGGTGACCCGCAAGGGCGGCGGCTCCGCACTGCCGTACAAGCGGCCGCTGCTGCGGGCCATCCTGCACGAGGCGGTGCACAACGCGGGCGGCCGGCCGGTGACGATGAAGATGCGCAAGGGCATCGACGACGACCATCTGACCTTCCTGGACGCCGGGCGGATCGCGGTGCAGGAGGGCGTCACCGCCATCGCCCTGCACGGCCGCACGGCGGCGCAGCACTACGGCGGGACCGCCGACTGGGAGGCCATCGCGCGTCTCAAGGACGCCGTCCCCGAGATCCCGGTGCTGGGGAACGGCGACATCTGGTCGGCCGACGACGCGCTGCGCATGATGCGCCGGACCGGCTGCGACGGCGTCGTGGTCGGCCGCGGCTGCCTGGGGCGGCCCTGGCTGTTCGCCGACCTGGTGGCCGCACTCGGCGGCGAGGACACCGGGGTCCGCGCCCGGCCGACGCTGGGCGAGGTCGCCGACGTCATGGTGCGGCACGCCGGGCTGCTGGGGGAGTGGCTGGGGGACGAGGCGCGGGGCGTCATCGACTTCCGCAAGCACGTCGCCTGGTACACCAAGGGCTTCTCGGTCGGCTCCGAGATGCGCAAGCAGCTCGCCGTCGCGGCCTCGTCGGCCGAGTTGCGCTCCCTGCTGGACGGGCTCGATCTGTCCCAGGAGTGGCCGGAGGGTGCCGACGGTCCGCGCGGGCGGACCCACTCGCGCAACAAGGTCGTCCTGCCGGACGGCTGGCTGGACGATCCGTACGCGTGCGACACCGGCCTCGGTGCGGATGCCGAGCTGGCCACCTCCGGCGGCTGACCACCCGGCACGGGGGCTGCTCTCGGCGGGCGTTCAGCGTTCGGGGCGCCCGCCCCGGTGCCGCGCCGCCGCGGCCGCGGCGGCCTCCAGCCGGGCCGCGTAGCCCTCCAGTTGCCGGGCTGCGAAGACGTCCGCCGACCAGTCCTCCGCGGCGACCTCGCCTGGCGCCGCCCAGACGTACGTCCAGATCCGGCCGGGCCCGGAGAGGCTGCCCGCCGTCCTGCCGTTCTCCGTCCCGCCGCGTTCAGGGGCAGGACTCTGTTCCGCGGCAGGCGCTCGCTCCGAGCCAGGGCCGCGTTCCGCGGCGAGCCGGCGCAGCTCGTACGCGTCGTCCTCGAAGTCGTCCAGCGCGCGCCACTCGGTCCCGCTCAGTCCGGTCAGCAGCAGTCCGGCGGCCGTGTGCCCGGCGGAGGGGACGAGTCCGGGGTAGGGGCGGCCCGCGAGTGCCGCGGTGCGCCAGCCGGGCGCGGTGGCCGGAGTGCCGGGCGGGACGCGGCCGAGCAGGGCGGTCAGGATGCGGTCGAAGCGCAGCGTGCCGTAGACGAACAGGGCGTCCGCCGCGGTGTCGACGGGGGCGAGGCGGGCGTGCCGGGCGGCCGGATTCTCAGCGGTGTTCGGATCGGTCACCACGGCAAGATACTGCGGGCCGCAGCACGTCCGGATGGTGAGACGTTCACCCGTTCAGCCGCGTGATTCGCGCCACCTTGATCAGGGGTGCGCTCAGATGAGCGCTCAGATGTGAGCTGTACATCTCCAAGGAGCAGATCGCGGTTTTACCGACCCTTGGTTCCCGCGTTGTAGGCGGGCACTACTCTGCGTTGATGAAGCCGCTGGTTCTTTCGGCTCAACGTAGTCACCATTTCGAATCTTGAATGGTATGACCAATTAGCTGATCCGACCATCCACTTTCGATCTCTCGGCACACGGGTGGTTACAGCCGTGTGACGTGCTGTTGGACGTACTCGTAAGCCTTCGATCTGGGTACGCTCCCCGCCGTCAGGGCAGCCGACCACGAGGAGCCGAGTCCGGTGCCGGTTCAGACGAAGAACACAGAGTCCGCGAACGCAGAGTCCGCAGTAGGCGCGTCGCAGCAGCAGTCGCAGCAGCGGAAGTTCGTCTATGACTTCAGTGAGGGCAACAAGGACCTCAAGGACCTCCTCGGCGGGAAGGGAGCCAACCTCGCCGAGATGACCAACCTCGGTCTGCCCGTCCCTCCGGGCTTCACCATCACCACCGAAGCCTGCAAGGCGTACCTGGACTCCGGAGAGGCGCCCGCGGCCCTCCGGGACGAGGTGAGCCGGCACCTGGCGGCGCTCGAGGAGCGCATGGCCAAGAAGCTCGGCCAGGCCGACGACCCGCTGCTGGTCTCCGTGCGCTCGGGCGCCAAGTTCTCCATGCCCGGGATGATGGACACCGTCCTCAACATCGGGCTCTCCGACGAGTCCGTGCACGGGCTCGCGGCCCAGTCCGGCGACGAGCGCTTCGCCTGGGACTCCTACCGCCGTCTCATCCAGATGTTCGGCGACACGGTGCTCGGCATCGACGGCGAGCGCTTCTCCGAGACCCTGGACGAGGTCAAGAGCGCACGCGCCGCTGTGACCGACGTGGACCTGACCGCGGACGACCTCAAGGAACTGGTCCAGAAGTTCAAGGCCATCGTCTCCGAGGAGACCGGCCGCGACTTCCCCCAGGACCCGCGCGAGCAGATGGACCTGGCCGTCCGCGCGGTCTTCGACTCGTGGAACGGCAACCGCGCCCGCCTCTACCGCCGCCAGGAGCGCATCCCGCACGACCTGGGAACGGCCGTCAACATCTGCTCGATGGTCTTCGGCAACCTCGGCCCCGACTCCGGCACCGGCGTCGCCTTCACCCGCGACCCGGCCAGCGGCCAGCAGGGTGTCTACGGCGACTACCTGCAGAACGCCCAGGGCGAGGACGTCGTCGCCGGCATCCGCAACACCGTGCCGCTCGCCGACCTCGAACAGCTCGACAAGGCGTCGTACGACCAGCTGATGCAGATCATGGAGACCCTGGAGAACCACTACCGGGATCTGTGCGACATCGAGTTCACCATCGAGCGCGGCAAGCTGTGGATGCTGCAGACCCGCGTCGGCAAGCGCACCGCCGCGGCCGCCTTCCGGATCGCCACCCAGCTCGTCGACCAGGGCCTGATCGACGAGGCCGAGGCGCTGCAACGGGTCAACGGGACCCAGCTCGCGCAGCTGATGTTCCCCCGCTTCGACAGCAACGGCGGACTCAAGGGCGCCGACCAGATCGGCTGGGGCATCGCCGCGTCGCCGGGCGCGGCCGTCGGCAAGGCGGTCTTCGACTCCTACACCGCCATCAAGTGGTCCCGCTCGGGCGAGAAGGTCATCCTCATCCGCCGCGAGACCAACCCCGACGACCTGGACGGGATGCTCGCCGCCGAGGGCATCCTCACCTCGCGGGGCGGCAAGACCTCGCACGCGGCCGTGGTCGCCCGCGGGATGGGCAAGACCTGCGTGTGCGGCGCGGAGGAGCTGGAGGTCGACACCAAGCGGCGCTGCCTCAAGAGCCAGGACGGGCGGATCGTCGAGGAGGGTGACGTCGTCTCCATCGACGGCTCCACCGGCAAGGTCTACGCCGGTGAGGTGCCGGTCGTGCCCTCGCCGGTCGTGGAGTACTTCGAGGGCCGCACGCACGCGGGAGCCGACGAGGCCGACGAACTGGTCCAGGCCGTCCACCGGATCATGGCGTACGCCGACCGGGTACGCCGGCTGCGGGTACGGGCCAACGCCGACAACGCCGAGGACGCCGCGCGCGCCCGCCGGTTCGGCGCCCAGGGGATCGGCCTGTGCCGCACCGAGCACATGTTCCTCGGGGAGCGGCGCGAGCTGGTGGAGCGGCTCATCCTCGCCGACACCGAGGAAGAGCGCGAGCGGGCGCTGGGCGCCCTGCTCCCGCTCCAGCAGGGCGACTTCGTCGAGCTGTTCGAGTCGATGGACGGCCTGCCGGTGACGGTGCGGCTGCTGGACCCGCCGCTGCACGAGTTCCTGCCCGACATCACCGAACTGTCGGTTCGCGTCGCGCTCGCCGAGTCCCGCAAGGACGCCAACGAGAACGACCTGCGGCTGCTGCAGGCCGTGCACCGGCTGCACGAGCAGAACCCCATGCTGGGCCTGCGCGGCGTCCGCCTCGGCCTGGTCATCCCCGGGCTGTTCACCATGCAGATCCGCGCCATCGCCGAAGCGGCCGCCGCGCGGAAGGCCGGCGGCGGCGACCCGCGGGCGGAGATCATGATTCCGCTGGTGGGCACCGTGCAGGAGCTGGAACTCGTCCGCGAGGAGGCCGAGCAGGTCATCACAGAGGTCGAGCAGCGGCACAACGTGGAGCTCGGGCTCACCCTCGGCACCATGATCGAGCTGCCGCGTGCCGCGCTCACCGCCGACCAGCTCGCCGAGTGCGCCGACTTCTTCTCCTTCGGCACCAACGACCTGACCCAGACGGTGTGGGCGTTCAGCCGCGACGACGTCGAGGCCAGCTTCTTCACGGCCTACCTGGAGAAGGGCATCTTCGGCGTCTCCCCGTTCGAGACCATCGACAAGGACGGCGTGGGCTCCCTGGTCCGCAGCGCCGCCGAGGCGGGCCGGGCCACCCGGCCCGACCTCAAGCTCGGTGTCTGCGGCGAGCACGGCGGCGACCCCGAGTCGGTGCACTTCTTCCACGAGGTGGGCCTCGACTACGTCTCCTGCTCCCCGTTCCGGATCCCGGTGGCCCGCCTGGAAGCGGGCCGGGCGGCCGCGGCCCAGCAGCACGCGACCGCGTAACCCGAGCCCTCCCACTCCCGGGCTCCCCGTCCGCACCGACCCTCACCGCGGACGGGGAACCCGGCCCAGGAGGCGGCACCCGTGCGGGGGTGCCGCCTCCTTCTTCTTCGCCTTCGCACCCCGTGCCTTCGTGGGCCGGGGGCGGAGCCCGACATCGGGTGGGGACACCGCTGTTCGGCGGGTGCCGGACCCGGCGCCCGGCCGCGCGCGACGGCGCTTACAGTAAGGCCGACAAGTGCGCGTCAGCGCGCGTCAGGGCACCAGATCACGGGGGAACACCCATGTCCGCACCACCGCCGTACCAGTACCAGTACCAGCAGCCCCAGGGTCCTCCCCCGCAGTACCAGCACTACCAGCAGCCCCAGGGTCCCCCGCCGCCCGGCGGCCCGCAGCGCCGCCCGCAGGCGAGCCCGCTGCGCGGTCTGATCGCCGCCGTACTCGTCCTGGCGGTGTTCGGCGGGGTCGGCTGGTACGTGTACGACTACAACACCGATCCCAACGGCGGGAAGGCCAAAGCGGAGGCATCGGAGTCCGCGCGGATCGAGGAGCAGAAGACGCACGACCCGCAGCAGGGCGACTGCGTCAAGATCGAGGGCACCGACGAGGACCCGCTGCCCACCATCGTCGACTGCGGTTCCCCGGAGGCCGAGTACAAGACGGGGCAGCGGCTCTTCGGGCCGGACAAGGAATGCCCGGCCCAGTACGACTACGGCATCCAGTACTCCAGCAACCGCGGCGGCGACCACACCATGTGCTTCACCAAGGTCTGATCCGCGACGCCGAACGGGCCGCCCCGCCGCACCTCACACCCTGTGGTAGCGGCGCTCGGGGCGGCCCGTGGTGCCGTACCGCAAAGTGACCCGCGCGGCGCCGGTCGCCACGAAGTGCTCCAGGTAGCGGCGGGCGCTCACCCGGGACAGGCCGCTGTGCTCGGCACACTCCGAGGCCGACACACCTGTCGCCCGCGGACTCGCCCGGAGGGCCGCGCGGACCAGGGCCGCGGTCTGCTCGGTCAGCCCCTTGGGCAGCGGTCGTGCCCGAACGGCCACGCCGGTACCGTCGGGTACCTGCCCGGTCACCCGCGCCGCGGCGCCGCCCGGGGGCGCCGCGGTCGCACCGCCGCCGGAGAGGCCGAAGACCCGGTCCAGCTCCTCCTGGCCGGGGGCCGTCAGCGACTCCAGGTCCCGCCGCTCCCGCGCGTACCGCTCCAGCCGCTCGCTCAGCAACCGCCCTTCGAACGGCTTGACGACGTACTGCACGGCCCCGCCGTGCCGTGCGGCCCGTACGCTCTCCGCATCCCGCGCCGCCGTGATCACCAGCACGTCCGGGCCGCCGCCCGGCGCGCCGTCGCCGCGCAACTGCTGCAACACCTCCAGCCCGCTGATGTCGGGCAGATACAGGTCCAGCAGCACCAGGTCCGGTGCGGTCTCGCGCACCGCGGTGAGAGCCTCCGCACCGCTGTGCGCCACCGCGGCGACCTCGAACCCGGGCACCCGGGAGACCAGGGTGCTGTGCAGCCGGGCCACCATGAAGTCGTCGTCGACCACGACCGCCCGGATCACGAGGGAACCCCGTAGGCGACCCCCGTCAACTGCTCGGAGGCCGCCCACAGCCGCTCGGCCGCCACGTCGCTGAGAGTCCATGGCGCCCGCCAGGACGGCGCCGGAGCGCCGCGCCAGCCCAGCAGCCTCGGCCCGGTGAAGGAATCCGGTGCCACCCCGGGAGCGGTCGCCGCGTACAGCGTCGGCAGGGCGCCCGCGTCGGCGGACTGCCCCAGGACGCGGGTGCCCAGCGCCACCACCCGCTCGGCGGCCCTCCGGCCCTCCATACGGGCTCCCGCGGTCTGCAGGTTGGTGGCCGCGTAGCCGGGGTGCGCGGCCGCGGCGACCAACGGGGTGTCGGCCAGCAGCCGGGCCAGTTCGTGGGTGAAGAGCAGATTGGCGGTCTTGGACCGGCCGTAGGCGATCCAGCGCCGGTAGGAGTGCTCGCTGTTGAGGTCCGCGATGTCGATGTTGGCCAGCACGTGCAGCCCGCTGGACAGCGTCACGACGCGGGGGGCCGGGGCCGTCAGCAGCCGCTCCAGCAGCAGCCCGGTGAGGGCGAAGTGGCCCAGGTGGTTGACGCCGAACTGCCGCTCGAAGCCGTCCGCCGTCCGACCGTAGGGCAGCGCCATCACTCCCGCGTTGTTGACCAGGAGATCCACCCGCTCGTCCGGCAGCTCCTTGGCGAAAGCGCGCACCGACGCCAGGTCGCCCAGATCGAGCCGGCGCAGCTCGATGCGCGGTCCGGCCTCGGGCAGCTCCTGCACGAGCGCGTCCCGGGCCCGGTCGCCGCGCTCCTCGTCCCGGCAGGCGAGCACCACCCGCGCCCCGCGCCGTGCCAGCTCCCGGGCCGTCACGAAGCCGAGTCCGCTGTTGGCGCCGGTCACGACCGCCGTACGGCCGCTCTGGTCCGGAATGTTCCGCGCTGTCCAGCCCATCGCCCGCCCTGCTCCTCGCTCGCTCAGCGACTCTCTCCTGTGGAGGCTAGCGGCAGGCCCCCGGGCGGTCGAGGTCAGCCGCGCCACGACCGGTGCCCCACCGCGTGCGCGCCGCGGCAGCACCCCGACCGGCGGCCGGGACGAGCCACAGCCGCCGCGGCTCTAGGCTGCCCCCATGAACGCGAACTCTCCCGCAGCCGAGCCGTCCTCCGCGAGGCCGCGTGTGCTGCTCCTGCACGGCCCCAACCTCAATCTGCTCGGTGAACGCGACCGGGCGACCTACGGCAGCACCACCCTGCGGGACGTCGAGGAGCGGGTCACGGTGCTCGGGGCCGAGCTGGGCGCCGAGGTGCGCTGCGCGCAGAGCAACAGCGAGGGCGCGCTGATCGACCTGATCCACGCCACCCGGGGCGGCGACAGCGGCATCGTCTTCAACCCCGGTGCCTACGCGCACTACAGCTACGCACTGCGGGACGCCCTGGAGGTGGTGGCCTCGCTCGGCATCCCCTGCGTCGAGGTGCACATCTCCAACGTGCACGCCCGGGAACCCTTCCGGCACACCTCGGTCACCGCGCCGGTGTGCCAGGGCATGGTCTCCGGACACGGCGTCTTCGGCTACGAGCTGGCGCTGCGCTCCGTACTGCACCGCATCGCGGAGTGGGGCGCCGCGGACCGCCTCTGAGCGCTGCCCGCGGGCCGCCGGGTCTCAGTCGGTGCCCGTCACCGCCGTCAGGACGAACACGGTGTCCTCCAGCGCGAGCACACCGTGCCGCAGGTGCGGAACCCGCTGGATCTGCCCGGCGGCGACGTCCTGGTCGGCGCTGCCCTCGGTGAGCCGGATGCGGCCCTGGAGGACATGGACGCTCGACGCCGGCGGCGTGTTGTGCTCCTCCAGCGCCGACCCCTCCGTCAGCGCGATGACGGACTGCCGCAGCGGCCCGTCGTGCAGGAAGAGGTACGCACTGCGGCCGTGCGGGTCTTTCCGTGCCAGCGCCAGGTGCTCGGCTGCCAGAGCGGTCACATCGTCCATGCGTCCATCGTGCCCCGCACGGCACGCGACGCAACCGGGCCACTCGCGGGCGCGGCGGATCCGTCCGCGGGCCGCCGCCCGAGACGTGCGGCGGCCTGACAGCGCTCCCGCGCCGGGGCCGCCTCGCCGCGGTGCTGTCCCGCGCGCACCCGCAGTGCGCCGGGATGCGCTCTCAGTTCCGCCACGCCCCCCGCCGCGCGGCCGCGCGGGCGGCGTCGCGGACGTCCCGAGCCGGGCGGCCCAGCACCTCCTGCACGCCGTCCGTGACGGAGGCGTTCCGGCCGTCCAGCACCTGTGCGAACAGTCCGCCCAGGAAGGCCACCAGCTCCGGCGGCAGCCCCTGCCGGGTCAGCTCTTCGGCGTACTCCAGTGGTTGCGACGGGCACGTACCGCACGGCGGGGCCGCCGGCCGCGGTCACCTCCGCCACCGCGTCCCCGAAAGTGAGCAGCCGCGGCCCGGTCAGCTCGTGCACGCGCGCGTGGTGGCCCTCCTCGGTCAGCACGGCGGCGGCCACCTCCGCGATGTCGTCCGCGTCGATGAACGGTTCGCGCACCTCCCCGGCCGGGAACGGGAGTTCGCCCGCCAGCACGGAGGGCAGGAAGACGCCCTCGCTGAAGTTCTGGAAGAACCAGCTCGTGCGCAGGATCGTCCACTCCGTGCCCGCGTCCCGGACCGCCTGCTCGGTCGGGAGGGCCGACTCCTCGCCGCGCGCCGAGAGCAGCACCAGCCGCCGCACCCCGGCCGCCGCCGCGCGTGCACCGAACCCCCGCACCGCATCGGCGACCCCCGGGGCGCCCACGTCCGGCTGGCAGACGACGAAGACGGCACCCACCCCGGCCAGCGCGGCGTCCCAGGTACCGGGGTCCTCCCAGTCGAACGGCGGCTGCCCGGTACGGGAGCCCACGCGCACCGGACAGCCGCGTGCCCGCAGCCGTTCGACGACCCGGGCGCCGTTCTTGCCGGTGCCGCACAGCACGAGGACCCGGTCCCGTGCGTGCTGCCGCTCCGCCGCGTTCTCACTCTTCTGCTGTGTCATGCCGCAAGCCAACGCCGTCCGGGCCCCGGGGGACATCGGCCGGCGACTCAGCCGCATGTCCGCGCGTCTAAGCTGCTGCCGTGACAACTGTCGCGGCGCACGGCGCCGAACACGGGGGACGGTCCGGCCGGGCCGCGGGGGCGTGGCGGACGGGGGGCGCCGACGGGCTGACCGAGGCGCTGACGGACGTGCTCGGCGGCGCCCGGGCCCGCGGCGGACTGTTCCACCGGGCGGTGCTCGCACCGCCGTGGGGCGTGCGGGTGCAGGACGGCGCGCCGCTGGCGCTGGCGTCCATGCTGCGCGGCACCGGCTATGTCCGGCACTCCGAGGCGCCGGAGCCGGTGCGGCTGGCGCCCGGCGATGTGGCGGTGCTGCGCGGACCGGCCCCCTATGTGCTCGCCGACGATCCGGGGACCGAACCGGGGCTGCTGATCCAGCCGGGTGACTGCTGCACCACTGTGGACGGGACGGACATGTGCGAGGAGCTCGCGCTGGGGGTGCGGACCTGGGGCCGCAGTCCGGACGATCCCACCGTCCTGCTGAGCGGCAACTACCAGCTCCACGGCGACCTCAGCGCCCGGCTGCTGGACGCGCTGCCGCCGGTGCTGGTGCTTCCCGGAGCGGAGTGGGACACGGACCTGATGCGGCTGGTCGCCGCGGAGGTCGTCAAGGACGCGCCGGGGCAGCAGATGGTCCTCGACCGGCTGCTGGACCTGCTGCTGGTCGCCGTGCTGCGCGCCTGGTTCGCACGGCCCGAGGCGGACGCGCCCGCCTGGTACCGCGCCCAGAGCGACCCGGTGGTGGGGGTGGCGCTGCGGCTGCTGCACGAGCAGCCCGGACACGCCTGGACCGTGGCGGCACTCGCGGCCGGAGCCGGGGTGTCCCGCGCGAGCCTCGCCCGCCGCTTCTCCGAACTGGTCGGCGAGCCGCCCATGTCCTACCTGGCGCAGTGGCGCATCGATCTGGCGGCCCGGCTGCTGCGGGAGCGGGGCGCGACGCTGGGCGCCGTCGCCCGCCGGGTGGGATACGGGGACGGCTTCGCGCTGAGCGCGGCCTTCAAGCGGCTGCGCGGTGTCAGCCCCACGGCGTACCTGGCGGGAGAGGCCACGGGCTGAGCCCCGGTGCGGCCCGCAGCCCGCTCGGGGGCGGGCCTGTCGGTGGCCGGGTGCATCCTGGGGCCATGTACGAGGAGCGGACGTCCCGGCTGCGGGGCGCGGTGTGCTGGACTCGTGCCGCCGTGCCCCCGGGCACCACCGGGCGGGTGCTGCCGGACGGCTGCATGGACCTGCTGCTGTGGAACGGCGAACTGGTCGTCGCGGGCCCGGACACCCGCGCGCATCCGGCGACCGAGCGTGCGGGACTCCCCGCGTACGGCCTGCGGCTGCCGCCCGGCACCGGCCCGCGGGTCTTCGGCCCGCCCGCCTGGGAGCTGCGGGACCGGCGGACGCCGCTGGCCGATCTGTGGCCCGCCGGCCGGGTGCGGGAGCTGACCGAGCGGGTCGCCGGTGCCGGGGACCCCTCGGCGGCGCTGGAGGAGGTCGCGGCGGAGCGGCTGGCGGCGCCCGGGCGCACAGCCGCCGACCGGCGCGCCGCCGCGCAGGTGGAAGCCGTCGTCGCGGCGCTGCGCCAGGGGGCAGGGGTGGCGCGCACGGCCCGCGGCGTGGGCCTGAGCGAACGCCAGCTCCACCGCCGGTGCAGTGCCGCGTTCGGGTACGGGCCCAAGACCCTGGCCCGGGTGCTGCGGATGCAGCGGGCGCTGCACCTGGCCCGGTCGGGCGCCCCCTTCGCCGGGGCGGCGCAGCGGGCCGGGTACGCCGATCAGGCGCACCTCTCCCGTGAGGTCCGTGCCCTGGCGGGCGTTCCGCTGACCGCGCTGGTGCCCGCAGCCGGCCGCCGGTCCGGTCAGTCGTTCGGCGCGAACAGGTCGACGCCGTTGCCGTCCGGGTCCAGGACGACGGCATAGCGCTGCCCCCAGACGGCGTCCCACGGGGCGTGCTCGCCCGCGTAGCCCGCGCCGGTCAGCTCGCCGTACATCCGGTCGACCTCGGCGGGCGAGTCGCACCGGAACGCGAGCCCGATCCGGCCGCCGCCCGACGGCGCCGTCCATCCCGGGTCGAAGGAACGGACGACCTCTTCGGTGTCCCAGGCGAGCCGCACGCCGCCCGGCCCGACGTGCTCCACGTGCGGCTGAGCGTCCGCGTCGGCGGGGATGCCGAGCCCCAGCCGTCGGTAGAAGGCGAGCGAGGCGGCCATGTCGGAGGTGACGATGCCGATGAGGTCGAAGCGCGGTGTCATACGGCCACGCTAGAGCGCCCCGCCCCGGCCGTCTTGAACGTTTCGGCCCTCGTCGCCTCGGGTGTCCCCCCGGCGGCACGGACCTGGCGCGGCCGCGCGTGGTGACTACGCTGTCCGGATGGCCGAGATCCTCACCGTACTGACGACGACCGCCTCGCAGGAGCAGGCCCAGACGCTCGCCGCCGCAGCGATCACCCGGCGGGTGGCGGCGTGTGCCCAGCTCAACGGACCCGTCACCGCTGTCTACCGGTGGGAGGGCGCGGTGCAGACGGACTCCGAGTGGCAGGTGCTGTTCAAGACCTGTGCCGACCGCTACGGCGCGCTCGAGGACTACCTCCGCGAGGCCCATCCGTACGAGGTGCCGGAGATCATCGCCACGGCCGTGGTGCGGGGCAGCGCGGACTATCTGCGGTGGGTGGAGGAGGAGACGCGGCCCTCCCCGCAGCCGTGAGCCCGAGCCCGGCGGCTACGGTCGGTGTATGGAACCCTCCTTCGCGGCAGCGGGCGGCGCCCCCGCGGCGCTGCGCTACGGTCCCGCCGACCTCGAGCGCTGGGTGCCGGAGCCGGACAAGCGGCCGGGGCGCACCGCCTTCCAGCGCGACCGCGCCCGGGTTCTGCACTCCGCGGCGCTGCGCAGGCTGGCGGGCAAGACGCAGCTGGTCGCGCCGGGCAGCGCCAGCCCCGCCTGGGACGCGACGCCGCGCACCCGGCTGACGCACTCCCTGGAGTGCGCCCAGGTGGGCCGGGAGCTGGGTGCCGCGCTGGGCTGCGACCCCGACCTGGTCGAGACGGCCTGCCTCGCCCACGACCTGGGGCACCCGCCGTTCGGGCACAACGGCGAGGCCGTGCTGGACGAGATCGCCGCACCGGCGGGCGGCTTCGAGGGGAACGCGCAGTCGCTGCGGCTGCTCACCCGGCTGGAGCCCAAGCGGTTCTCCGCGCAGCTGGACGGCCAGGGCTACGTCGGGCTCAACGCGACGCGGGCCGCGCTGGACGCCGCGACCAAGTACCCGTGGCGGCGCTGCCGCCATCCGGACGACCCCGCCTCGCCCAAGTTCGGCGTCTACGAGGACGACCTGCCGGTCTTCGGCTGGCTGCGCGAGGGCGCGCCGGAGGGCCGCACCTGCTTCGAGGCGCAGGTCATGGACTGGTCGGACGACGTGGCCTACTCGGTGCACGATCTGGAGGACGGGATCAGGGCCGGCCACCTGGATCCGCGCATCCTGCGGTCCGGACCCGAGCGCGGCGACGTGTTCGAGGTGGCCGCCGAGCGCTATGCGCCGGGAGCCGGGGAGGGCGAGCTGGCCGCCGCACTCGACCGGCTCCTGGAGCAGGACTGGTGGCCGCACACCTACGACGGCACCGCCCACGCCCAGGCCCGCCTCAAGGACGCCACCAGCCAGCTCATCGGCCGTTTCTGTCTGGCCGCCGAGGCCGCGACGCGGGCCGCGCACGGCTCGGGTCCGCTGACCCGGTACGCGGCCGAACTGATCGTTCCGCAGTCCTCGCGGCTGGAGTGCGCCGTGCTCAAGGCGGTCGCCGACCGCTATGTGATGCAGCGGCCCGACCTGGAGCGGCTGCGGCGCGAGCAGCGGGTGGTCCTCCGCGAACTGGCCGAGGCACTGCTGGCCAGGGCGCCGGAGGGGCTGGATCCGCAGTACGCGGACCTGTACGCGGAGGCCGCGCTCGCCGGGGACCCGGACACGGCGCGGCTGCGCGTGGTCGTCGACCAGATCTCCACGCTCACCGACGCCGCCGCCCGCGCCCTGCACCGCGCCCTGGCGATGCGCCGCGGGCAGCACGGATGAGGTGGGCGCTCCGCGCCGGACGCGCCGCCGCCCGGCGCCTCGGAACTCGCCGCGCTGCTCATACGTCCCATCCATGCCCCCTGCCTCTTCCCGGGCCTGCCCCGATGCGGGACGCTCACATGTGGACGACGGGGGACAGCACGGCCCGCAGGGGGCAGCGTCTTCGAGGAGGAGGCTTCAAGTGGTCGACGCACACCGTACGTTCGTCATCGTCGGCGGAGGGCTGGCGGGGGCGAAAGCCGCCGAGACCCTGCGCGCGGAAGGGTTCACCGGCCGCGTCATCCTGATCGGCGACGAGCGCGACCATCCCTACGAGCGCCCTCCGCTCTCCAAGGGCTACCTCGCCGGTTCGGACGAACGGGACAGCGTCTTCGTGCACGAGCCGGCCTGGTACGCGGGCGCCGACATCGAGCTCCACCTGGGGCAGCCCGCGGTGCAGCTCGACCGGGCGGGCAGGGCGGTCCGGCTGGGCGACGGCACGCGCATCCACTACGACAAGCTGCTGCTGGCCACCGGTGCCGAGCCGCGCCGGCTGGACATCCCCGGGACCGACCTGGCCGGTGTGCACCACCTGCGCCGGCTGGCGCACGCCGAGCGGCTGCGCGGGGTGCTGAGCGCGCTGGGCCAGGAGAACGGCCATCTGGTCATCGCCGGGGCGGGCTGGATCGGTCTGGAGGTGGCCGCGGCGGCGCGGACCTACGGCGCGGAGGTCACCGTCATCGAGCCGGAGGCCACACCGCTGCACGGCGTCCTCGGCCCCGAGCTGGGCGCGCTCTTCGCGGACCTGCACCGCGAGCACGGCGTCCGCTTCCACTTCGGCGCCCGGCTGACCGAGATCACCGGCACCGACGGCATGGTGCAGAGCGTGCGCACCGACGACGGCGACGAGCACCCCGCGCACGACGTGCTGGCCGCCATCGGCGCCGCGCCGCGCACCGCGCTGGCCGAGAGCGCGGGTCTGGAGCTGGCTCCCGGCCCGGGCGGCGGGATCGCCGTGGACGCCTCGCTGCGTACCAGCGATCCGGACATCTACGCCACCGGTGACGCCGCCGCCGTCGCGCATCCGCTGCTGGGCGACCGGCTGCGGGTGGAGCACTGGGCCAACGCCCTCAACGGCGGTCCCGCGGCGGCCCGGGCGATGCTCGGCGCGCAGGTGTCCTACGACCGGGTGCCGTACTTCTTCTCGGACCAGTACGACCTGGGCATGGAGTACTCCGGGTACGCGCCGCCCGGCTCCTACGACCAGGTGGTGTGCCGGGGGGACCTGGCCAAGCGCGAGTTCATCGCCTTCTGGCTGCGGGACAACCGGGTGCTGGCCGGACTGAACGCCAATGTCTGGGATGTGACCGGGGCCGTGCAGGATCTGATCAGGTCCGGCGCCGCGGTGGATCCCGACGCGCTGGCCGACCCGGGTGTGCCACTGGAGTCGCTGGGCGCCGCCGATCCGGCCTGAGCCCTGCCGTGAGCCCGGGCGCGCCGGGTCCGTACCGGTGGATCGCCCCGCGCGGGGCGGCCCACCGGTACGCCGGTGGGCCGCTGTGGGGCGCCGCTGTACGGGCCGGCGCCGCGCCGTACGGGAGATTCACGTGATGCTTGAGTGGCGGACGGGGAATACGTTCAGCGGAAGAGCGACACCCCGTACCGCCGCCCTCCCGTGGCGCGGCGAGCGAAGGACGAGTGAACGATGGCGAAGCAGACGGTGGCCGAGCAGTTCGTCGACACGCTGGTGCGCTGCGGGGTGGAGCGCCTCTACGGCGTGGTGGGGGACAGCCTCAACCCGGTGGTCGACGCCATCCGGCGGACCCCCGCCATCGACTGGATCCAGGTCCGCCACGAGGAGACCGCCGCCTTCGCGGCCGGTGCCGAGGCGCAGCTCACCGGGAAGCTCGCCGCGTGCGCCGGCTCCTGCGGCCCCGGCAATCTGCACCTGATCAACGGGCTCTATGACGCGCACCGCTCGATGGCGCCCGTCCTCGCGCTGGCCTCGCACATCCCCAGCAGCGAGATCGGCACCAGCTTCTTCCAGGAGACCCACCCCGATCGGCTCTTCGCCGAGTGCAGCCACTACAGCGAGCTGATCTCCAGCGAGCAGCAGATGCCGCGGGTGCTCCAGACGGCCATCCAGCATGCCGTCGGGCAGCAGGGGGTCAGCGTCGTCGCGCTCCCCGGCGATCTGGCGTCCGAGGCGGCGCCGGACAGCCCGGAGGAGCATGCGCTGGTCACCTCACGCCCCAGCGTGCGCCCCGGGGACGCGGAGATCGATGCGCTGGTGCACATGATCGACGACGCGGAGAAGATCACGCTGTTCTGCGGCGCCGGAACCGCGGGCGCGCACGCCGAGGTCATGGAGTTCGCCGAGCGGCTCAAGACCCCGGTGGGGCACGCGCTGCGCGGCAAGGAGTGGATCCAGTACGACAACCCCTATGACGTGGGCATGAGCGGACTGCTGGGCTACGGCGCCGCCTACGAGGCCACTCACGAATGCGATCTGCTGATCCTGCTGGGGACCGACTTCCCGTACAACGCGTTCCTGCCCAAGAACTGCCGGATCGTCCAGGTCGATGTGCGCCCCGAGCACCTCGGCCGGCGCACCGGCCTCGACCTCGCGGTGTGGGGCGACGTACGCGAGACGCTCCGCTGCCTCACGCCCCGGGTGCGGGCCAGGACCGACCGCCGGTTCCTGGACCGGATGCTGCGCAAGCACGCCGAGACGCTGGAGGGCGTCGTCAAGGCGTACACCCGCAAGGTGGAGAAGCACACTCCCATCCACCCCGAGTACGCGGCCTCGGTGCTGGACGAGGAGGCGGCCGACGACGCCGTCTTCACCGTGGACACCGGGATGTGCAACGTATGGGCGGCGCGCTACCTCACGCCGAACGGGCGGCGCCGGGTGATCGGTTCCTTCAGCCACGGCTCGATGGCCAACGCACTGCCCCAGGCCATCGGCGCGCAGTTCCTCGACCGGAGCCGGCAGGTGGTCTCGCTGTCCGGGGACGGCGGCTTCACCATGCTGATGGGGGACTTCCTCACGCTGGTCCAGTACGACCTGCCCGTCAAGATCGTGCTGTTCAACAACTCCTCGCTGGGCATGGTCGAGCTGGAGATGATGGTCGACGGGATGCCCGCCTACGGCACCCACAACCGCAACCCGGACTTCGCGGCCCTCGCCGAGGCCGCCGGCGCGCACGCCGTACGGGTCGAGAAGCCCAAGCAGCTGCGCGGCGCCCTGCGGGACGTGCTCGCGCACGACGGGCCCGCGCTGCTCGACATCGTGACCGACCCGCACGCCCTCTCCCTGCCGCCGAAGATCACCCGCGAGCAGGTGAGCGGCTTCGCGCTCTCCGCGGGCAGGACCGTGCTGGACGGCGGTGTGGGGCGGATGGTCCAGATGGCGCGGTCGAATCTGCGCAACATCCCGCGGCCCTGAGCCGCGCCGCCGCACCGGGGTCGGGGAGTGTCACCGGGCGGCCGTAGACTTCCCACGTGGCTGGAAGGATCAACGACGAGGACGTGAAGGCGGTCCGGGACGCGGTCCCGATCGACTCCGTGGTGTCCGAGTACCTCCAGCTCCGCAACGCGGGCGGGGGCAACCTCAAGGGGCTGTGCCCGTTCCATGACGAGAAGTCCCCTTCGTTCCACGTCAGCCCGAGCAAGGGGTTCTACCACTGCTTCGGCTGCCAGGAGGGCGGGGACACCCTCGACTTCGTGATGAAGGTCGACCACCTGTCCTTCTCCGAGTCCGTCGAGCGGCTCGCCGCCCGCGCCGGGATCACCCTGCGCTACGAGGAGGGCGGCTACGGCCGTGCCTCGCAGCAGGGTGAGCGCACCCGACTGGTGGAGGCGCACCGGATCGCGGCCCGCTTCTACGCCGAGCAGCTCGACGGCCCCGAGGCGGAGGTCGGCCGCCGCTTCCTCGCCGACCGGGGGTTCGACCAGGAGGCTGCCCGGCACTTCGGCATCGGCTACTCCCCGGCCGGCTGGGATCATCTGGTGCGCTGTCTGCGCGGGCAGGGCTTCACCGACAAGGAGCTCACGCTCTCCGGCCTCGCCCAGGAGGCGCGCAACGGCCGGCCGATCGACCGCTTCCGCGGCCGCCTGATGTGGCCGATCCGCGACATCACCGGCGACGTCGTCGGCTTCGGCGCCCGCAAGCTGCGCGAGGACGACCAGGGGCCGAAATACCTCAACACGCCGGAGACGCCCCTCTACCGCAAGTCCCAGGTGCTCTACGGCATCGACCTGGCCAAGCGGGAGATCGCCAAGGCCAACCGCGCCGTCGTCGTGGAGGGCTACACGGACGTGATGGCCTGCCACCTGGCAGGAGTGACCACGGCCATCGCCACCTGCGGCACCGCCTTCGGTGGGGAGCACGTGAAGATCCTGCGCCGGGTACTGATGGACAACGCGCAGTCGGAGGTCGTCTTCACCTTCGACGGCGACGCGGCCGGGCAGAAGGCCGCGCTCCGCGCCTTCGAGGACGATCAGAAGTTCGCGGCCCGCACCTGGATCGCGCTGACGCCCGGCGGTATGGACCCCTGCGACCTGCGGCTCGCGCACGGCGACGAGGCCGTGGCCAAGGTGATCGAGGACCGCGCCCCGCTCTTCGACTTCGCCATCCGTTCCATCGTGGACCGGCACAACGTCGACACCGCCGAGGGGCGGTCCGCCGCGCTGGAGGAGTGCGCGCCGGTCGTCACCCAGATCAAGGACCCCTCCATCCGGCGCGGCTACGCGGTACGGCTGGCGGGGCTGCTCGGCATCGTGGACGAGGAGTTCGTCGTCCGCCGCGTCGCCCAGCTCTCCCGGTGGGCGCGCGAGCGCGGCCAGGCGCCGGCGCGCACCGCGGGGCGCGCCGCCCGCGCCCAGGAGAGCCCGGCCGTGCAGGCGCCCTTCGTGCCCAGCGGTCCGGATCTGAACCTGCGCAGTCCCGCCCACCGCGTCGAGCGCGAGCTGCTCAAGCTGGCGCTCCAGCGGCCGGAGCTGGTCTCGCCCGCCTTCGACGCCTACGGGGCGGACGAGTTCACCGCGCCGCCCTACGCCGTGGTGCGGCAGGCGGTGGAGGCCGGGGGCGGCGCCGAGGCCGGCGTCGGGGACACCGGCTACCTGGGGCGGGTGCGGGACGCGGCACCGGACGACGCGGTGCGCTCCCTGGTCACCGAGCTGGCCGTCGAGCCGCTGCGCAGCGCCCGCAACCGGGAGGCCGACGAGGCGTACGCGGGCGAGCAGCTGGTCGCGGTGCGCCGCGCCGCCGTCAACGCCCGCATCGCCGAACTGGAGGGTGCGGCGCGGCGCCTGGAGGCGCGCCAGGAGTACGAGCAGTCGGCCGGCGTGCGGCAGCAGATCTGGACGCTCCAGCAGTACGGCATCGCCCTGCGCGAGCGGGGTGCCGCGGCGCTCTGACGCCGAACGACCGCCCGGCAGGCGGAGGAGCGGCCGGCTCCGGCGTCCGGCCGTGCGGGGCCGACCGCGCCGGCCGCGGGGGGTGTGTGGGCCCGGCCCGGCTGCCTCCGGTGCCGACTGCGGGTGCCCGCGGCGGGCGTGCCGGTGTGCGCCGGGCGCACGTTTTCGGGCTCGCCGCGCTGCGGCCGGTCCCGCTCAGCGCACGCGGGCCCGGTGAGCGGCTCGGGGCGACCGGCGGGGTGCGCCCCCGGGCTCCGTGAAGCTGTCGATGCCGGTGCCACAGGGAGAACAGCGACCTCCGTGGCCCCGGTGGTGCGTAGTGGATCGTGCGCTGAGGGTGACGTTTGGCGGAAAAACTGCCCGCACGCCTCTCGTGGCGGGCATGTGTCGTACCCCACACTGGGGAGCGGTGCCTGAGTCCTCGGAGCGGGGCGGTGCTGGCCGGAACGGGCCAAAGTCCCCCGCGGAACCGCACGTTCCGTACGAGACGGAGCGCGGCCCGGCCGCGGCCGTTCCCGTCCCGCACGCCGCCCCCGAACCGGCAGCGATCACACTGGAGGTCGCCCCCGTGCAGACCCGGACCCGGAATGCGGCGCCCCATGCCGCCTCGACCGCCCCGCTGGACGCGCACTCCGCGCCGTCGGCGCCCCCGGCGCATCCGGGGCGGGTGCCCGTTGCCGAATCGCCCCTGACGGCTGCCCCGGCTGCGGCCCTCCTCGGCCCGCCGGCCCAGGTGCCACTCGCCGAACCCGGCTCCTCGGGCAGCGCGCCCGGCGTTCCGGAGCCCGGTGGGACCGTGCCGGAGCAGCGTGGGGCGTCCCGGACCGAGGAGGGCGCCGAGCCGACGGTGCCGCAGCAGGAGGCGCCCGCGACCGGCACCTCTGCGGACCTCTTCCGCCAGTATCTGCGCGAGATCGGGCGCATCCCCCTGCTGACCGCCGCCGAGGAGGTGGAGTTGGCCCGGAGCGTGGAGGCGGGGCTCTTCGCCGAGGAGAAACTCGCCGACTCGCCCACACTCGACGGAGAGCTCGCGCTCGACCTCGACCGCCTGGTGGTGCGCGGCAGACTGGCCAAGCGCCGCCTCATCGAGGCGAACCTGCGGCTGGTGGTGTCCGTCGCCAAGCGCTACGTGGGCCGTGGCCTGACCATGCTCGACCTCGTCCAGGAGGGCAACCTCGGGCTGATCCGCGCGGTGGAGAAGTTCGACTACGCGCGCGGCTACAAGTTCTCCACCTACGCGACCTGGTGGATCCGCCAGGCCATGTCCCGGGCCCTGGCCGACCAGGCCCGGACGATCCGCGTGCCGGTGCATGTCGTCGAGCTGATCAACCGGGTGGTGCGGGTGCAGCGCCGGATGCTCCAGGAGCGCGGGTACGAGCCCGCGGCCGAGGAGGTCGCGGCCCAGTTGGACCTGACCGAGGAGCGCGTGACCGAGGTACTGCGGCTCGCCCAGGAACCCGTCTCGCTGCACGCGCCGGTCGGCGAGGAGGAGGACGTCAACCTCGGCGACCTGATCGAGGACGGGGACGCACTGTCCCCGGTGGAGTCGGCCGCATTCCTGCTGCTGCGTGAACACCTGGAGGCGGTGCTCTCCACGCTCGGTGAGCGCGAACGCAAGGTCGTGCAGCTCCGGTACGGGCTGATCGACGGCAGGCCCCGCACGTTGGAGGAGATCGGCCGGCTCTTCGGCGTCACCCGGGAACGGATACGGCAGATCGAGTCCAAGACCCTCACCAAGCTGCGGGACCACGCCTTCGCGGACCAACTGCGGGGCTATCTCGACTGACCGCTCGCCCGACCCGCTCCGCCGCCGTGCGGCACCGCCCACCGGAACGGGCCGGACCGGGCCGGGCCCGCGCACCGCGGCGAGGAGTGGCCCGCACGGGGGACGGGAGCGGGTCAGTCCACCTCCGCCACCGCCTCGGCGAACTGCGACCGGTACAGCCGCGCGTAGGCGCCTCCCGCGGCCAACAGCTCCTCGTGGCTGCCCTGTTCGACGATGGTGCCGTTCTCCATCACCAGGATCACGTCCGCGTCCCTGATGGTGGAGAGCCGGTGGGCGATCACGAAGCTGGTCCGCTCCGCCGCCAGCCGCTCCATCGCCTGCTGGATCAGCACTTCGGTGCGGGTGTCCACCGAACTGGTGGCCTCGTCCAGGACCAGGATCACCGGGTCGGAGAGGAAGGCGCGGGCGATGGTGATCAACTGCTTCTCGCCCGCGCTGACGCTGTCGCCCTCGGCGTCCAGGACCGTGTCGTAGCCGTCCGGCAGGGTGCGGATGAACCGGTCGGCGTGCGCGGCCCGCGCGGCCTCCTCCACCCGCGCGCGGGTGGCCCCCTGCGCCCCGTAGGCGATGTTGTCCGCGATGGTGCCGCCGAACAGCCAGGTGTCCTGCAGCACCATGCCGATACCCGCGCGCAGGTCCTCGCGGGACATGGCGGCGATGTCCGTGCCGTCCAGCAGGATCCGGCCGCCCCGCACCTCGTAGAACCGCAGCAGCAGATTGACCAGCGTGGTCTTCCCGGCGCCGGTGGGGCCGACGATCGCCACCGTCCGCCCGGGGTCGACCGAGAGCGACAGGTCCTCGATCAGCGGCGTGTCCTCCGCGTAGCGGAAGGAGACGTGCTGCATCTCCACCCGTCCCCGCGGTGCGGCCGGCCGCACCGCGTGCGCCTCGTCGGGGTCGGGCGACTGCTCTTCGGCGTCGAGGATCTCGAAGACCCGCTCGGCCGAGGCCACCCCGGACTGCACGAGGTTGGCCATCGAGGCGACCTGGTTCAGCGGCTGGCTGAACTGCCGCGAGTACTGCACGAACGCCTGCACGTCCCCGATGGACAGGGCTCCCGAGGCCACCCGCAGCCCGCCGACGACCGCCACCAGCACATAGTTGAGGTTGCCGACGAACATCATCGCGGGCTGCATGACCCCGCTGATGAACTGGGCCTTGAAGCCGGACCGGTACAACTCCTCGTTCTGCTCCGCGAAGACCTTGGCCGACTCGCGCTGCCGCCCGAAGACCTTCACCAGCGCATGTCCGGTGTACATCTCCTCGACATGCGCGTTCAGCGCGCCGGTCGACTTCCACTGGGCGACGAACTGCGGCTGGGCCCGCTTCCCCACCCGCGTGGCGACCAGCGCCGACAGCGGCACCGTCAGCAGAGCGACCAGCGCCAGCAGCGGCGAGATCCAGAACATCACCGCCAGCACGCCGACGATCGTCAGCAGGGAGTTGATGAGCTGGCCCATGGTCTGCTGCAGCGTCTGGCCGAGGTTGTCGATGTCGTTGGTGACCCGGGAGAGCACCTCGCCGCGCGACTGGCCGTCCAGGTAGGACAGCGGCAGCCTGCCCAGCTTCTCCTCCACCCGCTCCCGCAGCCGGAAGACCGTCCGGGTGATCACCCGGACGGATATTCGCCCCGACCACAGCATCAGCAGCCCGGCCGCGGCGTACACGGCCGCCACCCCCAGCAGCACCGTGCCCACGGCGCCGAAGTCGATGCCCTGACCGGGGGTGAAGTCCATCCCGGAGAGCATGTCGGCCACCCCGTCGTCCCCCCGCTGCCGCAGGTTCTCCAGCGCCTGCTCCTCGGTCAGCCCGGCGGGCAGCTTCCGGCCGACGAAGCCGCCGAAGACCAGGTCCGTCGCATGCCCGAGGAGCTTGGGGCCGATGACGCTCAGCGTGACGCTGACGACGAGCACCCCGAGCATCAGCAGCAGCCGGCCCCGCTCCGGTCGGAACTGCCGCAGCAGGCGCTTGCCCGACCCGGCGAAGTCCATGGATCGTCGAGGTGGCCCTCCGGCCGTGCCCCCGGGCCCGCTCATGGTGTGTCCTTCCCGCTCGCCGCCACCCGCACACAATGCACGGGGCCGGTCGTCCCCGCTGCCCGCGGCCGCGCGGTGGTGTGTGCCCCGCTCACGCGGCCTCGCTCTCGGTCAACTGGGAGAGCACGATCTCCCGGTAGGTCTCGTTGCTCTCCATCAGCTCGTGGTGCCGCCCCGTTCCCACGGCCCGGCCCTCGTCCAGGACGACGATCCGGTCGGCGTCCCGGATGGTCGCCACCCGCTGCGCGACGATGACGACCGTGGCCTCCCCCGTCTCGCGGGCGAGCGCCGCCCGCAGTGCCGCGTCCGTCGCATAGTCCAGCGCGGAGAAGGAGTCGTCGAACAGGTAGATCTCCGGCCGGTGCACCAGCACCCGGGCGATGGCCAGCCGCTGCCGCTGTCCGCCGGAGACGTTGCTGCCGCCCTGCGCGACGGTCGCTTCCAGACCGCCCTCCATCCGCTCCACGAAGTCCTTGGCCTGTGCGACCTCCAGCGCGTGCCACAGTTCCTCGTCGCTCGCGTCGGGCCGCCCGTAGCGCAGATTGGAGGCGATCGTTCCGGAGAAGAGGTATGGCCGCTGCGGCACGAGCCCCACGGTGCTCGCCAGCAGCGCCGGGTCCAGTGCGCGCACGTCCTCCCCGTCCACCAGGACCTCACCCGCCGTGGCGTCGAACAGCCGGGGCACCAGGCCCAGCAGGGTGGACTTGCCGCTGCCCGTGGAGCCGATGACGGCGGTGGTCTCGCCGGGACGCGCCACCAGGTCGAGGCCGTGCAGCACCGGGGCCTCGGCCCCCGGGTAGCCGAACCCGGCGCCGCGCAGCTCCAGATGGCCGTGCCGCCGCAAAGCCGTGACCGGCGCGGCGGGAGGCACGACGCTGGAGTCGGTCGTCAGCACCTCCTGGATCCGCTCGGCGCACACCTCGGCGCGGGGCACCATCATGAACATGAAGGTGGCCATCATCACCGACATCACGATCTGCATCAGATACGCGAGGAACGCGGTCAGCGCCCCGATCTCCATGTCGCCGCCGCTGATGCGGTGCGCGCCGAACCAGACCACCACCACGCTGGAGATGTTCACCACCGTCATCACCACGGGGAACATCAGCGCCATCAACCGGCCGGTGCGCAACTGGATGTCGGTCAGCTCGGTGTTGGCCGTGTGGAAGCGGCGGCGCTCGTAGGCGTCCTGGACAAAGGCCCGGATGACGCGGACGCCGGTGATCTGCTCGCGCAGGATCCGGTTGACATGGTCGAGCCGCTCCTGCATGGAGCGGAACAGCGGCCGCATCCGGCGCACGATCAGCCCGACCGTGAGGCCCAGCACCGGCACGACGCCCAGCAGCACGGCCGACAGCGGCACATCCTGGCCCAGCGCCATGAAGATGCCGCCGAAGCACATGATCGGAGCGGTGACCATCAGGGTGAACGCCATCAACGTCACCGTCTGCACCTGTTGCACGTCATTGGTCGTGCGCGTGATCAGTGAGGGTGCGCCGAACCGGCCGACCTCGCGGGCCGAGAAGGACTGCACGCGGTCGAAGACGCCCGCCCGGATGTCACGGCCCACCGCGGCCGCGGTCCGCGCACCCAGGTAGACGGCACCGATGTTGCACACCACCTGCACCACCGAGACCGCCAGCATGAGGCTGCCGTGGCGCAGGATGTAGCCGGTGTCGCCGAGAACGACACCGTTGTCGATGATGTCCGCGTTCAGAGTGGGCAGATACAGCGTGGCGCTCGTCTGCACGAGTTGCAGCAGCACGAGAAGCGCGATCGGCCGCTGGTACAGGCGCAGCCGGGCGCGGAGGAGGCGGATCAGCACACGGATTTCCTCGGTCGGTCAGGTCGGGAGAACGGAAGGCGCAAGTGATCGAGCGTACAAGCGTCCGGTACGGGACCGCCTCCGGTTTCGGACGGTCCGAAGGCCCGCACGGCCGGCCCTCGACACGCGCCGCGGACCACCCGCCCCCGGCTCCCCGCGCGGGACGCCCGCTCCCGGCCCCCGCCACGGACCCACCGCTCCCGGTTCACCGGCGCCGCGCGGGGGCGCGGGGCGCTCGGGCGCAGCGGGGGTCAGACGCCCAGCGCCCCCGGATACATCTCCTCGCGCACCGTGGCGTACTGCTGTCGCACGGCCTGCCCGACGGCCCGCTGCTCGCCCGCCTCGAACACCTGGCAGGCCGCGGCGGGCCACTGGGGCGGACGGCCGGACCCGGAGAGCGCCCACGCCGCCTGCCGGGCGGCGCCGATCGCCGCGTAGTCGGCCGGCTCGGGCACCACGACCTGCGCGTCCAGCAGCGCGGGCGCCGCATCCCGGACCGCGCCCAGCCCCGCCGCCTGGCCCAGCAGGAAGACCCGCCGCACCGCCACCCCGCGGGCGCGCAGCACCTCCAGCGCGTCGGCCAGCCCGCACAGCATCCCCTCGACAGCGGCCCGCGCCAGGAACTCCGGTCGCATGCTCTCGCGCCGCAGCCCGTGCAGCGAGCCCGCGGTGTGCGGGAGCTGCGGTGTCTGCTCGCCCTCCAGATAGGGCAGCAGCACCAGGCCCGAGGAGCCGGGGGTGGAGGAGAGCGCCAGCTCGGAGAGGCCCTCGAGATCGGTGCCGAGCATCCCGGCGGCCCCGCGCAGCACCCGCGTCGCGTTCAGGGTGCGCACCACCGGCAGATGCATGCCGGTGGCGTCCGCGTAGGAGGTGATGGTTCCGGAGTGGTCGGCCAGCGCCTCGTGGTGCACGGCGCACACCGAACCGGTCGAGCCCAGCGAGATCACCACATCACCGGGACCCAGACCCAGGCCGAACGCGGCGGCCATCGTCTGGCCGGTACCGGCCGAGATCAGCAGCCCCTCGGGAGTGTGCCCGGCGGGTTCCGCCGGACCGGCCACCTCCGGCAGCCCCACCTGGTGGCCGAGTGCCAGCTCGACCAGGTCCGGCCGGTAGGACTCGCTCGCCGCCGACCAGTAGCCGGTGCCCGAGGCGTCCCCGCGGTCGGTCACCCGCCGCGCCGGGCGGCCCAGCAACTGCCATACCAGCCAGTCGTGCGGCTGCATGACCTCGGCGATCCGCTGCGCCGCCGCCGGCTGCTCGCGGGCCAGCCAGCGCAGCTTGGAGACCGGGTGCGCGGACTGCGGGACCGTGCCGACGGCCGCCGCCCACGCCGCACGCCCGCCGAACGCCTCGACCAGGTCCGCCGCGGCCGTCTGCATCCGCTGGTCGTTGCCCAGCAGCGCGGCCCCGACCGGTTCGCCCGTACCGTCCAGTGCGACGAGGCCCTGCTGCTGCGCCGAGACACCGATCGCCTGCACGTCGGCGAGCTGCCCGCTGCCCGCGGCCGTACCGAGGGAGCGCAGCCAGGACTGCGGATCGTCGCGCTCACCCGGGTGCTCGGCGTGCCCGTGCCGGACGACCGCACCCGTTTCCGTATCGCAGACGACGATGCTCGTGTACTCGGCTGAACTGTCCAGGCCGGCGACTATCCCCATGGCCGGAATGATGCCTCATAGCCACCCGTACCGGGCCCGGCACCCCGCCCCCGTGCCGGACGCCGCACCTCCCGCCGGGCCCGCGACCCCACGGGCACCGCACAGGAACGGTGCATCGGCACGACCCACAGGCACGACGACCGGAAGGAGCACCGTTGTTGTCGAACCCCCTGCGCACGCTGACCCTGGAGGAACTCCGCCGCCGCACGAGCATGAAGTGGCGCGCCTACGACCCCGACGTGCTGCCCGCGTGGGTGGCGGAGATGGACGTACTGCCGGCCGAGCCGGTCGCCGAGGCGATCCGCGAAGCGGTCCGCACGGGCGATACCGGATACCCCGCGGGCACCGGCTACGCGGACGCGTGGGACGACTTCGCGCGCCGCCGCTGGGACTGGCGGATCCCGGCAGAGCACACCGCGCTCGTGCCGGATGTGATGCTCGGCGTCGTCGAGGTGCTCAAACTGGTCACCGGGCCCGGTGACGCGGTGGTGGTCAATCCGCCCGTCTATCCGCCCTTCTACCAGTTCGTCACGCACCTGGACCGCCGCGTCGTGGAGGCACCGCTGGACGCGGCCGGACGGCTGGACCAGGAGGCGCTGGAGGCCGCGTTCGCGCGGGCCGCCGAGGGCGGGCGGCGGGCCGCCTTCCTGCTGTGCAGTCCGCACAACCCCACCGGCACCGTGCACACCGCGGAGGAACTGGCGGGCGTCGCGGCGCTCGCCGCCGCGTACGGCGTGCGGGTGGTCGCCGACGAGATCCATGCGCCGCTGGTGCTGCCGGGAGCCCGGCAGGTGCCGTATCTGTCGGTGCCGGGCAGCCAGGACGCGTTCTGCCTGTTGTCCGCGTCCAAGGCGTGGAACCTGGCCGGGCTCAAGGCCGGTCTGGCGGTTGCGGGCAGTGCGGCAGCCGACGAACTGGCCGCCATGCCGGAGGAGGTCGGCCACGGGCCCAGCCACCTGGGCGTCATCGCGCACTCGGCGGCGCTGCGGCAGGCCACCGACTGGCTCGACGCCCTGCTGGCGGGCCTGGACGAGAACCGGCGGCTGCTGGGGGAACTGCTCTCCCGGGAACTGCCCGGGGTCGCCCACCGGGAGCCCCAGGGCACCTTCCTCGCCTGGCTCGACTGCCGGGCATTGGGACTGGGCGAGGACCCGGCCGCGATGTTCCTGCGGCGCGGCCGGGTCGCCCTCAATCCCGGGCCCGCTTTCGGTACCGGGGGAGCGGGGCACGTCCGGCTGAACCTGGCGACCTCGCCGGAGATCCTGGCGGAGGTGGTGCGCCGGATGGCCTCGGTGCTGTGAGCTCCCCCGCCCGCTGTGGCACGGGCGGTCAGCGGCCGGACAGGGTCAGCAGCGCTTGGAGGAGTAGGCGTAGTTCTTGCTCTCCCCGGGCACTGTCACGGCGCCGCGCGCAGCGGTGCAGTGGCGCACGGTGTCCGCCGGGTAGGACCAGAACTCCGCGGCGGAGGTGTGGCGCCAGATGCGCAGCCCGACCAGCTTCTTGGCGTGGAAGTCGTACACGCCGACGTTCGTGGCGTAGTTCCGGTGGTGGTCGCGGAAGCTCTTCCACACCCACAGGTAGCCGTAGTTGCGGTTGCACTTCTTCGAGTAGAACTGCTTGACCGAGCCGATGGTGTAGCCCTTGCGCTTGATGTAGCCGGTCGAGCCGATCTGGTAGGCGTCGCTGCACATGTGCGCGGCCATGGCGGACCGGTCCGCGGACATGCCCGCCTCGTCGGCCGCCGGGGCGCTCTCGGGCATGCCGGCGGTGGCCGTCGCCGAGCCGGCCCGGGCCGTGCTGGGGGCCGGCGCCGTGGCGTCGGCCTGGGCGGCGCCGGCGGGCAGCAGCGCCATCGCGCAGGCGGCTGCGGTGAGGGCGCCCTTGACGGGAGAGACGCCCTTGAAGGGGGACGGAGTGCGCATGAATCTCCTCCTGAGGGAAGTACGGGATTTTCCGGTCATAACAGTCAGACCAGAGCCTCACGGTACGAGGCGGCGATGCCCGTGGCGGGGATTCATGCGCGCGGCGGCGGGTCGTGGACCGGGGGTGCGCGGGTGGCGCGGGAAGGCCTGGCGCCACCGGCAAAGTGGCGCCGGGCCCCGGGCCTTGTGCACCCCCCGGCTGTCGTGGGCCGGCCGGGTGCGTTGCTCAGCAGCGCTTCTGGGAGTACGCCTGGTAGCTCTGCGGTGCCCCCGCCGGGCGCAGGCTGCCCACACCGGAGGTGCAGTGGTCGACGGTGTTCGCCCCGTCCGTCCAGAACTCCTGCTGCTTGGTGGACTTCCACGCCTTGGCCGCGTGCACCGAGTCGTCGCTGTAGCTGTAGACGCCGGTGGTGATGTCGTAGGGCGCCGCTGTCTTGCGGAAGCTCTCCCAGACCCACACGTAGCCGTAGTTCTCGTTGCACTTCTTGGAGTAGAACTGCTTGACCGAGGCGATCGTCTCCGAGCCCCGCTTGATCAGTCCGCGGGTGCCGATCGGCACGGCGTCGTCGCAGACCCCTGCCGTGCGGGCCGCGCGGCTCGCCGGGTTCCCCTCGGGGGAGGGGGCCGTGCTGCGGGTCAGCTTCTGCGGGTGCGACGGGGGAGTGGCCGGGCCGCTGCCGGCGTAGGCGGCTCCGGCGGGCAGGAGGACCAGCGCGGAGGTCGCGGCAGCGGCCAGCGCGCCCTTGGAGAATAGGGTGGAACGGGTGGAGCCGGTGGAACGCATCGTGATTTTTCCCCCTCTTCGATGAAGAAGCAGTCGTATGCGTGCTTTCCATGGCATCGCCGGAATGAGTGCGATGCGCGGGATACCCAGTACGACACGTCGCTGCCTCGAGGGGTTGTACGCCGGCGCCCCGCTCTGCGCGGGCAGTTGACGCCCGTCATGCCACCGGTTCCCCACCCGTCACTGGAGCCTCCAGGGCCTCGGTCGGGCGTCCTGGAGGTCTCCTCACGCCGTCGCTGACGTTCGCAGGTCGTCGAGCACCAGTTCGTGCACCACCTCGGGTTCCACGCCGAGTCGGGAGAACACCGCCACGGAGATGTTGTCCTCCGGCCGCAGCACGCCGAGCAGGACGTGCGCGGCCCCGATCTCCCGGTCCCCGCGTGCCGATGCCTCGCGCAGCGCCTGCTTCAACGCTTCCTTCGCCCGCGCGGCGAACGGGATGTGCCGGGTGCCCGTGCGGCTGCCGCGCCCCGTGCGACCGGACCCCGGTGCCGCGTCGAGCGCGCCCGTCCCGAAGGACTCCTCCGCGCGCCTGCGGACCTCCGCCAGGTCGATCCCGAGGGCGCGCAGCGCTTCCCCGTCCTGCGGGCCGAGGTCCTCGCGGGACCCGGCGACCACCCCCGCGACCGCCGCCCGGCACGAGGCCGCGCTCACGCCCAGCCGGTGCAGGGTCGCCGCCCCCGTCTGTCCGGGATGCCGCAACGCGCCCAGCAGCAGATGCTCGGAGCCGATCCGGTCGTGTCCGAGCGAGCGCGCCTCCTCCTGCGCGCCGATCACCACGTCCCGCGCTTCACCGGTGAACCTTTCGAACATCGCCGCTACCTCCCAGTGCGCTTCGAGTGCTTCTTGTGCACGGCCTGCCTGCTGACTCCGAGCGCCGCGCCGATCTCGTCCCACGACCACCCCTGGCGGCGCGCGCTGTCGACCTGGAGCACCTCCAGGCGCTCTGCGAGCCGCCGCAGTGCGGCAACGGCCCGCAATCCCACGGCCGGGTCGCCGTCCAGAGCGGCCTGCGCGGTGTGAACCGCCTCGTCGGCTCCCTCTGCTTCCGTTCCTGCCATGCTGTCAACTTAGGCTGACACGAGTTCGATGTCAACCATTATTGACAGTTCTCCTGGTGACGCACGGCGGGGTAGGGCGTGAGCCGGGTCGCCGGAGGGCCGTCCCGGGCGCAGTCGGGCAGCGCCGGGTGGGGCGGGTCCGGATGGGTGCCGAGGAGCGGAGCGCGCGGAGGGCACGCGCGCTGTTCCGGGCGGCTCGCACGACCCTGGTGGGGCGTGCGAGCCGAGCGCGGTGGAGGGGTTCTTCGAAGGTCGCGGCGCCGGCGCCGCGAACGGGTGACGGGGGCGGCGGCCCGGTCCGAGGGTCAACGGCCGCCGGAGAACGCGGAAGCGGGGCGCCCGTCATGCGGTGCGCCCCGGTCGAGGTCCAGCTCGGAACGTTTCTGCTCGGTTGTGCTGAGGTGGGGCGGGTGGGACTCGAACCCACGGCCGACGGATTATGAGTCCGCTGCTCTAACCGGCTGAGCTACCGCCCCGTAACGGCGCACCGCGCACATCTGTGCGCGCCGTCTGCCGCAGCATAACCGTTCATAGGATCTGCCGCCCCCGGCGGGGGAGATCTACGCAGGTGAGGACCACGAACCAAGGGTGATTGGTTCCCATTGGCGGCCAACTTCGTTGGGAAGTGCGGAAGAACGTCCTGCGCCGCGCCCCGGACGCAGTGGCGGCACACAAAAAGGGCCCCTGGAGAGGGGCCCTTTCGAGTGGTGCTCCCGCGACTGGACTCGAACCAGTAACCTGCCGGTTAACAGCCGGCTGCTCTGCCGATTGAGCTACACGGGACCGTCTCATCGGTCGCACTCCGGATCCCCGGGGCGCTCCCTTGCGGTGAGGAATACATTAGCGCATGCCAGGGGGTGCTCCGAAATCGGTATTGCCGCCGCCCGAACGCGGTACCCCTGAGGCACCCCCGGTGGCTGCCGCAGCCCCCGGGGACCGGCAGCAGGACCACCAGCCGAGAGAAGGGGCAAACTATGCGCTACCGGCTCACGTTCGTGTCCGGACTGGCCGTCGGCTACGTGCTCGGCGCCCGCGCGGGACGCGAGCGCTACGAGCAGATCAGGAAGGGCGTGCGGAGGATCGTGGAGAACCCGGCGGTGCGCAATGCGGGGGAGGCGGCGGCGCTCAGCAGCCGGCAGGCCGCGGTGAAGGCCGCCGATGCCGTCCAGGACCGGCTCCCCTCCTCGGTGGCCGACCGGGTCCGCACGGCTCGCGACTACCGTGCCCGCGCGGGCAGCGACTGGGGTGCGGAGGCGCACTGAAGCCGCTCGGCGGCCCTTTCCGGGAGCCGCCGCGGAAGCGGGCCGGGGGAGGACGGACGCGGCGGTGACGCATCCGTCCTCCCCCGGCGTGCTGTCGGATGGCCCGGGGGGCGGGGGCGGCCGCTACGCCGGGATGCGGCCCCGGCCGCTCCCGGCGGCGCCCTCCAGCAGCGGCGCCAGCAGGTCGCCGTACTCCTCGATCCGCTCCGGCAGGTCGGTGCCGAGGAAGACCAGGTCCTCCGGCCGCTCGGCGGCGGACAGCTCGGCCCAGGTCAGCGGCGTGGAGGCGGTCGGGCGCTGTTTGGCGCGCAGCGTGTAGGGCGCCGCCGTGGTCTTGGCCTGGTTGTTCTGCGACCAGTCGACGAAGACCTTCCCCGGCCGCAGATCCTTGGCCATCTTGCTGACGGCGTGCTCGGGCAGCTCCGCCTCGGCCTGCTGGGCGAGCCGCTTCGCGTACGCCGAGACCCGGTCGGAGGGGGTGCGCTCGATCGCCGCGATCAGGTGCAGACCCTTGGAACCGGAGGTCTTGGGCAGCAGGGTGATCCCGTCGTCGGCCACCCGCTCGCGCAGCCAGTCGGCGAGCCTGCGGCAGTCCAGGATGTCGGCGCCCTCACCCGGGTCGAGGTCGAAGACCAGCCGGTCCGCCTCGGCCTGGTGGCCGGTCTGCCACTGCGGGGTGTGCAGCTCCAGTGCCGCCAGATTGGCCGCCCAGACCAGCGTCGCCTCGTCCTGGATGAGGACCTGGTTCAGCGGCGTCCTGCTCACCACTGTGATCTTGCGCGTCGTCACCCAGTCGGGGGTGCCGGGCGGAACGTGCTTGGTGAAGAACTTCTCGCCCTCCACGCCGTCCGGGAAGCGCAGGAAAGAGAGGGGGCGTCCGTCGAGGTGGGGCAGCAGGACCCCGGCGACGGCGGCGTAGTAGCGGATCGCCTCGCCCTTGGTGAAACCCGTCGCCGGATAGAGCACCTTGTCGAGGTTGCTGAGGGCCAGACGGTGGCCCCCGATCTCCGTGTGCGGCATAACCTGAGAGTCCCATAGAAGGGACAAAGTATGCGTTCAATCTGGAAAGGGGCCATTTCGTTCGGGCTGGTCTCGATCCCGATCAAGGTGGTGGCCGCCACCGAGAACCACAGCGTCTCCTTCCACCAGGTCCACACGGCCGACCAGGGCCGCATCCGGTACCGCAAGGTGTGCGAGCTGGACGAGGAGGAAGTACCGCGTGAGGAGATCGGCCGGGGCTTCGAGACCGAAGAGGGCCGCACCGTGCTGCTGACCGACGACGACATGGCAGCCCTCCCGCTGCCCACCGCCAAAACCGTGGAGATCCTCGGTTTCGTCCCCGCCGAGGAGATCGACCCCATCCAGCTCGACCGCTCCTACTACCTGGCCGCCGACGGCAAGCGTGCCGACAAGCCCTACGTCCTGCTGCGTGAGGCGCTGAAGCGCTCCGGCAAGGTCGCTGTCGCCAAGCTGGCCCTGCGGGCCAGGGAGAGCCTCGGGATGCTGCGCGTCTACGAGGACGCGCTGGCGCTGCACACGATGCTGTGGCCGGACGAGATCCGCTCGGTCAGCGGTGTCGCACCCGAGGAGGAGGTCACGGTGCGGGACGCCGAACTCGACCTCGCGGACACCCTCATGGAGACCCTCGGTGAGCTGGACTGGGGCGACCTGCGGGACGAGTACCGGGAGGCGCTGGAAGAGCTCGTCCGGGCCAAGGCGGAGGGCGCCGAGCCGGCACCCGAGGAACTGCGCCGCCGTACCGAGGCGGGCGGCGGCAAGCTGGTGGACCTGATGTCCGTGCTGGAGCGCAGCGTCCAGGAAGCCAGAAGCGGGCAGCAGGAGAGTGAGGCGACCGTTCACGAGCTGTCGGACCGCCGGAAGGAGGCGGGCGAGCGGGCGGGGTCCGGGCGGAGCGGCGGCAAGGGGAGCGGCGGGTCCGGTGCCGCGAAATCCGGCGCGAAGTCGGCCACCGGGAAGAGCGCCGCCAAGAAATCCGCCGCCAAGAAGTCCGCTGCCAAGAAGGCGACCGCCAACAAGACCGCTGCCAAGAAGACCGCTGCCAAGAAGACGGCTGCGAAGAAGTCGGCAGGGACGACCGGGGCGAAGAAGACCGCCGCGAAGAAGTCCACACGACCCCGCAAGACCGCCTGACCGGGGCGTCCCCGTGCACTCGGCCGACGGGCCGGTGCACCGCGCCGGTCGGCGGCCGGCGGGCGACGTCGGTACGGGGCCCTCACCGCTCGCGCCTGCTGCCACACCGCTCATGGATCCTGACGGCCATCCGCGGAGAACCTGTCGGCCTGTCGCGCACCCTCTCAGCAGCCTGCGGTGCGCCGCGCCCCTCTCGTACCGCCCCTGCCGACCGCGCGCGTTCGGACGCCCCCGGAGATGTGCTCCCGGTCGGTGCGCCGCCGCTCACCACCCGGTGCGGCGCTCCATGCGGGTCCCCGCGATCCGTGAGAACGCCATGATGTCGCTGGGCTCCTCCACGGTGATGCGGTGCCAGCGCCCGCGCGGGATGACGCAGGCGGTGCCCGGGCCCAGCCGGGCCGCCGGCTCCCCGTCGGGGTCCTGGGGGTCGGTCTCGCTGCGGAAGTGGACCTGCACGGCGCCGGTCAGCACGCACATCACCTCCTCGCCGTCCGTGTGGCACTCCCATGACTCGGGATGCGCGTCGGCGTCGTTGTCGACATGCAGGGTCACCACCGTCCAGCCGCCGACGTCCGGGGACATCCGGCGCTCCTCGGTCCGGACGTCGCCGTCGGGTCCGAGCCGGATCATGGAGGAGAACAGGTCAATCGCGGTCATGATGGCCACCCTTTCGTCAAGCTCATCCAGTTCATCAAGTACGGTGTACGTGATGACAGTGGAACACGTACGGCGTACGTGGTCAAGGGAGGGCCGGAACGGTCAGTGGCCGGAGTTCGGCCAGGAAGGGCGGATGCCCGGTGCCCGCACCGAAGAAGTTCAGCAGGGACCAACTCGCCTCGGCGGCCCTGGAGCTGGCCGACGACAAGGGGCTGGACGCCCTCTCGATGCGCGCTCTCGCCACGCGGCTGGGCACCGGTCCGATGACGCTCTACAACTACGTGGACGGCCGGGAGGGGCTGGAGTCGCTGGTGATCGAGGCCGTCGTCCGGCACGCCGCCTATCCGGCGGAACCCGCAGCCGACTGGCGCGAGGAGGTGCGGATCCTCGCCGAGTCGTACTGGGCGACCGTCCGTCGCCATCCCCAGGTCGTGCCGCTGATCGTGGCGCGCCGCACGACGGACGAGTCGACGCTGGCCTTCGGGGAGCGGATGCTGGAGGCGCTGGCCAGAGGCGGCCGGTCGGGGCGGGACCTGCTGGTGGCCTTCCGGCTGGTGGTCGGGTTCGTCATCGGCTTCGCGCAGAGCGAGTCGGGAGCCGCTTCGCTGCGCCTGGCGGGCGGCTCGGCCGACGAGGTGATCGAGCGCGGGCGGACGCTTCCGGAGGAGCGCTATCCGCGGGTGGTGGAGATCGCCACGGCCTCGGCCGAGGGGGACCGTCTGGAGGAGTTCCGCTCGGGGCTCGATCTGCTGGTGGCCGGGCTCAGTGCGCGGTCCCGCCCAGCATCCGCCTGAGCAGATCGCGCAGCAGTCTGCGTTCGGCCGGAGTGAGTTCCTGGAGGGGTTCCCCCGCGAAGTCCAGCTCGCCGCGCAGCCGGGTCGCGGTGGTGCGGCCCTCCTCGGTGGCGGCGGCGACCTTGACCCGGCGGTCGGCGGGGTCGGGTCTGCGCTCGACCAGGCCCCGCGCCTCCAGTCGGTCGACTATCCCCGTCACGTTCGACGGCTCGCACTTGAGGTGGCGGGCGAGCTGCCGCATCGGAGTGGGCCGGTGCGACAGCAGGGTGAGGACCCGCGCCTGTGCGCCGGTCAGCGCGTGCTCGGCGGCGGCCAGCTCGTACTCCTCGTGGTAGCGCGCGACCACCGTCCCGATCAGCTCGGCCACCTCGACGCTGAGCGCGTCCGGGGTGCGACCGTCTCCTCCTGCCATGCGACCAGCCTAGCGGGCGATGCTTGACAACATGAAATATCCGCCCGCATGGTTGTTTCAGTACCTGAAGCAATTCTGGAGGCGACAGCGTGACCTCATCCGTATCCCCCGACTCCGCCGAGAACCGGATCCCGGACACCGGGCGGGCCTGGCACCTGACCGCCCGGCCGCAGGGCTGGCCCACCACGGACGACTTCGCGCTGCGGGAGGAGCCGGTCCGGGCTCCGGCCGAGGGGCAGATCCTGGTGCGCAACATCCACCTGTCCGTGGACCCGTACATGCGCGGCAGGATGAGCTCGGCGAAGTCCTATGTGGACCCCTACAAGCTGAACGAGCCCATGACCGGCGGCGCCATCGGTGTCGTGCTCGCCTCCGAGGACCCCGCCTTCACACCCGGCGACCATGTGCTGCACGACCTGGGCTGGCGCGAGTACGCGACATTCCGGGCCAAGTACGCCACCAAGGTCGACCCCCAGGCGGCTCCGCTCTCCACCTACCTCGGAGTGCTGGGCATGCCGGGCCTGACGGCGTACGCGGGTCTGCTGCGGGTGGCCGGCTTCCAGCCCGGCGACGCCGTCTTCGTCTCCGGCGCGGCCGGCGCGGTCGGCAGCGAGGTGGGCCAGATCGCCCGGCTGAAGGGCGCCTCCCGGGTGATCGGCTCGGCCGGCTCCGACGAGAAGGTCAAGGTCCTCACCGACGAGTACGGCTTCGACGCGGCCTTCAACTACAAGCACGGCCCGGTCGGCGAGCAGCTCAGGGAGGCGGCGCCGAGCGGAATCGACGTCTACTTCGACAACGTCGGCGGCGAGCACCTGGAGGCCGCCATCGACGCCATGAACCTGCACGGCCGGATCGCGGTGTGCGGGATGATCTCGCAGTACAACGCCACCGAACCGACCCCGGCACCGCGCAACCTCGCCCAGATCATCGCCAAGCGGTTCCGGATGGAGGGGCTGCTGGTCATGGACCACGTCGACCTCCAGCAGCAGTTCGTCGACGAGGTGGCCCCCTGGGTCCGCTCCGGAGAGCTGAAGTACCGGGAGACCGTGGTCGAGGGCATCGACAACAACCTGGAGGCCTTCCTGGGCCTGCTGCGGGGCGAGAACGTCGGCAAGATGATCGTCACCCTCGGCGACTGAAGCGCTGAGCGCCGGTCAGGCCGGGTTCGGCCGGGCACCCGGTCAGGCCGGGCACCCGGTCAGGCCGGGCCCGGCCCGGGCTCCCTGCACCGTCCTCGGACCGAGCGCCTACGCTGGGCACCGCACCGGAGGGAACCTGGGCGCGAGTTCCGCCGGGCGTGCCATCAACAGGAGGAAATCCATGGCGATACAGCCGATCGACGTCAAGTACACCGCCGTCGCCACCGCGGAGAACGGCCGCGACGGCCGCGTGGCCAGTGATGACGGCCAGCTCGACGTCGTCGTCAACCCGCCGCGCGCGATGGGCGGCAGCGGCGCGGGCACCAACCCCGAGCAGCTCTTCGCCGCGGGGTACAGCGCCTGCTTCCAGGGGGCGCTCGGTGTCGTGGCCCGCAAGGAGGGCGCCGACATCTCCGGTTCGACCGTGACCGCCGAGGTCGGCATAGGAAACACTCCCGAGGGCGGCTTCGGCCTCACCGTGAGCCTGCGGGCCACCATTCCGAACGTGGACGAGGCCACGGCCAAGGACCTGCTCGAGAAGGCTCACCAGGTCTGCCCGTACTCCAACGCCACGCGCGGCAACATCGAGGTCACTCTGCAGGCAGCCTGATCCTGCGGTGGGGCTGCGGGGCGTTGCCGCACCGGCGGCGCCCCGCAGCCCGGACAGGTCCGGGCCCGGCAGCGTCGTCCGCCTTCCGGTCGGGAGTCCGGCGGCTCAGGAGTGCGCCGCGGAGAACGGCGCGCCCGGCGAGGCCCGGCCGGTCCGCCACGGCCCTCGGGTGCCGTCGGCCTCACCCGGCCGGACCGCTTGCCTCATCCGGCGCGACGCCGCGCGGTGATCTCCTCGTACGCCAGTTCCGCCAGGCTGCGCTGGCCCTTCTTACTGGGGTGGAACCAGTCCCAGTTGCTCAGTTCGGCCTCGGTGAAGCGGTAGTCGAAGACCGCGCCGTTGTCGTAGCGGCAGCGCAGGTCCTTGGCGCACTCCTGTTTGAGCACGGTGTTGTAGGCCATCACCCGGTCCTGGACCTCCTGCCGCCGCTCCCGGTCGGCGGCAGCCATCGACTGCGGGTCCTTGAGCATCGACTGGCAGATGCCCAGCCCCCACACCCGCTGCCCTATCGGGTTCTTTCTGCCCTCCCGCCACAGCCGCTTGAGGTTGGGCACGCTGGAGACGTAGACCTGCGCCTTGGGCGCGTCGGCGCGCAGCGCGCGCAGTCCCGCGCGGAAGTCGGTACGGAAGTCCGCGACCGGGGTCATCCGCCCGGTCGTGCTGCGGCAGGCGTCGTTGGCGCCGCTCATGACGGTCACCAGGTCCGGCTTCCGGGCGGCGGCCCGGCGCATCTGTCCGGGCAGATCGGCCATCACGGCGCCGCTGGCGGCATAGTTCCAGCTCGTCTCCTCGGGGTCGCCCAGCAGCCGCCGCGCGAGGCTGTCGACACCGGGCGCCGTGCCGGTGGCCCACGAGACCTCGGTGCAGTCGGCCAGCAGCGAACAGGCGTCGAATCCGCGGGTGATGGAGTCCCCGACCGCCGCGAGGGAATCGGGCTCGCGGTTCCAGATCTTCCGCGGAGTCGGCGAGGAGTGGGGGCGCGAGGAGCCGTCGGCGCGCTGCGCGCCGCGCTCGTCGCCTCCACCCGAGGAGTCGCCGCACGACACGGCGAGCACCGGACCCGCTACGGTGATCAGCACGAAAGTGCAGATCGCAACGGTACGGGAGCGTTTGCGTACGGTGGGCTGCGGGTGTGCCGAATGCGCGTTCCCCGGTTCGTGGCTCTCCGTCATCCGCCCCCCTGTTTCACCCGTGCCCGACCGACGGTACGTCACCCACCACGTGCCGCCTCGCGATAGCTTGTGCCGTGGTCGATGTGCGGTGGGTCGATCGGCACGGCGACTGGTAAATATTACCTCGCGTCACTTCCTGTCCCTTTCAGGGAGAATTGAGCGCAATGGTGTTTACTATTCGTAACCTCGGGAGCTGGTAGGGAAGTGACCGGTGGTGCAAAATGTCAGGCGCTTTCCCGGCGCGTGACCGGTAGGTGATCGAGGCCGCCCGGTGGCGACCCTCGGAGCGCACTGGAGGTCCCGGTGACGACACGTGGAGTTCTGTACGTCCACTCGGCGCCCCGCGCCCTGTGCCCGCACGTCGAGTGGGCGGTCGCGGGTGTGCTGGGCGCGCGCGTCAACCTCGACTGGATCAGACAGCCCGCCTCTCCCGGCACCTGGCGGGCCGAGTTCTCCTGGCAGGGGGATCCCGGCACCGCCTCCAAACTGGCCTCCGCGCTGCGCGGCTGGCACCTGCTGCGGTTCGAGGTGACGGCCGAGCCGTGCGCGGCGGCCGAGGGGGAGCGCTACAGTGCCACCCCCGACCTCGGCATCTTCCACGCGGTCACCGGCATGCACGGCGACATCCTCATCCCCGAGGACCGGCTGCGCGCGGCCGTCGCCCGGGCGGGCCGCGGCGAGAGCGACCTGCAAGCGGAGATCTCCCGACTGCTGGGCAAGCCCTGGGACGACGAGCTGGAGCCGTTCCGCTACGCCGGCGAGGGCGCTCCGGTCCGCTGGCTGCACCAGGTGGTCTGACCCGGGTCGTGCCTCCGTGGCCGGCCTGGGCCTCCGGCAGGGCCCCCGCGCGTGCCGTTCGCCGGAAGCCAGTCGCCGCGTATGCGCGCCGCTTGCCCTCGAGCGTGCTCGAACGCCTACCGTTCCGGCATGTCGTACGAAACCTCTGTCGCGGTGCTCGGAACCGGCACCATGGGGGCCGCCATGGCCCGCAACCTGTCCTCGGCCGGGCTCACGGTCCGCGCCTGGAACCGTACCCGCAGCCGGGCCGAGCCGCTGGCCGCGCACGGCGTCGGCGTCGTGGAGGAGGCGGCCGAGGCGGTGCGCGGTGCCGGTACCGTCCTGACCTCCCTGCACGACGGTCCCGCCGTGCTGGACGCCATGCGCGCAGCCGCCCCGGGCCTGTCCGAGGGCACCGTGTGGCTTCAGACCAGCACCGTCGGGCCGGACGGGCTGGGACCGCTGGTCGAGTTCGCCGGGGCGCAGGGGCTGCGCTTCCTGGACGCACCCGTGCTCGGCACCAAGGCGCCCGCCGAGGCGGGCGAGCTGACCGTGCTGGTGTCCGGCGCCTCGGACGACCCCGGGGTGCGGGAGCGCGCGGCCCCGGTCCTCGACGCCATCGGCGCCCGGACCCTGTGGCTCGGTTCGGAACCCGGTGCCGCCAGCCGCCTCAAGCTCGTGGTCAACAACTGGGTCCTCACTCTCATCAACGGCACCGCCGAGACCCTCGCGCTCGCCGAGGGCCTCGGTGTCGATCCCGACGCGTTCCTCGGCGCCGTCGCGGGCGGCCCGCTGGATGCGCCGTATCTGCAGGCGAAGGCCCGGCTCGCCCTGGAGGGCGGCTACGAGGCGAGTTTCCCGCTCTCCGGCGCCCGCAAGGACGCCGAGCTCATCGTCCGGGCGGCCCGCGAGAGCGGGGTGCGGCTCGACGCGGTGCCCGCGGTGGCCGAGCGGCTGCGGCGCGCCGAGGCGCAGGGGCACGGCGGGGACGACGCGGTCGCCTCGTACTTCGCCAGCTACGAGGCGTCCGACTACGGCAGGGGTGACGCCCGGGGCGCGGCGTAGCGGCGCCCGCTCCGGCTTCCGCCACCCGGCCGGCGGTGGTGCCGCCCTGCCGACGCTGCCGCCGTCCCCCGAGGACCAGGCGGCGGTGGCACCACCGGGCGGAGGGCGGGGACAACGAAGGGGTGAGGGGCGGCCCCCGGGAAGGCCGCCCCTCACCCCTGTCGCGACAGGACGCGGTTCCGATCGCGGTCCGGGACCCGGTCCGCGATCGGGATCACACCGTACGGAACGCCAGCACCACGTTGTGGCCGCCGAAGCCGAAGGAGTTGTTCAGCGCGGCGATCCGGCCCTCGGCCGGGAGCTCGCGGGCGACATCGCGCACGATGTCCCCGTCCACCTCCGGGTCGAGGTTGTCGATGTTGATGGTCGGCGGCGCCGTGCGGTTGTGCAGCGCCAGCAGCGTGGCCACCGTCTCGACACCGCCCGCGCCGCCGAGCAGATGCCCGGTCATCGACTTGGTCGCCGAGATGCTCATGTGGTCGACGTCGTCGCCGAACACCTTGCGCAGCGCCTTCAGCTCCGCCAGGTCGCCCTGCGGTGTCGAGGTCGCGTGCGCGTTGATGTGCATGACCTCGGCCGGGTCCAGGTCGGTGTTGGCGGCCAGGTGCTGCAGCGCGTGCGCGATGCCGTTGCCCGAGGGCTCCGGCTGCACGATGTCGTGGCTGTCGGCCGAGATGCCCTGGCCCATCGCCTCGGCGTAGACCCGGGCTCCGCGGCGGCGGGCGTGCTCGGCCGACTCCAGCACGATCACTCCGGCGCCCTCGCCGAGCACGAACCCGTTCCGGTCCACGTCGAAGGGGCGGGAGGCGCCCTGGGGGTCCTCGTTGTTCTTGGACATCGCCATCATGTTGCCGAACGCGACGATCGGCAGCGGATGGATGGCCGCCTCGGTACCGCCTGCGACGACGATGTCGGCACGGCCGGTGCGGATCATCTCGATCGCGTACCCGACCGCCTCGGAGCCGGAGGCGCAGGCGCTGACCGGGGTGTGCACCCCGGCCCTGGCGTTGACCTCCAGACCCACGTTGGCCGAGGGACCGTTCGGCATCAGCATCGGCACCGTGTGCGGCGAGACGCGGCGGACGCCCTTCTCGCGCAGCACGTCGTACTGGTCCAGCAGCGTGGTCACGCCGCCGATCCCGGACGCCACCACGGCGCCCAGCCGGTCCGGGTTGACGGAGGCGTCCTCACCGGCCCGGGCGGTGAAGCCCGCGTCGGCCCACGCTTCGCGGGCCGCGATCAGCGCGAACTGCGCCGAGCGGTCCAGCCGCCTGGCCTGGGGGCGGGGGATGACCTCGCTCGGGTCGACAGCGGCCCGGGCCGCGATCCGTACCGGCAGGTCGGCGGCCCACTCCTCCTCGAGGAGCGCCGCGCCCGAGCGCCCGGCGACGAGCCCTTCCCAGGTCGATGCGCTGTCGCCACCCAGCGGTGTGGTTGCGCCGATACCGGTGACGACCACGGAGTGATTGGTCGCGTTCACTGGAATTCTCTCCACGGTAGGGGGTGATTCGTTTGAGCCACCCGCATGCCGGGTGGCGACAAACGCGTCAACGGATGTCTCAGCTCTGGTGCTTGAGGATGTAGTCGGTCGCGTCGCCGACGGTCTTGAGGTTCTTGACGTCGTCGTCCGGGATCTTCACGCCGAAGCGCTCCTCGGCGGCGACGACCACCTCGACCATGGACAGCGAGTCCACGTCCAGGTCGTCCGTGAAGGACTTCTCGAGCTGGACGTCCTCGGTCGGGATACCGGCGATCTCGTTCACGATCTCGGCGAGGCCCGAGACGATGTCTTCCTGAGTGGCGGCCATTGCGGCGCTCCTTCGTGTAGCGGTGAGTCCGCAGCGCCCGACCCTGTCGTACGGGGCTGCTCGGATCTTGACTAGGGGAGAGTAACGACCGTGGCGGCGTAGACGAGACCCGCCCCGAAGCCGATGACGAGGGCGGTGTCGCCGCTCTTCGCCCTCCCCGTCGCCAGCAGCCGCTCCATCGCCAGTGGGATGGAGGCAGCCGAGGTGTTGCCCGTGGTCTCCACGTCCCGGGCGACCGTGACGTGTTCGGGCAGCTTGAGAGTCTTCACCATCGAGTCGATGATCCGCATGTTGGCCTGGTGCGGGATGAAGACGTCCAGGTCCTCGGGAGTTATCCCGGCGGCGTCCAGGGCCTGCTGCGCGACCTTGGCCATCTCGAAGACGGCCCAGCGGAAGACCGTCTGGCCCTCCTGGCGCAGGGCGGGGAACTTCACCGAGCCGTCCTCGCTCAGCGGAAGCTGCGCCACGTCGCCGACCCGGAAGCCGTCCCAGGCGACGGTCTGCGAGATGACGTCCCGCTTGTCGCCCTCCGAACCCCAGATCGAGGGACCGAAACCGGGCTCGTCGGACGGTCCGACGACGACGGCTCCGGCGCCGTCCCCGAACAGGAACGCCGTGGAGCGGTCGGTCAGATCGGTCAGGTCGGAGAGCCGCTCGGCGCCGACCACCAGCACGTGTCGCGCGCTGCCCTCGACGATCAGACTCTTGGCCAGGGTGAGGCCGTAGCCGAAGCCGGCGCAGCCCGCGTTGATGTCGAAGGCCGCCGCCTTTCCCGCGCCCATCCGGTCGGCGATCTCGGTGGCCACCGCCGGGGTCTGCTTGAAGTGCGAGACGGTCGAGATGATGACCGCGTCCACCTGGTCGGGGGTGACTCCGGCGTCTGCGACGGCCTTGCCCGCGGCCTCCAGGGTCATCTCGGCGACCGTCTCCTCCGGTCCCGCCCAGTGTCGGGTCGCGATGCCCGAACGGGAGCGGATCCACTCGTCGGAGGAGTCGATGTGCTTGAGGATCTCCTCGTTCGGTACCACCCGGGTCGGTCGGTATCCGCCGACGCCGAGAATGCGCGCATACGGCGAGCCCTGCGCGGGCTTGATCTTCGCGGTCATGCTTCTCGGGCTCCTTGGAGGTCAGGCGGACGTGTGGGCGGCTACGAGGTCCCGTGCCGCGGCGAGGTCGTCGGGCGACTTCAGCGCCAGCGTCCGTACGTCCGGCAGGGCGCGCTTGGCCAGGCCGGTCAGGGTGCCGCCGGGGCACAGTTCGATCAGCGCCGTGGCGCCCAGCCGCTGGAACGTCTCCATGCACAGGTCCCAGCGCACCGGTGCCGAGATCTGGTGCACCAGCCGGCGGACCACGTCCGGGCCGGACTCCACGACGTCGCCGTCGAAGTTGGAGACATAGCGGGTGACGGGCGCGCCCGGTGTCACGTCCGCGACGGCCGCCTCCATGGCGGGCAGCGCGCTCGCCATGTGGTCGGTGTGGAAGGCCCCGGCCACCTTCAGCGGGATGACCCGCGCCTTCTCGGGGCGGTCGGCGGAGAGCGCCGCGAGCTGCTCGGCGGTACCGGCGGCCACGACCTGGCCCGCGCCGTTCCTGTTCGCGGGGGTCAGGCCGAGCTTCTCCAGATGCCCGGCGACCACGTCCGGATCCCCGCCCAGCACGGCGGACATCCCGGTCTCGGCAGCGGCGGCGGCCTCGGCCATCGCCGCACCCCGGGCGCGGACGATGCGCAGCGCCTCCAACGGGGTGAGCACCCCGCTCAGCGCCGCGGCGGCCAGTTCGCCGACGCTGTGCCCGGCGAAGGCACCGACGGCGGCGGCCCGGCCCGGTGCGTCCTGCGCGGGTTCGGCCGCCAGCAGCGCGTCGCCGGACAGCAGGGCGGTGGCCACCAGCAGCGGCTGGGCCACGGAGGTGTCCCGGATCGCGTCGGCGTCGGCCTCGGTGCCGTAGTGCACCAGGTCCAGATCGATGGCGGCGGACCACTGGGCCAGCCGGTCGGCGACGCCGGGGAGTTCGAGCCAGGGGGTCAGCAGGCCAGGCTTCTGGGCGCCTTGGCCGGGAGCGACGAGTACGAGCACTCTTTCACTCTCTCCTGTGGACACGGGTCTCGGCCGGTGGGGACCGAGACGAAGAACGGGGAGGGTAATTGTGGACCCTCGACAAAAGGTGCCCGCCAGCTTACGGCTGACCTCCGAAGTCGGCGAGACGCCCCAGGATCAGTGCGACACGCAGAGTGAATGCCGACCGGACATCCGACGGCGACCACCCGGTGACGTCCGTCACACGTCGTAGCCGGTAGCGGACGGTGTTGGGATGCACGAACAGCATCCGTGCGGCGCCCTCCAGGCTACTCGCCTGCTCCAGATAGACGCTGAGCGTTTCCAGCAGCGCCGACCCGGTCTCCTCCAACGGTCTGTAGATCTCCTCCACCAGCAGCTCGCGCGCGACCGGGTCGCCCGCCATCGCGCGCTCCGGCAGCAGGTCGTCCGCGAGGACCGGGCGAGGAGCGTCCGGCCAGGCCGCGCACGCTTTCAGGCCGGCCATCGCGGCCTGCGCCGAGCGCGTCGCGGCCAGCAGGTCGCCCACCACGGGCCCCGCGACCACCGGACCCGCCGCGAACGGCCCGATCAGCGACTTGGCCGCCTTCAGCGGGTCGTCCGTGCCTCCGGCGATCACCACCAGGCGGCTGCCGAGCACCCCGGTGAGCACCTGCAGCTTCGCCTGCCGGGAGGCGCGCCGGATGGCCTCGACGGTCAGTTCGCTGTCGCCGTCCGGCGCGGTGCCCAGGACCACGGCCACATGTTCGGGGGAGTTCCAGCCCAGCGCCGCGGCCCGGGAGACGGCGCCCTCGTCCGCCTCCCCGGAGAGCACCGCGTTGACGACGAGCGATTCCAGCCGGGCGTCCCACGCGCCGCGCGCCTCGGCGGCCTGCGCGTAGACCTGCGCGGTCGCGAAGGCGATCTCCCGCGCGTACACCAGCAGCGCCTCGCGCAGCACCGCCTCGTCGCCGGGTGCCGCCACCTCGTCGATCGCCGCCTCGACGACCTCGATCGTGGTGCGGACCATCTCCACGGTCTGCCGCAGGGTGATCGCGCGCGTCAGTTCCCGCGGCGCGGTGCCGAACACATCGGTGCTGATGGCCTGCGGTGTCTCCGGGTGCCGGAACCACTCGGTGAAGGCCGCGATGCCCGCCTGCGCGACCAGGCCGATCCAGGAGCGGTTCTCCGGCGGCATCGCGCGGTACCAGGGGAGCTGGTCGTCCATCCGCGCGATGGCGGCGGCGGCGAGCTTCCCGGAGGACTGTTCCAGACGGCGAAGGGTGGCCAGATGGGGGTGCTGGGGTGGTGGATCTGAGGCTTCGGGCACGGGACAAGCCTGCCTTACCGGATGCCCGTGCCGGGCGCGGGGGCGCGAGGGGGATCCGCCAAGGGTCCAGGAGCGGACCCTGCTCGGCGGCCCCGGGGCATGGCGTGCCCCGCCGCGCGCGAGGGCCACCGCACGGCGCTCCCCGCCGCCCGCGCGCCTGTCGGGGGCCGTGCCCCGCCCGCCGGCCCCGCGACTACCGTGGGGTGCATGGCGCAGGTTGTGTGGCGGGCCGAGGACAGGTACCGGGGCGGTGACCCGGGTGCCGGGATCGACACTCGGCACGCCTTCTCCTTCTCCGGTTTCTACGACCCCGGCAACACCGGCTTCGGGCTCCTGGTGGCCTGCAACGAGGAGCGGCTCGCACCGGGCGCCGGGTTCGACACGCACCCGCACCGCGATGTGGAGATCGTCACCTGGGTCGTCGAGGGCGAGTTGGAGCACACCGATTCCACCGGGCACGCCACCGTGGTGGGCGCCGGCGACGTACAGCGGCTCGGCGCAGGCAGCGGTGTGCGGCACAGCGAGCGCAACGCGGGCACCACTCCGCTCCGGTTTGTCCAGATGTGGCTGGTTCCAGGGGTGTTCGGCACCGCACCCGAGTACGAGGTGGTGCGGGGCATCGCGGACAGCACCCCGTTCGCGCTGCCGCGCACCGAGGCCGTACTGCACGTGCGCCGCCTCGCCGACGGGGAGCGCACGGCGCTGCCCGACGCCGCGTACTGCTACCTCCATGTCGCCCGCGGACGGGTGCTGCTGCACGGTGCGGCGCGGGACGGCACGGCGCTGGGCGAGGGCGACGCGGCGCGGCTGACCGGACAGCAGAGGGGCGGGGAGCTGCGCGCCGAGGGCGGGGCCGAACTGCTGCTGTGGGAGATGCACGCGGAACCCGCCTACGGCTGAGCCGCGCCCTGTCCGCCACCGAGCCTCCGCGGCAGAGCGGCCGCCCGCCGCTTCCGCCGGTGTGCGTGCCTCAGCCGGCCAGCTCCGCCAGTACCGCGTCCGTGAACGGTGTCCACGCCTCCACCGCCCAGGGGCCGAAGTCCCGGTCGGTCAGCACCACACAGGCCGCGCCCGCCCGCGGGTCGACCCACAGGAACGTGCCGGACTGGCCGAAATGCCCGAAAGTGCCGGGTGCGGACGTCTCGCCCGTCCAGTGCGGGGACTTGGCCCCGCGGATCTCGAACCCCAGGCCCCAGTCGTTCGGCTTCTGGTGACCGTAGCCGGGCAGCACCCCGCTGAGCCCGGGGAAGACCACCGAGGTCGCCTGCCGCACCGTGGAGGGGTCCAGCAGCGTGGGGGACTGCAGTTCGGCGGCGAAGCGGGTCAGGTCGGCCAGGGTGGAGAAGCCGTCCTTGGCGGCCGAGCCGTCCAGTTCGGTGCCCGTCATGCCCAGCGGCTCGAGCACGCCCTCGCGCAGGTACTGCGGGAAGGGCATCTCGGTCGCCTTGGCGAGGTGGTCGGCCAGCGCTTCGAAACCGGCGTTCGAATAGATCCGGCGGGTGCCGGGCTCGGCCATGGTCCGGTGCTCGTCGAAGGCGAGCCCCGAGGTGTGGGCCAGCAGATGCCGGACCGTCGACCCCTCGGGCCCGGCGGGCTCGTCCAGTTCGACGGCGCCCTCCTCCAGCGCCATCAGCGCCGCGTAGGCGGTCAACGGCTTGGTGACCGAGGCCAGCGCGAAGCGCTGCGTGGCCGGGCCGCGGGTTCCGGCCACGGTCCCGTCGGCGTGTACGACGGCCGCCGCGGCTGTGGGCACCGGCCAGGTCTCGATCATCCGCAGGCTGTCCATGGCACCGAGCCTAACGGCACCGAAGTGCCGACGATTCCCCCCTTGCTTCGAGCGCACTCCAGGTCCGTAGCGTTCACTTGTGAGCATGACGCAGCCGGAGAAACCGCCGACATCGCAGCCCCCCGCACCGGTGCGGTGCGCCGAGGCCCCCCGCACCGGCCGACAGCCCGACGGGCAGCACCGCTACACCATCAGCGAGGCCGCGGAACTGAGCGGACTGAGCGCGCACACTCTGCGCTGGTACGAGCGGATCGGCCTGATGCCGCACGTGGACAGGTCCCACACCGGCCAGCGCCGCTTCTCCGTCCGGGACCTGAATTGGCTGGATCTGGTCGGCAAACTCCGGCTGACCGGGATGCCCGTGGCGGACATGGTGCGTTACGCGGAAATGGTGCGCCAGGGCGAGCAGACGTTCGGTGAGCGCAAGGCCCTGCTGGAGGCCACGCGTCAGGACGTGCTCGCCCGGATCGCCGAGCTGCACGACACGCTCGAGGTCCTCGACTACAAGATCGACCATTACTCGCGCAACACCGGCGATCTCCCGGCGACCCGCGCGGTCACGGCCGTGGCCGCCCCGGACGCCTCCGCCCAGCCGCGATCCCCGCACTCGGCCGCGGACGCGTAGCCGCGGTCACCGGCCGGCGGCGCCCGCGCCGCGTGAACCCAGTCCCGCCGCGCGCCTCGGCATCCTGCGGTCCGAGTTCGGTGCGCCGGGGCCGCGGCGCCTCGTCCGGTATCCGGCCGGCCCGCCTGGTACCCGCCCCCGGCGCGTGGATCACCGCCCGCGGCGCGCCTACCTCAGCGGGCGGCGTCGGCGCACTCCCGGGAGGTGGGGGCGCATCGGACCGCTCCGTAGGCACGCAGCGCGATCGAGGCGAAGTTGTCCAGCGAATCGGTGCCCGGTTTCAGATAGCCGCTGTGTCCGCCCGCGTCGGACGCGGTGACGACACGGGCTCCGAACCCCGGGTCCGCGGGGTCGGTGCCGTGCCCCAGGCCGAGCAGCTGCACGTGCGGCACGTGGCCGATCCAGTCCTCCGCGGCCCGTGCCGCCCACACCGGCACCGGGGTGTCCAGGCCCGCCACCGAGTCGGCCCGCATCCCGGGGGAGCCGAAGACGATCAGCCCGGCGGCCTCGGACCGGTCGATCCGGGAGGCGGCCCGGCCGCACACGACCGACCCGTAGCTGTGGCACAGCACCGCGGGAGCCGGAGTCCCGTTCTGCGCCAGCCCTTTCAGGAAGCGCACCAGCCGCGGCGCTCCGGCGTCCGCGAGCTTCCCCGTCGCGGCGTCCGGGCCCAGGCCGACCGGGGTGGTGTAGCCGACCCAGGCGACGACGGCGCTGCGGGTGTGCGGGGCGCGCCGTACCATCCGGGCGTGCAGCGCGGTGGCCATCCCGGCGGGCCTGCCGTATCGGTTTCCGCCGCCGCGGTCGAAGCCGGCCAGGTCGATGTCGGAGCCGGGTACGACGACCGCGGTCCGGGTGGCGTGCGCGAGGTCCCCGAAGACCTCGGCGACCTGGCCCCGGCCGCGCGGATCGAAGGCCAGGATCTGCCGTCCGGGGGCGAGCAGCCGGGCGTATCGCCGGACCTTCCTGCGGGCCTCCTGGTGATCCTCCCGGGTCAGCCCCTCCGCCCGCGCCCGCGCCGACTGCGTCCGCTGCTCCCGCTTGAGCGCCAGCCGGTTCGCCTGATACCTCACACGCAGGGGGACGCCGTCCAGATTTCCCACCGTCATCGCATGACTCCGCACCAGCCTCCGCTGCTCGCTCCCGCTCAGCTCCGCGAAGAATCCGGCCACCCGTTCGGGGCTCGCCGTTGCGGGGTCCGGCAGCGTGCGCCCCAGCGCACGGTCCGCGCGCCAGGCGGCGGCTCCCGGCGCGGGCCCGGTCACCGGAGTCTGCTGGGTGCCGCTGGTGACACCCACCGTGGTGGCGAGCACCGCTCCCACGAGCGGGGCGACGAGCAGAGCACGCGTGCGGCGGCGCTTCATGGGCCTGTCCCTCCTCCCGCCGCCCGCGGAGTCTCCGGAGGCGGCAGAGGGAGCGTGCGGCGCCGGTCGTACGTGGGGCGTCACACTGCGGAGCCAACCGCGGGGTGCTACCGGGGTAGGGGGTGGCGCAGGGCCTGCGGGCCCGCGTCCGGAGGGCCGTCGGAGCCCCGGGCCGGTGAGGCGATGGACCGCCGGGGCCAGGGCCGGGGGTCGAGAGCCGCTGGAGCCCCGGATCGGTGGGCCGAATGTCGAGGTCGCAGGGGCCAGGGGCCAGGGGCTGCCCTGGGCCGGTGGAGGCAGGGGCCCGCGCAGCCGCGGGCCGGTGCCGCTACTGGTCGCCCGGCGCGACCAGCCCCGCCTCGTAGGCGAAGACCACGGCCTGGGCCCGGTCGCGCAGTCCCAGCTTGGCGAAGACGCGGCTCACATGAGTCTTCACCGTCTGCTCGGCCAGCACCAGGAACTCGGCGATCTCGGTGTTGGACCGTCCGCGGGCCACGAGTTCCAGCACCTCGGTCTCCCGTTCGGTGAGTGCCTTGAGACGCAGTTCGGACGCCGGGGCCCGCCCCCGCCGCGGGCCGTTCCCGGAGCGCTGCCGGGCGAACTCGGCGATCAGCCGCCGGGTCACCGAGGGCGCCAGCAGAGCCTCGCCTTCGGCGACCACCCGCACCGCGGCGATCAGATCGGCCGGCGGCGCGTCCTTGAGCAGGAAGCCGCTGGCGCCCAGCCGTAGCGCCTCGTACACATAGTCGTCCACGTCGAACGTGGTCAGCATCAGCACCTTGGGCCGGTGGGTGACCCCCGGCGGCGGGTCGAGGAGCTGCTCGGCCGCCTCCAGGCCGTTCAGCCGCGGCATCCGCACGTCCATCAGCACCACGTCGGGGTGGGCGCGGCGGCACAGTTCGACGCCGGCCGCGCCGTCGGGCGCCTCGCCCACCACGTCGATGTCGCTCTGGGCGGCCAGCAGCGCGGCGAATCCCGCCCGGACCATGGCCTGGTCGTCGACGATGACCAGGCGGGTCACCCGGCCGGTCGGGGAAACGCCGGACGTGCCGATGCCGTTCATGCTGAGAGGGTGCCTTTCATACGGGCGGGGTGGAGCCGGTGTGCTGCGGGTCGGGTGTGTGCTCGGGTGCCCGGTCCTGCTCCGCGTCGCGCGCGTCGGCCCGGGGGGACGCCTCGTCGTGCGGTCCGGACTCAGCGGAGGGGGCCGGGTGCAGCGGCAGTCGGGCCGCGACCCGGAATCCGCCCTCGGGCAGTGCGCCGACCTGCAGGCTCCCGCCGACCAGCCGCACCCGCTCCCGCATCCCCACCAGGCCGTGCCCGGTACCGGTCGTCTCCAGCGGGGCCGCTTCCGGTTCCGGCGAGGCACTGTTGACGACCAGTACGGACAGCCAGCCCTCGTCCGGCACCGTCACCGAGACGCGGGTCCGGGCTCCGGGCGCGTGCCGTACGACGTTGGCGAGCGCCTCCTGGACGATCCGGTACGCCGAGAGCGTCACGGTCGGCGCCACAACGCCCTCCGCATCCGCCGCACCGGCCTCGTCGCCCGTCGCGGCCCCGTCCTGCGCCCCGGGCAGTGAGAGGTTCAGCTCGGTGGGCACTCCGGCCCGTACGGTCGCCTCCACGAGCTGCTCCAGTCGCTCCAGGCCGGGCTGGGGCGCACGTTCACCGCGGGTGGTCTCGCTGCGCAGGACGCCGAGCAGACGGCGCATCTCGGTCAGCGACTCGCGTGCGGCGGCGGCGATGGAGCCGAACTCCTCGCGCGCCTCCTGCGGCATCTCCGCGATCCGGTAGGGCGCGCTGTCGGCCTGGACGGTGATGACGGACATGTGGTGCGCGACCACGTCGTGCAGCTCCCGGGCGATCCGGGCGCGCTCCTCCAGCAGGGTGCGCTGGGCGCGTTCGGCCTCGCTGATGTGCTCCTGCTCGGCCAGTCGCCGCTGTGCCTCGGCTCGCTCCCGCAAGGTGGCCCCGAGCAGCAGCACGGCGCCGCTGAACACGATCAGCAGGACGTTGGTCCCCTCGCTGCGCTCGGGCGCGGCGAACCCCAGCGCGAGTGAGGCGGCCACCGTCACGAGCCAGACGGCGAGCAGCGTGCGGCGGCTCTCGCGCAGCGCCAGCGCCAGATACAGCACCAGGCAGCCCACGATCACCATCGGCGGCCATGGCCAGGGCCGTCCGGCGCCTCCGCCCGTCATCAGCAGCACCAGGGCACCGGCCAGGTCCGCACCGAAGACGATCCACCAGGCGGGCAGCGGCCGGGTCACCGCCAGGAGCAGGGGCGCGGTCTGCGCCACGCTCAGCGCACCGGCCCAGCCGCCGGGTACCGCGAAGTCGTGCGAGAGCACTTGGGCGGTCACCGGGAGGAGGACGATCGCGAAGCCGGACGCCAGCACATAGGGCAGCAGTCGCACGGCGCGGGAGGACGCCTGCCCCAGCAGCGGCTCACGCGAGGCGGCGGGGGTGGCCAGTGCGGCGGCGAGTGAGCGCAGTTGCCCCCACAGCGGGGAGAGCGCGGATCCCGGGGTCACAGCTCCGCCAGCAGCTCCGCCTTCTTGGCGGTGAACTCGTGGTCGGTCAGCAGTCCGGCGTCGTGCAGCTCACCGAGGTGCCGGATGCGTTCGGCCACATCCGCCGGGTCCGAACGGGGTGGCGTCGGTGTGGGGGGCGAGCAGACGCTCCCGGTGTCCCGCACCGGCCCGGCCGCCCGTACCGCCTCCAGGACCGAGGCGGCGAAGGGCAGGGACTCGTAGACGGGGCCGTAGCCGAGGCCGAACACCACGGAGGCCGGGTCCTGGTCGGCCTCCGCGAGGATTTCGGCTCCGCGCGGGCGCAGCCGCAGGTGGCCGCCGGGTCCCTCCGGCGAGCTCCACTCGACGCCCTCCAGCTCGCCGACGGGGAAGTACTGGTCGCCCGCCTTCCATTTGGCCGTCGAGGCACCCGTCCAGAACCAGCGGAAGCCGACGCCCGTGCCGTCGAAGGACGCCTTGCCGTCGTACGCCTTGAAGCTCTGCGGGGCGGAGGGCGCGGCGACCAGGTGGTCCGGCGCCGGTTTGGCCGCCTCTTGGGGCAGGACGGCCCGCAGCTCGGCCGCGTAGCGGTCCGCCAGCGGCTCGCGTTCTGCGGGCAGCACCAGCCGGTAGGGATCGCAGCTCTCCTTGAGCTGTCCGGCTGCCGCTTCCAGCAGGGGGTCCGCGCCCTCCCGGGGCACGGCGCGCAGTACGACGGTGCCGCGCTTGCCGCCCGGGGCCAGCTCGACGGTGCTCAGCGCCTCATACGGGATACGCCGTTCCCCGAGTACCTGGAAGAGCTTCGGCGTACGAATCCCCCGTTCGAAGCGGATGAGCACGGAGTCCGTCGTGAACTCCCAGGTGGAGTGAATTCCAGCCAGTACGTCACCCATGTGGGCCATCGTATGCGGCGGTCCGCCGTCCGTCCCCCCTCCGCCGCTCTCCGTGGTGCTACGCGCGCAGATTCGGGGGCGGGATGCGGCCCGGCGGAGTGCTGCGGGCCCGGTATGTGCTGTCAGGAGGCGTCCGGGACGAGGGAGCACCCCGGGTCGGATGAGGCGCAGACGACGTCCTGGTAGGCGCCGGTGCCGATCGCGGCGAAGTTGGCGAGGCTGCCGGTGTGCGGCACGAAGTAGCCGGTGTGGCCGACGGCGTCGCGGGCCGACAGACGCCGGGCGCCGAAGCCGGCCGCCACCGGGTCCGCACCGTGCCCGAGCCCTCCGACGTCGAGGTGGGGGACGTCGGCGATCCAGTCGTCGGCGTCCCGCATCGCCCAGATGTGGGCGCGGGTGCCGAGTTGCGCCGCGTTGTCGGCGCGCATCCCCGGACTGCCGGCGACGGCGATGTCGGTGACGCTGTCCGGCAGCCGGTGCGCCGCCACCCCGCAGACCACCGATCCGTAGCTGTGGCAGAACAGCGCGACCTCGGGAGCGGCCGCGGCCGAGGTCGCGGGCAGGGCGCGGACCAGGGCGTCCAGCCGTACCGCGCCGTCCTCGGCGTCTCCGCCCGAGGCGGCGTCCACGCCGAGCCCGGCGGGCGCCGTGTAGTCGGCCCAGGCGATGGTCGCCGTGTCCGCGCCGGGGCGGGTGGTGTGCTGCTGCTGTTGCAGCGCGTCGGCCATGCCGACCGGGGCCGAGTACTGCCGTGCCGACTTCTCGAAGGTCAGCAGCTCGGTGTCGACGCCGGGGACGACCACCGAGACCCGCCGGGCGTCGCGCAGGTCGCCGAAGACCTCGGCGGCCCGGCCGCGCCCCGTCGGGTCGAAGGCGAGGATCTGCCGCTGCGGGCTCAGCATCGAGTTGAAGCGGTGCATCCGGTGCTTCGCCTGGCTGCGGCCCTCCTCGGTCAGCCGCTCGTCCCGCATCCGTTTGCGCTCGGTGTCGCGCGCCTGGAGCAGCGCGGTGCGGTTCGCCCGGTAGCGCAGCTCCAGGGGTGCGCCGCCGAGGTTGCCCACGACGAGCGGGAAGCGTGCGGCGAGGTCGCGCTGCTGGGCCCTGCTCAGCTCGTGGAAGTAGTGGGCGATCCTGCCGGGCGGGGCGTCTGGGGCGGGCAGCGGGCGCCCGGCGAGGGAGGCCTTCTTCCAGGCGTGCACCGCCGCTGCGCGCGGCCCGGGCTCCGCCTGGTGCTTGCGCGCCGCCGTCCAGCCGGATGTCGCCAGCAGGACGAGGACGACGGCCAGGGCGAGCACCGCACGCCAGACCGTGATGCCCGGGGCGCCCGGTGCGGGAACGCCGAGTCCGGACAACGGGTTGCCTGGTGCGGGGAAGTAAGTCACTGGGGCGACACCTTAGGAGATGCCGCTGAGCGGTCCCGCATTCGGAGACCCCGGGTGAGTCATCTCACGTTTCGTACTGTGCGGTCGGGTCGGGGTCGCGCGTCCGCAACGGGCGGCGGTCACGGTGTGCAACTGCCGTACGGGGTCCGGGTGTCGGGCTCAGCTCCGTCGGCCCCAGTCGGAGGCGAGTGCGGGCCCCAGTTGCGCGATGTAGTCGCGGGTGACCTCGCGTGCCGTCTCGAGGGAGGCGTCGTTGCGCATGCTCCACTGCCGGGCGGCGGTGCGCATCACCCCGGTGAAGGCGGCGACCAGTACCCGCGGCCGCGGGTCCCGGTCGGCGTCCACCCCGGTGCGCCGGGCGACTTCCTGGACGAGCTTCTCCTCCATCAGCAGCGAGTACCGCAGATGTGCGGCCAGCAGGGGCGGGGTCACCTCGATGACCTGGCACATCTTCAGGTGAAGAGGGAGCGGGGTGATCTCCTCGACAGCCACTCCGACGTCGTTCCACACGTCGTCGAGAGTGCCGCGCAGGCATTCCAGCGGCGACTCGGCCACCGGACGGGCGCACACGGCCTCGTAGTAGATGCGCTCCACCATGTTCTGCAGGAAGAGTGCGACCTCCTCCTTGTTCGCGAAGTAGCGGAAGAAGGTGCGCTGGGAGACGTCGACGGCCTCGGCGATCTGGTCGACCGTGGTGGCCTCGTAGCCCTGCGTGACGAAGAGTTCGTGGGCGGCCACGATCAGCGCGTCTCTTGTGCGCTGTTTCTTCCGTTCCCGCAGCCCCGTCAATGCCGTTTCCTCTCTCCGGCGATGCGCTCACGATGCGTGAGTGACAACTGACATTTACCGACTAATAATTTAGTTTGTCAATTGTCAGCGGCTGTCATTATCCTCCGGCCATGACCACCCAGACCAGCACCGTCGCGGACGACGCGCCGGACCCAGCATCCGCCGACGGCGGCGGCCCGGAGCCCCGCAGCGGGTTGCGCGGACACCCGTGGCTGACCCTCGTCACCGTCGCCTTCGGGGTCGCGATGGTCGCCCTCGACGGGACGATCGTCGCCATCGCCAACCCCGCCATCCAGCACGACCTCGACGCCTCCCTGGCCGATGTCCAGTGGATCACCAACGGCTATCTGCTCGCGCTCGCCGTCTCGCTGATCACCGCGGGCAAGCTCGGCGACCGCTTCGGACACCGGCAGACCTTCCTCGGCGGCGTGGTCGGCTTCGCCGCCGCCTCCGCCGCGATCGGCCTGTCCGGCAGCGTGGCGCTCGTCATCACCTTCCGGGTGCTCCAGGGCGTGTGCGGTGCTCTGCTGATGCCGGCCGCACTGGGCCTCCTGCGTGCCTCCTTCCCCGCCGAGCGGCTGAACGCGGCCATCGGCATCTGGGGCGCGGTCATCGGCGCCTCGACGGCGGCCGGGCCGATCGTCGGGGGGCTGCTGGTCGAACACAAGGGCTGGGAGTCGGTCTTCTTCATCAACATCCCGGTCGGCGCGCTCGCACTGGTGATGGGACTCGTCCTGCTGCTGGACCGGCGGTCGAAGGACGCGCCCCGCTCCTTCGACCTGCTCGGCATCCTCCTGCTGTCCGGTGCCATGTTCTGCCTCGTCTGGGCCATCATCAAGGCGCCCGACTGGCACTGGGGCGACCCCAGGACCCTCGGATTCCTGGCCGTCTCCGCGCTGGCCTTCGCCGTCTTCGGCTTCTGGGAGACCAAGGTCGCGGAACCACTGCTGCCGATGAGCATGTTCCGCTCGATACCGCTGACCGCCGGAACCGTGCTGATGGTGCTCATGGCCTTCGGCTTCATGGGCGGCATCTTCTTCGTCACCTTCTATCTGCAGAACGTCAACGGCCTCTCGCCGGTGGACAGCGGACTGCGCCTGCTGCCGCTCACCGCGATGATGATCGTCGCCTCCCCGCTGGCGGGCACGGTCATCACCAAGGTCGGCCCGCGCGTTCCGCTGGCCGGCGCCATGATTCTGGCGGCCGTCGCCATGTTCGGGCTCTCCACCCTGGAGGCGGACAGCGGCATGGGAGTCACCTCGCTGTGGTTCGCCCTGCTGGGCCTCGGGCTCGCACCGGTGATGGTCGGCGCCACCGAAGTGATCGTCGGCAACGCGCCGCTGCAGCACGCGGGTGTCGCGGGCGGGCTCCAGCAGGCCGCCATGCAGGTGGGCGGGAGCCTCGGCACGGCCGTACTCGGTGCCGTGATGGCCTCCCGGGTCGGCAGCGAACTCCCCCGCAAGTGGGCGGAGGCCAAGCTGCCTCCGCTGTCGGCAGAGAAGGAGTCGGCCCTCAGGGACGCGGCCGAAGTGGGCATCGCGCCCGTGCCGAAGGGGACGCCGGAACGGATGGCGGAGGCGATCGAGCACGCCGTGCACGGTGCCTTCGTCTCGGGTATGGGCCTGGCGTTCGTCTGCGCGGGCACCGTCTCGGTCCTGGCCGCCGGCGTGGCCGTCTTCACCAGCCGCGGCAAGAACGACGCCGGGCCTTCCGTGCACGTCTGAGGCGGTCTCCTTTTCGAAGGGCCGCACGCGAGGCCCTTCGGGAACGGCTTGCCGCGGTCGGCCGCCGGATGCGGGGTACGGAACGCAGCGTCGGCCGATGCGGCCGACGCTGCCGACCCGCCGACGGGTAACCGTGGCTTCCCGTGCCAGGCGCATCCCTGCTCCGGCGCACTCTCGGCTCCGGCGCGCTCCGGGCCCGGTGGACCCGCGCTCGACACACCCCACTGCTGCCTCCGCTCGCTGCCCGTACTGGCCGGACACAGCGTGGCGTATCGGATCTCTTCCCGGCCCGGTCTCGCCGGTGACGGTGGATAACTCGCGAGTTGTGGACAACTCCACCACCTGTCCCGGTGAACCGGGCCGTTTACTCTTGGCTGCCCTTCCGCGGCGCGGACATGCTGGTCACACGCCGGGCGACGACGTGCCCGGCCTTCAGCGGGGGAGTGATCAGCCGTGCAAGGCATGTTCGGACGAGGTCCGAGGAGGGCGGCCGGAATCCTGGCCGTGACCGCGCTGGCGGTGGCGCTGACAGCCGCCGCACAGCCCGTGGGGGCGCAGCCCCAGCAGCAGGCGGTGGCGCGGGGCTCTGCCGTGCCCCACCACCAGGCCGTCGAGCGGAAGGCCGCGCCCAGGCTGGGGGAGTGCGGACCGGGGGAGCTCTGTCTGTGGGAGCGTACGGAGTTCCGGGGCGAATCACGCGTCCATGAACTGCGCGGTATCGACATCGAGAGCTGTATCCCGCTGGCGGGTGGCGCCTCGGCCACCTCGGCGGCCAATCGCACCGGCCGACCGGTCACCCTCTACCAGAGCGAGGAGTGCGCGGAGACGGCCGAGTTCCACACCCACCCCTCGGGCTCGTGGACGCCCGAACTGCCCTACCGGGTGCGGGCCTTCAAGGTATGGGAGCACTGAGGTGCGCACCGGGCACGCGCGGCGGGTGCACGCATCCCGCGACCCGGTGGCGGGGTGCGGTCCGCTTCTGGACCGCACCCCGCCACCGGAGCCGGGTCGGGAGCCTGCGGGCTCCCGGCCGAAGGTGCTCGAATCAGGCGTCGCCTCCGGCGGTACCCGGGTCGGCCGCCGCGACCTCCAGCAACCGGTAGCGGTCGATGGCCTGCTTCAGCGCGGAGCGGTCCACCTTCCCCTCCTTCGCCAGTTCGGTCAGTACACCCAGCACGATCGACTGCGCGTCGATGTGGAAGAAGCGGCGCGCGGCACCCCGAGTGTCGGCGAAGCCGAACCCGTCGGCGCCCAGCGACTGGTAGGTGCCCGGCACCCAGCGCGAGATCTGGTCCGGCACGGCCCGCATCCAGTCCGAGACCGCCACCTTGGGCCCCTCGGCCGCCTGCAGTTTGCTGGTGACGTAGGGGACGCGCTGTTCCTCGTCCGGGTGCAGGAGGTTGTGCTCCTCCACCTCCACGGCGTCGCGCCGCAGTTCGTTCCAGGAGGTTGCCGACCAGACATCGGCCTTCACGTCCCACTCCTCGGCGAGGATCCGCTGCGCCTCCAGCGCCCACGGCAGAGCGACGCCGGAGGCCAGGATCTGCGCCGCATGGGTGCCCCGCTCGGCCGCCCGGTAGCGGTAGAGACCCTTGAGGATCCCCTCCACATCCACATTCTCCGGCTCGGCAGGCTGCTGGATGGGCTCGTTGTAGACCGTCAGGTAATAGAAGACGTCCTCGCCCTGCGGGTGCTCGGTGCTGGAGCCGTACATCCGGCGCAGCCCGTCCCGGACGATGTGGGCGATCTCGAAGCCGAAGGCCGGGTCGTAGGCGACCACCGCGGGGTTGGTCGAGGCCAGCAACTGCGAGTGGCCGTCGGCGTGCTGAAGTCCCTCGCCGGTGAGCGTGGTGCGCCCCGCGGTCGCGCCCAGTACGAAGCCCCGGGCCATCTGGTCGGCCATCTGCCAGAACTGGTCGCCGGTCCGCTGGAAGCCGAACATCGAGTAGAAGACATAGATCGGGATCATCGGTTCGCCGTGAGTGGCGTAGGCGGATCCCGCGGCGATGGTGGCGGCGGTGCAGCCGGCCTCCGAGATGCCGTCATGCAGCATCTGTCCGGTCTGCGACTCCTTGTAGGCCAGCAGGAGTTCCCGGTCCACGGACTCGTAGAGCTGCCCCAGCGGGTTGTAGATCTTGGCCGAGGGGAAGAAGGAGTCCATTCCGAAGGTGCGGTACTCGTCGGGTGCGATCGGCACGAAGCGCTTGCCGATCTCCTTGTCCCGCATCAGGTCCTTCAGCAGCCGCACGAAAGCCATCGTGGTGGCGATCTGCTGGTGCCCGGAGCCCTTCTTCAGCGTGGCGTAGGCCTTCTCGTCCGGAAGCCGGAGTGGCTTGGCCCTGTTGACCCGGGTCGGCACATAGCCGCCGCACTCCTGGCGGCGGTCGTGCATGTACTGGATCTCCTCGGAGTCGCGGCCGGGGTGATAGTAGGGCGGCAGGCCCGACTCCAACTCGCTGTCCGGGATCGGCAGATGCAGCCGGTCGCGGAACCCCTTCAGATCGTCGACCGTCAGTTTCTTCATCTGATGGGTCGCGTTGCGGCCCTCGAAGTTCGGGCCCAGCGTCCAGCCCTTGATCGTCTGCGCCAGGATGACGGTCGGCTGCCCCTTGTGCTCGGCCGCCGCCTTGTAGGTCGCATAGACCTTGCGGTGGTCGTGGCCTCCGCGGCCCAGGTGCAGAAGCTGGTCGTCGGTCATGCCCTCGACCATCTTGCGCAGTCGCTGGTCGCCGCCGAAGAAGTGCTCCCGGATGTAGGAGCCGCTCTCGGTCGCATAGGTCTGGAACTGGCCGTCCGGCGTCGTGTTGAGCTTGTTGACCAGCACGCCGTCCCGGTCCTGGGCCAGCAGCGGGTCCCAGGAGCGGTCCCACACCAGCTTGATCACGTTCCAGCCGGCGCCGCGGAAGTAGGACTCCAGTTCCTGGATGACCTTCCCGTTGCCCCGGACCGGTCCGTCCAGCCGCTGCAGATTGCAGTTGATGACGAAGGTGAGGTTGTCCAGCCCTTCGCGGGCGGCCAGGGAGAGCTGCCCGAGGGACTCGGGCTCGTCCATCTCGCCGTCGCCGAGGAAGGCCCACACCCGGGACCTGGAGGTGTCGGCGATGCCGCGGGACTCCATGTAGCGGTTCATCCGCGCCTGGTGGATCGCACCGATCGGGCCCAATCCCATGGAGACGGTGGGGAACTCCCAGAAGTCCGGCATCAGCCGCGGATGCGGATAGCTGGGCAGGCCGTGCGGAGCCTTGCTCTTCTCCTGTCGGAAGCCGTCGAGCTGGGCCTCGCTGAGCCGGTCGAGCAGGTAGGCGCGAGCGTAGATACCGGGGGAGGCGTGGCCCTGGAAGAAGATCTGGTCCCCGCCGTCGCCCTCGTCCTTACCGCGGAAGAAGTGGTTGAAGCCCACGTCATAGAGCGAGGCGGAGGAGGCGAAGGTGGCGATGTGGCCGCCCACCCCGATCCCGGGCCGCTGGGCACGCGAGACCATGACGGCCGCGTTCCACCGGGTCGCGTTGAGGATCTTGCGCTCGATCTCCTCGTTGCCGGGGAAGAACGGCTCGTCCCGGGTCGCGATGGTGTTCACATAGTCCGTGCTGCGCATCTCCGGGACGGCGACGCGCTTCTCGCGGGCGCGCTCGATGAGCCGGAGCATGAGGTAGCGGGCGCGTTCCCGTCCGCGCTCGTCGACGGCTGCGTCGAGCGAGTCGAGCCATTCCTGGGTCTCTTCAGGATCGAAATCCGGGACCTGGCTGGGAAGGCCGCCAATGATGATCGGGTTGCGATCGGATCCGGAAGCCACGCTGTTCCTTCGCTGTATCGGTCGGATGGTGCTCGGGGCCGGCGGCGGCGGACGCCCTGGATCGTGCTCAGTGGAGCGGCGCGCCGCCTCCATCGTGGACCGCCGCTGCTGTGACGTCATCTCTACCGATAAGTAACCCAGCGCCTTTCGAGGCGGGCCGGAAAGGGGTGTACGCAGGCGCAACGACACGGTCGACCTGCCACCTTACGCCCGTCCCGGGATGAGGTCCGCGCTCCGCACCGACACCCCAAACGTGCGTTCGGCCCTCCGGGCACCCTTACGGCTCCCCCGGGTCAGCCGGGGCAAACCTGGCAGATCCTGGTGGCTGCAATGTGGCCTGAATCACTCTCCATCAGGCATTGTGGTATGAGACGTCAACGTTTGGGCGGGATGGAAGGCCGGGTACTTGCGTGATCCGGCCCGCCCGTGTGGACTACGGCCCATGCCTCGCGTACGCGCGGGGTCGCAACCCCATATTCGTAAGACATGACTGGAGGCAATCCGTGAGCGCGACCGCGGACCACGCGGAGGAGCGGACCAACCCCGCCGCAAGGCTGGGTTTCCAGCCCGGACAGGTGGTCCAGGAGATCGGCTACGACGACGACGTCGACCAGGAGCTCCGCGAGTCCATTGAGGAGATCACCGGCGCGGAACTGGTCGACGAGGATTACGGCGATGTGGCCGACGCCGTGGTGCTGTGGTTCCGCGACGAGGACGGCGACCTGACGGACGCGCTGGTGGACGCCACCACGATGATCGACGAAGGTGCCCCCGTCTGGCTGCTGACCCCCAAGACGGGCCGTGAGGGCTATGTGGAGCCCAGCGACATCGGTGAGGCGTCCCAGACCGCCGGGCTCGCCCAGACCAAGAGCTTCAACGCGGCCAAGGACTGGACGGGCAGCCGTCTGGTCACTCCGAAGGGTTCCCCGAACAAGCGCTGACCAGCGCTTGCGCCCCGCATCGGTACACCACGGACGGTACTGCGCGAAGACCGCGCCCGCGGGCTCTCCTTCCGCGCCGCCGCCGCTTACCGCCTCATGACCGCTTCCGGTGCGTGTCCGACGCGCTCCGACGCGAACGAACCGAGCCCCTGACCGGCCCCCGGCCGGCAGGGGCTCGGTGCATAGGGTGGGGGCGACCGTGTCCGCCCACCGAAGGGAACCCGCCATGGCGATCGAGGCCGGTGCCGAGGCACCCGACATCGAGCTCAAGGACCAGCACGGCCAGACCGTGCGGCTCTCGGACTACCGAGGCGAGAAGAACGTCGTCCTGCTCTTCTACCCGTTCGCCTTCACCGGCGTGTGCACGGGGGAGCTGTGCGCCCTGCGGGACGAGCTTCCCCGCTTCGTCAACGACGACGTGCAGTTGCTGGCGGTCTCCAACGACTCGCCGTTCGCGCTGCGCGTCTTCGCCGAGCAGGAGGGGCTGGAGTATCCGCTCCTGTCCGACTTCTGGCCGCACGGTGCGGCGTCGCGCGCCTACGGAGTGTTCGACGAGGAGAAGGGCTGCGCGGTGCGCGGCACCTTCATCATCGACAAGGAAGGCACCGTGCGCTGGACCGTCGTCAACGGGCTGCCCGACGCGCGGGACCTCAAGGAGTACGAGCGGGAACTCGAGAAGCTCTGACGGCCGGCCGGACCGTCGCGCCGGGGCGCGCCTCCGAGCGCTCCGGCAACGCTCGGAACACCTCCGATTCCGCTCGGTAAGAGGGCTGTGTCCGGGGGAACCGCTCACTAGGATCGAATCGTTGATCCGACGGCATCCGAAACGGGGGCACGTGGTGTCCTCACGAAACAACTGACCAGGAGGACTCGTGGGAGTCAGCCTCAGCAAGGGCGGCAACGTCTCGCTGACCAAGGAAGCGCCCAATCTGACCGCGGTCATCGTCGGTCTCGGCTGGGACGCCCGTACGACCACCGGCAGCGACTTCGACCTCGACGCGAGTGCCCTGCTGACGAACGCGGAGGGCAAGGTCGCCAACGACCAGAACTTCGTGTTCTTCAACAACCTCAAGAGCCCCGACGGCTCCGTCGAGCACACCGGTGACAACCTCACCGGCGAGGGCGAAGGCGACGACGAGGTCATCAAGGTGAACCTCGCTGGGGTACCGGCCGATGTCGAGAAGATCGTTTTCCCCGTCTCGATCTACGAGGCGGAGAGCCGCCAGCAGAGCTTCGGCCAGGTGCGGAACGCCTACATCCGCGTCGTCAACCAGGCCGACAACGCCGAGCTGGCGCGCTATGACCTCAGCGAGGATGCGTCGACCGAGACGGCGATGGTCTTCGGTGAGCTCTACCGGCACGGTGCGGAGTGGAAGTTCCGTGCCATCGGCCAGGGCTACGCCTCGGGCCTGCGCGGCATCGCGCAGGACTTCGGCGTGAACGTCTGAGGGACCCGCAGGGCATGCGCCCACCGGCCCGGCCGACGGGCCGACAGGGCGCGCCTGCCGGAGACCGGCAGCCACGGGCGCCGCAGACTTCCGTGCCCCGGAGGTGTGCGGCGCCCGGTGGTACGGAGAGACTGGACGCACTGTGGCGCGGGCCGCACGGCCGAGCCACCAGCCGGGGAGAGGACCAGAAACATGAGCGTCACGCTCGCCAAAGGGGGAAACGTCTCCCTCTCGAAGGCCGCACCGAACCTGACCCAGGCTCGGGTCGGTCTGGGCTGGAAGGCCCGATCCACCACGGGCGCCGACTTCGACCTCGACGCCAGCGCACTGCTGTGTTCCGGCGGCCGGGTTCTCGGCGACGAGTACTTCATCTTCTACAACAACCTCAAGAGTCCGGACGGTTCCGTCGAGCACACCGGCGACGAGCTGGTGGGCGGCACCGGCAGTGACGACGACGAGACGGTCCTGGTGGACCTTCCGCTGGTGCCGCCGCAGGTGGACAAGATCGTCTTCGCGGTCTCGATCTACGAGGCCGAGAGCCGGCACCAGACCTTCGGCCAGGTCGCCGAGGCGTACATCCGCGTCGTCAACCAGGAGGACGGGGTCGAGCTGGCCCGCTACGACCTCACCGAGGATGCCTCTTCCGAGACGGCGATGATCTTCGGAGAGCTTTACCGTTACAGCGGGGAGTGGAAGTTCCGTGCCGTCGGTCAGGGGTATGCGTCGGGCCTGCGGGGCATCGCTCTAGACTTCGGCGTCAATGTCGCCTAGCCGACTTCGGAGTTAGACGACTTCGGAGTCGCAGCCGTCAAAGGGCGCTCGCCCTGTTGTGAACCTATGCAGACCGGACAGCGGATTGGGAAGCCAGTGCTCCTGAAAACCTTTGGCTGGTCCTTCGGCGTCACCGCCGTCGGACTGGCTGCAGCGGCGTTCTTCTGGGGGTGGGAGGCGTTCGCCCTCGTGGCGATCCTTTCCGTCCTGGAGATCTCCCTGTCGTTCGACAACGCGGTCGTCAACGCCGGCGTGCTGAAGAAGATGAACGCCTTCTGGCAGAAGATCTTCCTCACCATCGGCATTCTGATCGCGGTATTCGGCATGCGGCTGGTCTTCCCGGTCATCATTGTCGCCATCAGCGCGCAGGTCGACCCGATCGAGGCGGTACGGGTCGCTCTGGACAACCCCGACCGCTACGAGCAGTTGGTCACGGACGCGCATCCGGCCATCGCCGCGTTCGGCGGGATGTTCCTGCTGATGATCTTCCTCGACTTCATCCTCGAGGAGCGGGAGGAGACCTGGGTCGGCTGGCTGGAGCGCCCGCTCGCCCGGCTCTCCAAGATCGACGGACTCTCCGTCTGCATCGCCCTGATCGCCCTGCTGGTCACGGCGACCACGTTGGCCACCACCGCGCACCAGCACGTCGGGCACGCCGACAAGTCGGGCACGGTGCTGCTCTCGGGTGTCGCCGGTCTCATCACCTATCTGATCGTCAACGGACTCTCCGGCCACTTCGAGGACAAACTCGAAGAGGAGGAGGAGCGCGAGCAGGAGGAAGAAGAGCAGGCCAAGAAGGCGGGGAAGCAGCCCTCGGCCGTCGGACTGGCCGGCAAGGCGGCCTTCTTCATGTTCCTCTACCTCGAGGTCCTGGACGCGTCGTTCTCCTTCGACGGCGTCATCGGCGCCTTCGCGGTCACCAACCAGATCTTCTGGATGGCGCTCGGCCTGGGCATCGGCGCGATGTACGTCCGTTCCCTCACGGTCTACCTGGTGCGCCAGGGCACCCTGGACGACTACATCTACCTGGAGCACGGTGCGCACTACGCCATCGGCGCCCTCTCGGTGATCCTGCTCGTCACCGTCAAGTATCAGATCAACGAAGTGATCACCGGTCTGGTCGGTGTCGTGCTGATCGCGCTCTCCTTCTGGTCCTCGCTGCGCCGCAACCGCGCGCTCGAGGTGGCCGGGGGAGACGGGGACGGCGGGGACGACGGGGAGGATCCCGAGCAATCCGAGGTCACCGCGCGCGTGTGACCGGCTGCTGATTGAGGAACGCTCCCAGCGGGGCGGCTTCTGTGACGGTGCGGGCCGAAGGGGTCCGTACGGCCGTCCCGGAGCCGCCCCGCTGCGGTGGATCGGGGCTCGAGCGCGAGTGGGGGTGCGGGATGGTCTCCCTGTGGGAGAACTGGCGGCGGGGTGTGGGCATGTCCCGGCGCGGACCCAAGTTCGACACGGTCGGCGGTCCGTCGACGTACGCGATGGAGCTGACCAAGCGGCACGCGGAGCTGTCGCTGACCAAGCAGGGCGCCGACAGTGGCAGTCTGCAGGTCAACCTCTCCTGGCGGATGCGCAGTTCGGATGTGGAGGGGGTCGGCCGGCGGACCGGCGGTTCGCTACGGCACCCGCTCAGAGCGTTCAAGCCGACCGTGGTGCAGGCCCACACCCAGGGTGTTGTCAACGTCGACCTGGATCTGGCGTGCATGTACGAGTTGACGGACGGCACCAAGGGCGTCGTCCAGCCGCTCGGCAACTTCCTGGGGGACTGGAACGCGCCCCCCTACATCAAGCTCACCGGTGACGACCGGTTCGGCTCGCCCTCCGGGGAGACGCTCTATGTCAACCTCGACCACCGGGAGGAGCTGAAGCGGCTGCTCTTCTTCGTCTACATCTACGACGGCACCCCGGCCTTCGACCGGACGCACGCGGTCGTCACGCTCATCCCCAGTAACGGCCCCCATGTGGAGGTGGGTCTGGACGAGCGCGCTCCGCAGGCCCGCTCGTGCGCCGTGCTGCTGATGGAGAACGTCAAGGGCGAGCTGAAGGTGCGCCGGGAGGTCCGCTACGTCTACGGCTTCCAGGCGGAGCTGGACCGGCTCTACGGCTGGGGCCTGCAGTGGGGCCGGGGCTACAAGACGCAGAAGGTCTGAGCCGGTACGGCCCGGCCCGCTGCCCCACCCGCCGTACTTCCGCCGCGGCGCCCTGGTGCTGGGCCGCCCCCCGGCGCCGTGGACAGCCGCCTCCGGCGCCGGAGGTGCCGCGCTCAGCGGTTCAGGAACTGCGGCCCCTGGGGCGGCAGCGCGAACGCCGGGTCCGGCTGGGGGTAGCCGTAGGTGGGTTGCGGGTAGCCGTAGGCCGGCTGGGTGGCGGGTGGCTGCTGAGGCGGATGGTGTGGCGGCTGCGGGTAGCCGTAGCCGGGCGGCTGCTCCGGCGGAGCCGGGACACCGGCTACCCGCTGAGGCCCTGCTCCCTGAGGCCCGAACGGCGGCGCGCCGGGCGGCGGCACCTGCGCTGTGACGGCCGAGGCCGCCACCCCGGCCGGATCCGGTTGCGGCTCCGGGGGCTCCGGAGCGGGCGGCTGCGGCTGCGGCGGCGGCGCGGGGTCCGGTCCGGGGCCGGGACCGGGGCCGGGGGTGGGCCCCGGCGGCGGACCGGGCGGGCCCGGCGGTACCGGCTCGGGGCCGGGCTCCGGCGGCGGTCCGGGTTCCGGGTGCGGCTCGGGTGGTACCGGGTCGGGCTCCGGGAAGCCGGGCTCGGGCGGCGGCTGGGGCACCGTCCCGGCGGGTGAGCTGAGCCGGAAGTCTTCGGAGCCGAGCGTGTCGGGCCGGGGCGAGTGGGCCACGGTCGCGTCCGGATCGTGCTCGGGGGAGTGCGTCCGCCCCGGGTCGGTGCGCCGTCCGGCTCCGGCCTGGGCCTCGTTCTCGTCGACGGTGATGCCGAACTCGGTGGCGAGGCCGACCAGCCCGGTGTCGTAGCCCTGCCCCAGTGCCCGGAACTTCCAGCCGTCTCCGCGCCGGTAGAGCTCGCCGCAGACCATGGCCGTCTCGCCGCCGGTCTCCGGCTCGATGTCGAAGCGGGCGAGGAGTGCTCCGCCGGGCCCGGGCTCGGTTCCGCCGTCCGGGTTGCCCGCGTCGTGCAGCAGCAGCCGCAGGTCCCGGACGGCGGCAAAGCTGCCGCCGTCCGCGGAGGCGGCCAGCAGCACGCGGTCCACGGAGGCGTCCAGCGCACCCAGGTCGGCCTCGACGGTGTCGCGCAGCCCCTCGGGCTCGCGCTTCTTGGCCAGGTGCCGCACCAGCCCCGAGGGGTGGCGGGGCTGGTTGTAGAAGATGAAGTCGTCGTCGGAGCGGACCTTGCCGTCCGGGCCGAGCAGCAGAGCCGAGGCATCGACATCCGGTACTCCGGCGCCGGGGGCCCAGCAGAGCACGGCGCGGACCGTCCTGGACTCCAGCGGGATGTTCGACCCCTTCGTCATCGCGTGCGTCATGTCTTCATCCTGCCCCCGGACGGCCCCCCTCGACAACGCGGGATGTGCCGCGGCGGCGACGGGGCGTGTTCGCGGGGGCGCCCGGCGGCTCCGCAGAGCGGGCCGGGTGCGGCCGCTGTCCAGGCAGGGGAACTCGAGAGCGACGCTCGAACGTACGATGAGCAGCGACGCGGCACCACGGCGGCCCCGGCAGGACCACCGCCACCGCGTGACGCCACAGGTACGCCGGAGCGACGCGCACGGGCGCCGGGACGGCGGGACGGGGATATCCATGCGGCATTTCAGGCATCTGACGCCTGAGCGCCGAAGCGCGCTCTTCCACCGTGAGCCGGCCGAGTTCACTTCCGAAGCGGACGCGGGCACCCTCGCGATCGCGCTCGGCGCCACTCTCTACAGTCCGGCCACCAGAGCCGCGCTCGCCGACGACGTGCTCAAGCAGGCGGCGCGCGGCGTGGTCTCGATGGTGCTCTGCCTGGAGGACTCGATCGCCGACGCCGAGGTGCCGCTGGCCGAGGACAACCTCGTCGGTCAGCTCCGGGACCTGGCGGACCGGGCTGGGGCGGACGACCTGCCACTGCTGTTCGTACGGGTGCGGGAGTCCGGGCAGATCACCGGTCTGGTGCGCAGGCTGGGCCCGGCGGCGCGGCTGCTGTCGGGTTTCGTGCTGCCCAAGTTCACCGGGGACCGCTCGGTGCCGTTCCTGGAGGCGCTCACCGAGGCGGAGGCGGCGTCCGGGCGGCGGCTGTTCGCGATGCCCGTCCTGGAGTCGCCCGAACTGCTGCACCGGGAGACCCGCACGGATGCGCTCGCCGGGATCGCCCGCACTCTGGAGAAGTACCGCGAGCGGGTCCTCGCGCTGCGGCTGGGCGTCACCGACTTCTGTGCCGCCTACGGGCTGCGCCGCACGCCGGAGATGACCGCCTACGACGTGCAGATCGTCGCCTCGGTCATCGCGGATGTGGTGAACGTGCTGGGCCGGGCCGACGGCACCGGCTTCACGGTGACCGGGCCCGTATGGGAATATTTCCGGCAGCAGGAGAGGATGTTCAAGCCGCAGTTGCGGCGGAGTCCGTTCCTGAGCGGCCGCGCCGAGGACGTGCGCGCCGCGCTGATCGAGCACGATCTGGACGGTCTGCTGCGCGAGATCGAACTGGACCGGGCCAACGGCTTGCTGGGCAAGACCTGCATCCATCCCTCGCACGTGGCTCCCGTACACGCGCTGTCGGTCGTCAGCCACGAGGAGTTCTGCGATGCGACCGATGTGCTGCGCCCCGAGCGCGGCGGTGGCGGAGTGGTCCGCTCCGCGTATACGAACAAGATGAACGAGGTGAAGCCGCACCGGGCCTGGGCCGAGCGCACACTGCTGCGCGGCGAGGTCTTCGGGGTGGCGCGCGAGGGCGTGAGTTTCGTGGAACTGCTGGCGGCGGGAGTCAAGTGAACGCGAGTGTACGGGAGGCCGGTGCGGCCGGGACGCGGGCCGGGGCCGGCCCGCACACTACGGCGGAGACGGACCCGGAGGTGTGGACGGGCACATGGGTGGCCGAACGGCTCGGGGTGCGGCTGGAGGACGAGGGGCTGCGCGAGCTCCTGGGCCTGGCGCTGCGGCGCAATCCCAAGCGCGCCCATCTGCTGGTCTCCACCGTTCTGGGCAAGCATGTTCCGCAGCGCCCCTCGGCGGTCCTGGATGCGGGCCGCCGTCTGGGGGAGCGGGTGCGTGAGCGGCTGGGCGCAGCGGAGGCCGCCCGTTCCGTGGTGCTCGGTTTCGCGGAGACCGCGACCGGACTCGGACTCACCGTCGCGCACGGCATGGGCAGCCGCGTGAGCGCGCTGCACTCCACGCGGCGCCCGGTGCCGGGGGTGGCCCGGTTCGGCGGTTTCGAGGAGGAGCACAGCCACGCCACCTCGCACCTGCTGCTGCCCGAGGATCCGGGCGCGCTGCGCACCGGCGGGCCGCTGGTGCTGGTGGACGACGAGCTCTCCACCGGCCGGACGGTGCGCAACACCGTCGCGGCGCTGCACGCCGCCCACCCCCGCGACCGGTATGTCGTGGCCGCGCTGGTCGACACCCGTGGTGGGGCGGATGTGGCAGCGCTGGAGAAGTTCGCCGCCGAGCTGGGCGCCCGCATCGACGTGGTGGCGCTGGCCGCCGGCCGAGTAGGGCTCCCCGACGATGTGCTGGAGCGCGGCCGGGAACTGGTCGCGGCGCATCGCGGCGGACCCCGTCCCGCACCGCCGCCGGAGGCGCGGGGCGCCGTGCGCCGGGTGGAACCGGACTGGCCGCAGGGGCTTCCGGACGGCGCGCGGCACGGCTTCGGGCCGCGCGAGCAGCTCCGTCTGGAGGCCGCGCTGCCGGGCATGGCCGAGCGGGTGCTCCGGGCGCTGGACTGCGTCCCTGCGGTGCCCGCGGACGGCGCGCCGCCTCGCGTCCTCGTCCTCGGGAGCGAGGAGCTGATGTACGCGCCGCTCATGCTCGCGGCCGAGCTGGAGCGGCGCGCCGAGGGGCGGGCGGAGGTCCGCTTCTCCACCACGACCCGCTCGCCCGTCCTGGCCGTCGACGACCCGGGGTATGCGATACGCACCGCGCTGCGCTTCCCCGCGCACGACCTGCCGCCCCACGACGGACCGGACAGCACGGCCGACGGGGCCGACGAGGTCGACGGGGCCGACGGGGCAGACCCGGGTGGTGCTCACGGCCCCGTTGAGCGCTACGCCTACAACATCGCCGGTCAGGGCTTCGACGCCGTCGTGGCGGTCGTGGACAGCGTGGGCGACACCCCCGCGCTGCACGCCCCCCGGGGGCTGCTGGACCAGCTCGCGGGATGTGTCCCCGAGGTGGTGCTGTCCGTCGTCCCCTCCTACGTTCCGGACGGTACCGCCCGGCGTCTTCCCGCGCCGCTGCACGGCCCGGCCTTCTCCTCGTACCCGCAGGACGAGGTGGCGTGGCTGCTGCGCGATCTGTCCGACGTCGAACTGGAGGCGCCCACCGAGGAGCGCGAGGAGGCCATCCAGGCGGGCGGCGCGCACTATGCGGAGTCGCTGCCCGTGGAGTACCAGCCGTCCGCGGAGTACCAGCGGCTCTTCCACGACGCGCTGGAGTCCGCGGCCGAGCGGCTGGCCCGCGCGGTCGGCACCGTCACCGAGACGGTGCTCGCCGAGCGCGGGCCGCGCCCCGTGCTGGTCTCGCTGGCCCGGGCGGGTACGCCGGTCGGGGTGCTGATGCGCCGCTGGGCGCGCTACGCGCACGGCCTGGACCTGCCGCACTACGCCGTCTCGATCGTCCGCGGCCGCGGCATCGACACCAACGCGCTGGCCTACCTGGCCGCCCATCACGACCCGGCCGACGTCGTCTTCGTCGACGGCTGGACCGGCAAGGGCGCCATCACCCACGAGCTGGCCCAGGCCCTCGCCGCGCACCCCCGGTTCGACCCGGAGCTGGCGGTGCTGGCCGACCCCGGTTCCTGTGTGCGCACGTTCGGCACCCGGGAGGACTTCCTCATCCCCTCCGCCTGTCTGAACTCGACCGTCTCCGGGCTGATCTCCCGTACGGTGCTGCGCGCGGACCTGGTGGGCCCGCACGACTTCCACGGCGCGAAGTTCTACCGTGAGCTGTCGGGGAGCGATCTGTCGGGGCACTTCGTGGACACGGTCTCGGCGTGCTTCCCCGCGGTCCGGGCGGATGCGGCCCGGGACGCCGCGGCGGCGGCCTCCGCGGACCGCACCCCGACCTGGGCGGGCTGGCAGGCTGTGGAGGAGATCAGCGAGGCGTACGGCATCGGGGACGTGAATCTGATCAAACCGGGGGTGGGCGAGACCACCCGGGTCCTGCTGCGCCGCGTCCCGTGGCGCATCCTGGCGCGGCGTGGCGCGGGCGCCGACCTCGACCACGTACGGCTGCTGGCCGCCCAGCGCGGCGTACCCGTCGAGGAGGTCGAGGAGCTGCCCTACCGCTGTGTCGGTATCGTCCACCCGCGCTACACGCGCGGTGCCACCGGCGCCGACGGGAAGGCCGCCCGATGACCCCGCCGACACCGCCGACTCCGGACCCGGGGCTCGGCATGGGCACGGACGCGGGCCCGGACAGGGGCACGGGACCGGCCCCGGCCCCGGCAGCGGGAAGCACCCTGGTCGCCAGCGATCTGGACCGCACGCTCATCTACTCCGCCGCGGCGCTGGAACTGACCATGCCCGACGCCCGGGCGCCCCGGCTGCTGTGCGTCGAGACGTACGAGAGCCGTCCGCTGTCCTTCATGACGGAGGACGCCGCCCGGCTGCTGAGCGAGCTCGCGGACCGCACCGTCTTCGTGCCCGCCACCACGCGGACCCCCGAGCAGTACCGCCGGGTACGGCTGCCCGGCCCGCCGCCCCGCTACGCGGTCTGCGCCAACGGCGGCCATCTGCTGGTGGACGGAGTGAGCGATCCCGCGTGGCGGGAGCGGGTGCGCGAGCGGCTGACCGCGTGCGCCCCGCTCGATCTGGTCCGCGCCCACATGCTGCGCCTGGCCCGCCCGGAGTGGCTGCTCAAGGAGCGCGTCGCGGACGGACTGTTCGCCTATCTGGTGGTCGACCGGGCGCTCCTGCCCGGCTCCTGGGTCCGGGAGCTCGCCGACTGGGCGGGCCCGCAGGGCTGGAGCGTCTCCCTGCAAGGGCGCAAGATCTACGCCGTGCCGAATCCGCTCACCAAGAGCGCCGCCGTCGCCGAGGTGGCCCGCCGGACCGGTGCGGCGCGGACCTTCGCGGCGGGCGACTCCCTGCTCGACGCCGATCTGCTGCGCTTCGCCGATACGGCGTGGCGCCCCGCGCACGGCGAACTCGCCGACAGCGGTCTGCGGCTGCCGCACCTGCGGGTGCTGCCCGACCGCGGCGTCCTGGCCGGAGAGGCCGTACTGCTGGGGATGGGTTCCGCACTGGCCGAGCTGACCGACCCGGAGCCGGTCAGGACCGAGCCGGGCGGGCTGACGCCGAGGGGAGCGGAGCCGATCGGGCCGCCGCCCGCGGCGCTGCCGGAGGGGTGACAGGGCCCGGTCACCGGCCGTCCCGCTGTCCGCCGTCGCTCTCGCCGTCGCCGTCCCTGTCGCCGTCCGCGCCCCGCTGCCCGCCGTCGTCGCCCGGATGCAGCTCTTCCTTCCCGCCGGAGCTCCCCGCGTCCTCCGCTCCGCCGAAGAGTGAGGCCCGGCGCCGCAGTTCCTCGCCCCGCAACCGGGCACGCGTCCGCTGCTCGTTCCGCCCGTGCCCCCGCCGGGCACGGGCGGCCTCGTCCATGTGGCGCTGCTGCCAGTACGGGTTGTCGTACGGCAGGGCACTGCCCACGCGCCCGTACATCCCGAAGACGAGCAGCAGCAGCCCGACGGCAAAGCTGAACAGCACGTTCTGCAGTTCGAACGCGAGCATGTTGAAGCTGGTCTCCAGCAGCGCCAGATTGACGAATCCGCTGAGCAGGAACAGACCGCCGAAAGTGATGTTGAGGCTGGAGGCGAAGTTCCCGCCGCGCACCATCCCGGCGAACAGCAGCAGGCCCACCACGACGGAGAGCACACTGAGTGCGCCATTCGTGCTCAGTCCGCCCACCTGGTCGCCACCGGTGTCGAAGAACCCGATGTTGTCGGTGAGCCCCAGGACGCCGAAGAAGGTCAGGATGACACCGACCAGAGCCGAGCCCAGTCGATAGACTCTGCTCAGCTTGTGGTGCACCGGCATGTGCTCGTCCAGAACCCGCCGCCCGCGCGGCAGCACGCGGCGGTGGCGAGAGGCGCGGGCGGGGGACGGCGACGCGGCCACGGGAACCCCCTCGGGGCGGCTGGAAAGCGCTCGGCTGTCCCCTTCAGCATCAGCCCGCAGCGGTCCCGCCTCAACAGCGACGCTCGGTGACGGCCCGGGCGACCCCGACCCCGAGCCCCCAGCAGTGCCGCCCGCGGCGGCGCGGCGGGGCCGGGACAGCGCACGAGGCCGGGACGGCGCACGGGGCCGGGGGCTGCGGCGGTACGCGGCCTCAGTTGCCCGACGCGCGCTCCTGGCGGATCTGGTCGACCACCTGCTGCACCGTCTCCTTGACCGCGTCCAGCTCGGTCAGCAGGTGCCAGTAGTCCGGGTGGCGGCCGGTGAGCGAGGCGACCGCGCGGTCCACCCGCTCCACCGCGTTGTCCAGCGGCTGCGCATGCCGGGGGTCAGGGGTGGCACGCCCGGCCATCGCGAGCCGCTGCGCGTCGCGGATCGCGAAGCGGGTGCGTTCGACCTCACCGCTGTGGTCGAAGGAGACCTCGTTGAGCCGCTGCAGCCGGTCCCCGGCGGCCTTCACCGCCTCGTCGGTGGTGTTCAGCAGCGCCCGTACGGTCGACAGCAGCGCCGTCGCGTCCGGCCAGCGCTGCTCCTCGCGGGCTGTGCGGGCCTCGCGCAGCTTCTCGCCCGCCTGCCGTGCCGAGCGCTCCGCCTGCTGCGGCACCTGCTGCAGGTCCTGCCAGCAGGCGGCACTGAACCGCCGCCGCAGTTCGCTGAGGACCGGCTCCACCTGCCCGGCCCGGTTCTGCAGTGCCTCGGTGCGGGTGCGCAGGGAGGCGATCCGCTTGTCGATGTCGGCCGCTTGCTGCGGCAGCCCCTCGGCCTGCGCGCGGATCGCTTCGGCCTCCCGTACGACCCGGTCCGCGCGCTGGACGGTTTCCTGCACCCCGTGGGTGCCCGCGCCCTCGTTGAGCTTGGTCAGCTCGGGCGAGAGCGCCGCCAGCCGCCCCGCGAGGTCGTCGGCGCGCAGCCCCTCGGCCCGCACCGCGTCCAGCGCGTTGCTGGCGGCCAGCAGCGACTGCCGGGCCCGCTCGACGGCGGGGGCGAGGCGGGCGAGCTGGTTCTCCGCGCTGCTCAGCAACGGGCCGAGGCTCTGCGCGAACCGGTCCAGGTCGCCTTTGGCCCGCTCCAGCTCGCCGCGTGCCCGGTCCAGCTCGGTGCGGGCACGGGAGGCGGCGGCGCCGTCCAGATCGTCGCGGTCGAGGTCGTGGGAGTCGACCGCGGTGATGTAGTCGTGGCTGACGCTGTCGATGCGCCTGCCGAGCTCGGCGAAGTCCGCCGCGGCCTTGCGCCCGGCGGGCGAGCTGTCGACGGCGCTGATGGTCTCTATGGAGATGCGCAGCTCGCGCTGGGCGGTGTCGAGTTCGTAGAACGCGGCGGCGGCGGAGTCCTTCGCGGTCTGCGCGTCGGCCCGGAGCTGGTCCGCGCGGCCACTGCCCCAGCCCCAGCGGCGGATTCCACCGCCGTTCATCGCCGTCACGTGACCTCTCCCCGTATGTGCCTGTGACTCCTGGACCGGTGCTCATTCTCCCACCTGGGCTCAACGAACACACGAGCTGATTCGTTCGCGGGTGCTCCCGTACCTCACGTTTGCACTGTCCGCCACCAGGCAAGGTACGCTGTCGACCCGCACATGCTCCGGGCGCATAGCTCAGCGGTAGAGCGCCTGCCTTACAAGCAGGATGTCACTGGTTCGATCCCAGTTGTGCCCACTGTGCCGTCAAGGCTCTGACCAGCAACGCAAGGGGTCCCCGCAGAGATCTGCGGGGACCCCTTGCTGTGTACATGCCTCCCCGGGGAGCCAAACAGGGAGCCACGGCTTCGGGTCACTCGGGCTGTGGGTCGTCCTTCTTCGTGATGTCGGCGAAGACGTCGTCCATGGCCTTCGCTCCCTTGTTGATCACTGGGCGGATCTGCTTCCGGTAGACGACCTCCGTCGTGATGGTGCTGCGGTGGCCCACCAGGGGAGCGATGTCCTCGCTCGACAGACCGTGATCCGCGAGCAGCGACACGAAGGTGGTTCGGAGCTCCCGGGTCGTCCAGTCATCCGGGTCTTCGACATCAGCCTTCGTCAGCAGCTTCCGCAAGTCGCGCCGCACGTTCCCCGCGGCGAGCTTGCCGCCGTCCCGGGTGGCGAAGACGAGTGTAGAGCTGTCCCACTGCCGCTTCCGGCGAGCGTGGCTCCGTTGCTGCCGAGCGCGGTGCAGTCGCAGGACCTCGGCAGCGTAGGCAGGCAGTGCCAGAGTGCGCCGGCTCCTTCTGGTCTTGGTGTCGCCGTGCCGCCGGGTGGAGCGCCATACCTCCAAGTACGGGCACCACTCCTCTCTCGCGTCGTCCCCCAAGTCCGCAGGAGGGTCCAAATGCACGTGTCCCCAGATGAGGGCCCGCGCCTCTTCCGGGCGGGCGCCCCCGAGAAGTGAGGTGACGACGTAGGCATGTGTTCGGGAGCCTTCGTCCGTCACGAGGATCTTCTTCGCCGTTTCCAGCGAGAATGACTTGCTCTCCCGGCCTTCCAGACCTTCCGGAGTGGTCACGAGCAGGGCGACATTACGCACGGCCCGGTCACGGCGTTGGGCGTGGGTGATTGAGCGCCGCAGGATCGAATGCAGAATGCGCAGGGTCCGCGTGGAGACGTACTGGGCCCGGTCGTGCAGCCAGTCGTCAACGTCGTCGGCGCTGAGCTCCTTCAACTTCGTCTTGCCGATGAGCGGGATGACGTGCTTTTCCGCGAAGCCGCGGTACAACTCGACCGTCGAATCGTCCCGGCCGGTCAGTCCGCGCTTGAGCCAGTCCTTGACGGCTTCGCCAGCGGTGTAGCGGGCGGGGACTCGCGTGCCGGCGTCCAGCTCCTTGCGCAGCTCTCGCAGCTTCCGCCGGACTTCGGTCTTGGTCTTGCCGGTCACCTTGGGGCGGCGGCGTTTGCCGGACGGAGTGAAGCCGTCCGAGATCGCGCCGACGTACCGGTTCTTGGACTTGTCCCAGTAGATCGAGTCCTCACCCTGGCCCCGCTTGTTCTCGCCGTGGTCGGCCATGAGCTGAGTCGTGGTCCTTTCGCACAAGAGCCGGGCCGCCCTCGGGCGGCCCGGCTCGGCTTATGAGATGTCTGGATGGACTACGCGGCGAGGTCGGAGTCAGCCTCGCGCTTGAGCAGTTCGACGTACTGCTCGATGTATTCGGTCGGGACGAGACGCCGGCGGCCGACCCGGACAGACTTCAACCGCCCAAACCGGATCTCCTCCCACGTGATCGAGCGCTTCAGACCGAGCATTCGCCCCGCCTCTTCGACGCTGTGCATTCGGACGGACGGAGCTGCTTGGGGGGCACTCGCTCCGATCTCTTCTTCGCTGAGCTTGAGCTTCTGGGGGTGGGCCATGTGTGGCTCCTTCGGGGCTCTCCGTCTCCGGTCTGGGGAATCCGCCACGTCCGCCACGCCGCCACACCGCAGGTCAGAGGGCTGCGGGTGTGGCGGATTGCGGTTGTGTGGCGGATTGGTGCTGCCACACCGGGGCGCGCGGATGCGTCCCGGTGTGGGTGCTGGTCAGCGCACCAGGCTCAGCGGCGGTGTGTCGGTTTCCGGCGGCGTGTGGCGGCTGTCGGAGGGGCTTTCCGCCACGGATGCACCGCCGCTGACCTGCGGTGTGGCGGACGTGGCGGACGTGGCGGACTTCTCGGGGGGTGGGGGGCAGTAGCGCTCCCAGGCGTCCGCGAGGTCTTCGGCGTAGTAGCCCTTGGGGAAGCCGGAGGGGGTGCGGATTCCCCGCGGTTTGATGGGCTTGTTGTCCGGCCTGACGTACTGGCCCAGCACGCGGGCGAGGCCGCGGGCGTTGAGGGGCTTGTCGTCCATGTCGGCCCAGGGCGCGTCGTCCATGCTCAGGAGGCATTCGAGGATGACGGCGGTGGGCATGCGGTCGGCGCCGCAGAAGACGCGGTCGCGCAGGTCGGTGAGAAGCCGGATGCCGAGGGAGGCTTCCTCGTTGTCCTGGCCGGCGGTCACCAGCTCGATGCAGGCGGCGCGGGCCCGCTCGGGCCATGTCCCGCCGGCGGCGTCGGCCACGGCGAGGAGGGGCTCCCATACGTCGGCGGGGCGGTCGGTGACGCCTTCGGGCATCTGCGGCCATGCCTCGGCCACCTGGTCATGGACGGTGGCGGCCCACTCGGCGAGCCGGTCCCGCAGGGCGTGGCCCTGCTTCTCGTGGACGCGGCGGCGGTAGGGCTCGACTTTCTCGTTGGGGGCGCGCTTGCGCATCCGGATGATGACCGAGCGGGTCAGGATCGTGTCCGGGAGGGAACCGAGTCCGGCCACGGCGACCGCGCAGAACGAGGGGAACCATCCCGCGCTCTGGTTGGCGCCGTCTCCGACGCAGCGCAGGGACTTGGCACCGCGCCGGTAGCCGGAGTTGAGGAAGCCGCGCAGGGGCTCGTTGTCTCCGGCCTTGGGGCCGAAGACGGTGTCGATCTCGTCGAAGAGCAGCGTGGGCAGGCCCTCGGACGCCTCCACCAGCCGGAAGAGCGCGTTGGCGGAGGCGTTGACCAGCATCGCGGCGTTCGGGGTGAGGGTTTCTGAGATCTCCAGAGCCCGGGACTTGCCCGAGCCCGGTTCCGGGGAGAGGAACGCGATGCGGGCTGTGCCGTCGAAGGCGTCGATCAGGTGCGCGTGCGCGTCCCACAGCGCCACGGCGACGTAGGCGGCTTCGGTGGGGAAGACGTTGAAGCGGCGGTGGAAGCGCTCGACGTCGTCGAGCAGTGCGGCGCCGTCGATGGGCTCGGTCATGCGGCCGCCCTCCCTTCGGTGCGGTTCAGCAGCGGGCAGATGGTGCGGTGGGCTGTGTGTTCCTCGACCAGCGCGGCCACCTTGCGGTGACCGACGGCGCTGCGGTTGCGTCCGCAGCCGCACACCGAGGTGGCGGTGGGCACGGTCCCGCGGCCGGGCGCGGTGACGGTCAGCCAGGCCACGGGATACCGGCCGCCGCGGGCAGGCGGCCGGGTGGGCTGCTGGTCGGGGGGAAGAGCTGAAAGGGCGCCCTGACGGGCGACCTTCTCTTGTGCGGTGGCCCGTGGCGGCGCCGGCTTGTGGTGCGCGGTGGCGGGAGGGCTGGTCATGCTGTCCCCTGGCCTGCGGTCATGCCGTTGGCGACGGCGCGGCGGGCGTAGGGCTCGGGGACTCCGACGGAGACGGCGGCGGCCACGATCTGCTCGGCCAGGGTGTCGAGGCCGCAGGGGCCGGGGCAGGCGGTGTGGCGGGTGGCGAGGAACTGGGCGACGCCGAACGCCTGCGATCCGGCGCCCTGCTCGGTGCGGGCGCGGACCTTGGCCAGGCCGCGCTCCAGCCCGGTGCGCACGTAGCCCTCGGTGTGGCGGCAGCCGTGTGCCGGGCGCCGCTGCCAGGTGCCGGACGCTCCGGGTGAAGAGACCACCCGCGCGCGGGGGCGGGTGGTCTCTTCTTCGACCAGCGCCCGCACCACGCTGGGCAGGGGGGCCGGGGTGCCGGTGCCGGTGCCCAGCCAGCGGGCGTAGGCGGCGTGGGACTTGAGGTCCACACCGGGCCGCACGCGGTTGGCCGAGGACATGACCCCTCGGTAGATCCAGTGCTGCCCGCGGGAGGTGTCCACGTTCCGTGTGGGCGGGAGCGTGGCGCGGGCCCAGGCCACGGCCTCGGCGTTGTCGAGGTCGACGACGGTCAGCCCGGCGCCTGCCGGGTGGTAGGCGAGGTGGGCGGCGCGCTGCCAGGCCGCCTGCCAGGGGCGCGAGGTGAGCACGTGCGGATCGGTGGTGGCGGCTGCCCATGCGTGGCACACGTGCGGGCAGTGGCAGGCGCCGGCGTGCTTCATGTTCGGCCGTCCGCCGCAGGCGTTGCCGGTGCAGGCGGTGCAGTTGCCGAAGGGGCGCTTCCCGCGGCTGAGGGGCAGCACGGGCAGCCCGTGCGCCGCCAGGTCGAGGGCTGCGGCCAGCAGCGTGGACGGGGGTTGTTGGGGCATGCTGGAGGTCTCCTGTCCTGTCGAAGTAGGGGATGGGGGAGAGCCGGGGCGAGCGCGCATCTTTGGCGAGAGCGGGCGCTCGCCCCGGGGCGTGTTCAGAACGGGGGGTTGTCGCTGTACTGCGGCTTGCTGTTCCACGGGTCTGCGCCCTCGGCCTTCGGGCCGCCGGACCCACCGGTGTTGCTGCCGGTGGCCTTGACCGGCTGGGCGGTGGCGAACCGCAGGGAGGGGCCGATCTCGTCGACCTCCATGGCGAGCATGGAGCGGTTCTCGCCCTCGGGGGTCTGCCAGTTGTGCTGCCGCAGCCGTCCGGAGACCACCACGCGGTGGCCCTTGCCCAGGGAGGCGACGGTGTTCTCGGCCAGGCCGCGCCAGGCCGAGCAGCGCAGGAACATCGCGGTGCCGTCCTTGTACTGGCCCGATTCGCGGTCGAACTGCCGCGGTGTGGAGGCCACCGTGAAGCGGGCTAGTGCGGCGCCGGAGGTGGTGAACTTCAGCTCGGGGTCGTCGGTCAGGTTGCCGGTGATCGTGATGGGGGTGTCTCCCATGGCCATGGGTGGCGTCCTTTCAGAGAAAGTCGACGAAGGTGATGGGGTTCGAGGTGGGGGTCTCGGTTGCTTCGGGGTGGGTGGTGTGACAGCCGCAGTAGGCGGGGTCCGGGCACGGGATGGGGCGGGTGTAGAGGTGCTGCGGCTGCCCGGGGGTGTAGGTGTGCAGCGGGTCGTTCCAGACGATCCGCGCGCGGGCGTTGAGCGCGGCCCACACGATGCGGTCAGGCAGATGGCCGGGGAAGACGACGGCCGTCAAGTCGTCCCATCCCCAGTCCTCTGCCTCGTCGACGAGGCAGAGGTAGCTGGTCTGCCTCTCGGGGGCGGTGTCGGTCATGGCGTGCGTTCTCCTTCGGTCAGCCACCGACGCTGTTGGCGGTGTGGGTGATGGAGGAGACGAGGTTGTTGATGGTGGAGCGGGCGTCGGTGCTGGCGGTGTAGAAGCCGAGGAGGAAGACGGCTATCGCGGCCCAGGTGCCGACGGAGCGGGAACGCAGCAGGAAGAAGACGACGGCAGCGAGCAGGACGAACAAGGAGACGGTCATGGCGTGCTCCTCAGCGGTTGTTGATGGTGCCGTTGGCGCGGCCGAAGAGGCCGTGGGCGGTGATGTTCTGGGTGATGTGGGCGGGGGTGCGGTTCCGCCAGCGGGACAGGAGGAGAGCGGCGCCGCCGCATCCGGTGGCGATGAGGGCGGCGGTGGCCCAGAGAGCGTCGGTCATGGCGATGACTCCGGGTGCGGCGTAGGAGAGGCCGAAGCCGCCGGCGCCGATTCCCGCGCCGACGGTCGGGGCCAGGAGCGCGGTCGTCTTCGCCCACCCGGGCACCCCCGCGGGCGGTGCTGTCTGCGGGCGCCCGGCGGGGTTGGGGGGTTGGGTGTAGGCGAGGGTGCGGCGTCCGTCGGGGAGGGTGACGACCTCGACTCCGGGCGGGATCTCGGCGGCGGTCATGGGGGTCGGGGTGAGGGGTCGGGGGTGGAGTACGCGGGGGGCGGGGATCTCGTGTGTGGTGTCGGGGTGCACAAGTTGCTCCCTTCACGAGCGACGGGCAGCGCCCCGGTTGGGGGGGTGCTGCCCGTCGTCTGCTTGTCGTGCGGCTTGTCGCTTGTCTTGTCTTGTCGCTTGTCGTCTCGCAGGTCAAAGCCCCTTTTCGGGCCTCTGAGGGCCGTGCAGGGGTCTTCTCGGGGCGACAAGCGACAGGCGACAAGCGTTCAGTTGTGGGTGTCGTTGCCGGGGGTGTGGCGGTGGTGGACGTAGCGGGCTTTGGTGCCGGTGCCGACCCGGTGGGCGGTGCCGTCGTCGGTCCAGGACTTGAGCCAGCCGACGACGGTCTGCCGGGTGGTGCCGTACTCCTCGGCCAGGCCGCGGGCGATGGCGGAGGCTCCGGTGCCCTCGGGGCCGGCGGCCAGCAGCAGGGCGAGGGCGGCATCCCGGGCCGGGTTGTCCTCGTGTGCGGACAGGTGCAGTCCGCCTCCCGACGCGGGGGGCGGCTGCTCGGCCGCGGGCGGCTCGGCGCGGTGGTCGGGTGCGGTGTCGAACTGGGCGTCGATCTGGGCGCGGAACTTCTGCAGGAGCGCGTCCTGGTCGGCCGGCCTGCTGCTGGGCGGCGGCTGCCGGTCCCGCAGGGCGGAGAGGTTCAGCCCCCCACCGTGGCGGTCGTCCGCCGCGCTGCCGGCGTTCGGGCCGGGGGTCTCGTCCCGCAACCAGGCGGTGCGCTCGGACTCCCATCGGCGGGTGTAAGCGTCGCCGGCGGCGCGGGCGGACTTGGCGTCCAGGAGCGGGTGTCGGTCCGCGGTGGCGGCGACAATGTCGCGGATCTGGTTGGGCAGGATGCGCCATGCCTTGAACAGCGCGGCCGCCGATTCGGGAGTGCCCATGAAGCCGGCGCCCTTGTAGGGGGCCTGGTCGGTGCGCAGGCCCCGGGAGCCGGGGAACATCTTGGACAGGTCCATGCCCTCGCTCTCGCCTCCGGTGAGGGCGACGCGAACCTTTCCTTCCCGGCGGATCATCAGGTTGCCCAGCACCGACCCGGTGGCCCCGAGCGCGGTCAGTACGGTGCGCACACCCATAGCGCGGGCGATGCGGATGACCTCCAGGATCTTCTCGCCCAGCTTGCGGGTGGCGCGGTCGGTGCTGGCCAGGATCTCAGCGCCTTCGTCGATGACCAGCATGATCTGCGGGATCTTCGCGGAGACCGGCAGCAGGTCGGTGTTCGCGCGGGAGAGCAGGTCCTGGTAGGAGCGCTTGCGCTCCTTGGCCACCGCGATGGCCGCATCCAGCATGAGCACGGCCTCCTCCTCGGTGGCCGCGAGCCAGTCCACACCCGGTGCCATGCCCTCGGCGAAGGTGCCGTCGTCGTTGAGAGCGGGGTTGACCCAGGGCAGGCCGACCGATCCGGAGTTGAGGTCGATGACCCAGGTCAGCACGTCGGTGGCGCGGGCGAATCCGGCCAGGATCGTGTGGACCATGTTCGTCTTGCCCGAGCCGGTGGGCCCGACCACCAGGGCGCACTGCTCGCGCAGGTAGGCGCGCCACTCCTCACCGTTGGTCCGCATCCCCCACGGCAGCCCCGACAGGAGACTGAGCGGGGCGTAGTCGGTGGGGTAGGTGCGCTCCTGGGAGAGCACGTTGACCGTGGCCACATCCACCAGCACCCGGCCCTGGTGGATACCGGGGGAGGCGGAGGCGGTGCAGCCGTGCGGCAGGCGAGCATCCCCCGACAGGCGCCCCGCTTCGCGGGCGATCTTGTCGTAGGTGACCCCGCCTGCGGGGAGTTCGGCGTCGAGGGTGAAGCCGGTACCGGTGGGCCACATCTCGACGGCGACCACGCGCACGGTCACGCCGCACACGCGCTGGATGCGCTCGGCCCACTCGGTGGCGATCGCCCGCCGCTCGGCGGACAGCTCGCGGGCGACCTGGCGTTCAGCGGCGGCGGTGGCCTCCAACTCGCGCGCCTCCTCGTGCAGCAGCGTGGAGCGCGCCGAGGCGCCGATACCCACGCCGAGGGTGGCCAGGGAGCCGAGGGCGGCCCAGGAGAGGGGGCCGGTGGCCATGGCCCAGGTCGTCCACCCCGCGCCCACCAGCCAGGAGGCGGCGCGCATGCCGATGGTGCGGGCGGAGAGCTTGTCGCGGAGGCTGGTCGCGGTGTGGCCGATCGCTCCGGCCGCCCCGATACCCAGGGCCCAGCCGGGCGGCATGTGGGCGGCGGCGCCGGTGGTGGCCAGGGCGAAGGCACCGGTGGTGGCGGACAGGGCGCCGGTCACGGGTCCGTGACCGGCCGCCCAGTCCCACACCGGCCCACCGCCAGCCGACTTCTTCGACCGCGTGGTGGTCTTCTTCGGCTGCTTGTTCAGGTTCACGGTGGGGGCGCTCATCTCAGACGTTCCAGCCCTTCTCGGCCTCCGGGCCGTTGCGGGGGTCCTCGTGGCGGGCGATGTCCTGCTCGTGGGCCTGGCGGAAGAGCGGGCCCATGTCCTCGGCGACCGCCACGGCGCTCATGACCGCGCCGAAGATGTCGTTGAAGCCGTCGGCGACCTCCTTCTCCAGCGGGAACTCGGAGTCGGCACGCTCGGCGAGGGTCTTCATCACGTTCGCCACCGAGGTGATTGCGGCGGGGAGCCCTTCGACCATGGCCAGGATCTCCATGGCGTTGTCGGGGTCGTAGCTCTGTGCGGCGGTCTCCATCTCGGCCGCGTGGTCCTCGAACCTGAAACCGGACATGTGCTCTCCTTCGGTCGTGTCCTCGCTCGGGGCTGGTACGGGTGTCTCCGGGCGCTCGGCCCGGTCCTTGATCTCCTCGCTGCCGTCGTCGGCCGCCTCGGCCTCGGCGGCAGCCTCCTCGTCCTGCTGAGCTGCGCGGATGGACTGGTCGCGGTCGGTGCGCTGCTGGGCGGCCGTGCCGGTCATACGGGCGTAGAGACGGCGGCCCGGGTGCTGCATCCACCACACCCCCAGCCGCCTGCCGAGCGGGGTACTCACCAGCCCGATCACGCCCAGGGCGCCGGCCAGCAGCACAGCCAGCAGACGGCGGCCCTGATAGCGGGAAGCGGAGCGCAGCAGCGCCCGACGCGCCCTGTTGCGGGCCGGTGCCCTGCGCAGCGCCGAACGCTGGTCGGCCACCCTCCCGGCCGCCTGCCGGTCACGCGCCGCGCGGGACCTGTCCACGGCAGCGCCGCGGGCCCTGCCCGCACGGTCCAGCCCCCTCGCCAGCGTGCGGCCCACCGACCCCTTGCCGGACGACGCCGCATTCCTAGCCCGGGACTTGGCATCCCGCCGGGCATCGGCCGCCGACCGCCGGGCACCACTGGCCGCAGCGCGGCGCTGCGCACGCGTGGGCGCCGCGCTGCGCTGGGCTTCCCGCAGGGCCTTGACCTGCCCCACCCGCCCGCGCGACTTCCCCGCGCCAGTCGAACCGGGCGCGCCAGCACCGGCCTTCGAGGACGCGTGGCCCTTGCCCTTCCGGGCCGTGAGCCCGCCGGACGCCGAACCCGCCGACGCGGACCTGCGTCCCACTCCGGCGCCCTTGCCCGAGCCCTTGCCCGGCTTGCGGCCCGATGTTCCCGGCGCCGAACCACGGGACTGGCGCGGCACACCTCCACCCGCGCCCCTGCGTCCGCCGGCCGCGGCCTTCCTGCTGGCAGAGCGCGCATGCGGCTTCGTCCGGTCGCGGCGGGTGCGGACCGCGGCCGCGGTCCCCAGCGCAGCCGCCCCGGTCGCAGCGACCGCCAGCGCGGCCGGACCGCCCACAAGCGCAGCCGAACCCAGCAGCGAAGCCGTCGCGTTCGTGCCCGTCAACGCGAGCGGGACGACCGGCCAGCCACCCGGCGTGTGCTCCACCGCCGGGGCCGTCTCGTGCGCCGGCGTGGTCTCGGTCCGGGCGGGCGGTGCAATCTCGGCGGCCGGCGGTGTCTCGGGGGCCTCTACCGGCTTCATCGTGGTGTCCGTCATCCTGGTGTGCACTCCTTCCAAGGAGTCGAGAGAGGGCCCGGACGCAGTGCTTTGGTCGGCAGCGTCCGGGCTCTCGCCTGTCGGGTCATGCGGCGAGCCCGGGAGCGTCAGCGCAGTGCACGCACTCGCCGAGCGACCGGGAAATGCAGTAGGGGCGAACCACCCGGCAGACCGGACAGGTACGCCGTGCCCTCAACGCGGCTGCGAGCGCACGACCGCGCGCCGGGGTCATCGGCCGTACGGGCTTCGCGAGGTCGATGCGGTAGAGGTAGGCGACCAGCGGGCCGCGCCGGCGGCGGGACCGCTCGATGACCGCGGCCACCTCCTGCCCACCCGGCCGCAGCCCCTTCGCGCGGAGCTGGCGGCGGGTGGCCAGGCCGTCGGGGGCAAGGCGCCACCGGTAGACCGGCAGCGTGTCACTCACGAGGTCACCAGCTTCCATGCCGCCTGGGCCTGGCGGAATCCGTCCTGGATCTCCTTGGCCCGGTTCTGGCCTACCGACAGTCGGGACTTGATGGCGCGGATGGAGGGCATGTCCCCGTTGAGCAGTTCCTCTTTGAATTGCTCGGCTGCCCAGTCCAGACCCAGTTCGGTGAGCGGGTCGGCCTGTGCCGGGTTGCCCTCGGTACCGTCGGGTAAGGGGTCGGGCTGCTCGGCGGGTACGTACTCGGTGTGTACCTCGGGGCGGGTGCGGTCGTACTCGGCAGCGAGTACGGCAGGCTGGCCCGAGAGCTCCAACTGTTCGCGGAACGAGCCGAACTCGTACGTCCGCGGCTGGGGCCGGGCGACGATCGGCAGCAGCCGCATCCCTTCGGGTACGGCGTTCGACGGCGCCGGGTACGGGGCCGTGTCAACCGGCTCGGCGTACTCGACAGCCCGTTGCGGGGCCTCCTGCCACGGCGAGGGGAGGTCGATGGTGGCCAGGGACGCGGCGTGGCGGCGGGCCGCCAGCAGGTCCAGCAGCTTGTGCCGCTGCTCGTCGCAGGCGCCTGCCTGCGCCTTGCCCACGGCCACCGACAGCCGCCGCGCCACACGGGCTCGGCGCCGCTGACCTGGCTTCATCTCGGCCAGCTTCGCGGCCAGGGCGACCGCCTTGACCGTGGCCCGGTCGCGGGAGATCTGCTCCGCGGACCGGTCGCGCACTGCCAGGCCGAGCCGGGAGAGCAGCCGCTCGCGTACCTCGCGGGCGAGTACAGCGGGCAGTGAGGTGGACTCGGCGTCCGGCCTGGCGTGCCGCAGCTCGATGCCCATGGCCAGGTGCCACAGGAGTGCGGCGAGTACGGGGCCGACGACGGCCTGCACGGTGCCGCCGACGAGACCGGACTCGGAGTACGCGGGAATCACCTGTACCCCGGTGATCATCCACACGAGTACACCGGGCGTACCCGGGGCGCCCTGGGTACGCAGGTTCTGCCTGGCCATCAGCGCACACGCGAACAGCGCCAGCTCCGCCGCCGCGAACATGACGCCCCGCTCGATGGCGGAGGCCATATCGAGACGGTGCTCAGCAAAACGCCAGCTCGTATCCGCGCTGTAGGCCGTGCACCCCATGGCGGCGAGCGCGGCAACCAGCACAGCGGCCGGCATACGCCGCCCGGCCCTACGACCCGAATGGACCAGCACAGCCACCGAGGCGACCAGCAGCACACCGGCGACAGCCGCCAGCAGCGGGTGCCCCTGCACCCACGCCAGGAGAGTGCTCATGCCGCACCCCCCAACGCCTTGCCGCCGCTGCGGTTGGCCAGGTCACGCCGGGCGGCCAGCAGCCGGTGCTCCGTGCGGCGGAGCCGCTGCCGGTCCACCTCGCTCGGCATCCGGTCCAGCACGGCGATCTGCGCGTCCAGCAACTCCACCTCGGCGCCGATGACCGGCATCTCGTCCTCGATGGCGTCCAACTGGGCAAAGGAGGGGCCGTTGTCGGAGATGACCGTCAGATGATGGCGTTCTCGATTGGACATGGGTCGTGTTCCTTCCGGAGTCGAGACGGCCCAACAGCGGTCTCGGTGTTGCACCACCGGGACCGCGCCGTCTGCGGAGGAAGCGCTGACTAATGAGCAGCGCAAGGTGAACGGGCTCTTATGCGGCCCTCAACGTGACGGTTTCGTCCAGTCGGGTCGTGAGCATCCGGGCGCGGGCGTAGACATCGAGGACGGCTTCGGTGTGGCCAGGGGCGGGGTAGAGGCGGGCGCCGATCCAGACGGTGTAGAGGGTGGCCACGTGCTCGACACAGCCGGTTGCCTCATTCCCGTCCCGGTCCACGATCCGCACGATGGCGTGAGGGCCGACGCACGCAGTCGCGCTGTCTGCGGCGGCACCGCACCGCATAGCTGCGGAGTGCGGGGAGAGAGTCAGATGGGCGCTGTTCATCGCGATCTCCAGTCAGTCAAAGGCCGGGAAGAGCAGGGCGCCGCCGGGGACGTGACGTCCCCGGCGGCGCCCTGGTGTGCGCGGGTGAGCAGGCCAGCTATGCGCTGGTGTGGTGAGTGCCGGAGCGTCCGGCGCGACGGCCGTTCCATGTCGCCCGGACTACGGTGTGCAGGTCGGTGACGAAGACGCCGCCCCCGCCCCGACTCCGGCTCTCCTTGGCGGTGTACATGGCCTCGTCCGCCCGGCGCAGCGCGTGCGCCGGGAAGGTGCCGGCACTGCACAGGTAGGCGCCGATCGAGGCCCCTACCTGCACGTCCTGACCCTCGAACCTGAAAGGCTGGCGAAGCCCCTCCCGAAGGAGTGACAGCCCACTTGTCAGATGGTCCGGATGGGGCCCGTGCGGGAGAACGAGGGCGAACTCATCGCCACCCAGCCGGGCGGCCAACCCGCGGTCCTCGTAGGCGGTGAGCCAAGCTGTCAGATGCGTCGCCGTCTCACAGATCGCGGCGTCTCCCGCAGCGTGACCGCAAGAGTCATTGAGCTGCTTAAACCCGTCCAGATCAGCGACGACCACCGCACACGGCCGGGCGCGTAACATCCGTGCCGCGCGCTTTTCGAACTCAGTCCGCGTCGGCAGTCCGGTCAGTGGATCCCGGCGGGCCCGGTGCAGACGACGGCGTAACCACCACGCGTGGGAGCTCCATGCCGCCGCCATCGGAGCCACCCCGGCCGCCAGCGGCATCAGCCCACTCACCGGGCCCCCTGGGCCGCAACGTTCTGCTCGGGCTGCTCCTTGAGTCGCCTCACTTCTTCTTCGAGGCGGCGCGCCTTCCGTTCGGTCATCCGACCTCACCCCGTCCGCCGCACGACGAGCACTGAACCCAGTTCTGCCGGGTCACGCCGTCCGAACTGGTGTCCTCGGTCTGGCCACCGGCGCCGTTGCAACTTGTGCACGTCATCAGCGACCACCGCCCGCCCGGACCCGGCGCAGGGCCTCGTCCATGTCAGGGTCGGAATCGCTGGGGTGCACGGCCAGCACGAGCCGTGCCATATTGGTGATCACAGGCATGTTCCTTCCAAGTGGGTGCCTGTATGCGGCGACCGGAGTTGCACCTCCGGTCGCCGCACCTGTGTTGAGCGAGTGCTCATCAAGCGGACAGGCGGCCGACCCGACGGCCGGCAGATTCCTGTCCGCATGACGAGTGGCAGACCGGGTCATCAGGCCGGGCTGCCCTCACGTATGTGAGTTCGCAGGTACGGCATTCAGACAGGCCTTCTCCAGGTGCCCATGTGCCGCCCTTGGCTCCGTACGGCCTACCGCTTCGGTCAATTGCGCCCATCTGCCCGGCAGCCGGGTATGGAGATGCTCCGCTCGCTCAGCACAGCCGCCCCGGAGTACCCAGGACAGCCACCAGCCGTACGTTCGAGGATGTTCTGGCCTCCCCGACCGCCGTATCGGATACGTCCGCCACGCCCCCATCAGGGCGTTCCGCCGGTCACCTCCTCCCGCCATCGATCCCAGCGGAAGACCCATCGAACTTCGGGGCCCCGGTCACCTCCCGAACGGAAGGCCACCGAGGCGCGTCACCCGACGCAACGGACATATCTCCAGTTCTCAAGCAGCAGCCGCTTCCTTCGAACCCGTCTCACAGGGCCCTCCGGGCGTTCGTGTGCACCATGCGGCTTCATGACTCACTTCTAAGAGAGTCATGTAGTACATGACTCTCAAGATGGCAGTGCGGGACAGGTTCGTCAAGCCGATGAGTCTTAGAGGGGCCGAACTGGTCTGCCCTGAACGCCACATGACCAGCGTGCCCGCGAGTTGCGTGACGTTGTAGGCACGTGCTGTACGGCTTCGGGACGACTCTGTACGGTCGAAGTCGTCCCGGAACGTCCCACGCGAGGGGGAGGGTGCATGGCGAACGAGCGCCTTCGCGGCGCCATCGTGGAGAGTGGCCTGACGGTCGAACAGGTCGCGTCCCGTCTCGGTGTTTCAGCGAAGACGGTTGATCGGTGGATCACGGAGCCGAACCGGAAGCCGTACCGGAGATTCCAGTACGCGGCCGCATCGCTGCTACGCCGTGACGTCTCGTACCTGTGGAGTGACGAGCGCACAGTAGAAGAAGTCGTAACGTCCAGTGACTTCGAGCTGCTGAAGCTGTACCCGCACCGTTCGGCTGTGCCTACCGAACTCTGGACGAAGCTCTACGCAGACGCGACCGCACACTTCGACGTACTTGTGTACTCCGGTTTCTGGCTCACGGAGGACCCGGGCTTCCACCGGCTGGTCAGGGAGAAGTCGACTGCGGGGGTCCCTGTGAGATTCATGCTGGGGGATCCCGCCAGCCCAGCGGTAGCAGTGCGGGGTGAAGACGAGGGGATCGGCGCTTCTATGGCGGCAAAGATCCGAAACGCGCTGATGAACTACGGCCCTCTCTTCGGCCTCCCGAGAGTCGAGTTCCGGCTGCATCAAACGACGCTGTACAACTCGATCTACCGAGCCGATCACGAGCTGCTGGCCAATGGCCACGTATATGGCGTCGGCGCCTACATGGCCCCGGTACTGCATCTCCAGCGGGTGCCGGGCGGGGAGCTCTTCGACACCTATGCGGAGAGCGTCGAGCGGGTGTGGGAGGGTGCTCGTTCGATCACTTCCCCGAGCGAGATTTAGGAGGCACGGAGCGAATGAGTCGGATCGACTACTACCAAGACCCGGCGGCGCCGGCTGCGAACTCTGTGGTGCCTTCCGTGACAGCGGCCGTCCAGGACGCTGAGGGGCGTCTTCTCCTCATTCACAAGACCGACAATGACTTGTGGGCACTCCCGGGTGGTGGGCATGACGTCGGAGAGAGCATCAGCGAGACGGTTGTCCGCGAGGTCGAAGAGGAGACCGGAATCCGAGTCGAAGTGCTGAGTGTGGTCGGGCTCTACACCGACCCGAAGCACGTGATGGCCTACGACGATGGCGAGGTGCGCCAGCAATTCTCCATCTGCTTCCGTGCGCAGCCGGTTGCCGGCACATTGCGGACCAGTTCGGAATCGAAAGAGGTCCGCTGGGTAAACCCGGCGGACCTCGACGCCCTGGCAATCCATCCGTCGATGATGCTTCGCATCAGGCATGGGCTGGACGCGACTCGCACTGATCCCTACATCGGCTGAGCGGTCACGCCGAAGCGAGCTGTCCCCGAACGCGGGACACTGCGGCGTGGATCTCAGGTGCTGCCCGCTGGATGAACCGGCCCACGATGGTGTCGGGGCCGTATCGCCCCACGATCTCGGAGACACGCTCGTCAGACGTCGTCGGCTTGCCGTGCGGCGTCGTCGTCATGTCGCAGTAGATGAGCGCATCCATGAGGTGCGGTTGCTCTGTCGGGAAGGAGTCGGCGAGCTCGGCCCGCAGCCCCCGTTCTTCGGCTTCCAGGAGCGCACAGGAATGGTGAGCGACGAGTCGGACAACGTGCTCGTCGAAACCGCGCTCGCGGAGGAAGCGCGCGCCGTCGAGCGGGTGGAAGCCGGTGTGAGCGATGCCGGGGGAGTAGCCGACGTCGTGCAGGACGGCAGCCGCTTCCAGCAGCTCGGCGTCGGCCCCGAGGACTGACCGCAGGGAGCGTGCCCGCTCGGCCACTCCCAATGAATGGGCCCAGCGGCGGGGGAGCGGTTCGGCAAGCATTTGTTCGGCGAGCGCGTAAGCGTCTTCGGTGAGCTCCACGGAGGTCATGGCTACGTCCGCTCCTTCTGGCCTGGGATGTTTCGGATACGTCGTCTGCGTCCAGGGCCCATCTCAACGATGGCCCGCCCTTCGAGTTGGGCAATCGCCGACCGCACCGCGGTACGGGAGACCCCGAACTCTGAGCAGAGAGCGTTCTCGCTCGGGAAGGGGTCCCCGACGGCCAGGCCCTGGGCAACCAGGAAGTCCTCGACCCGGTCAACCAGAGGGCGCCGGTCGCCGGTCCCCGCCACGAACCAGCCCGAACCCGGGACCGACTCGATCACTCCGTCTGCTCTCAGTGTCTTGAGGGCACGCACGATCGTGCTCCGGCTGACCCCGTACTGCTCCATGAGCTTCGCCTCGGACGGCAGCCCTTCGCGGATCTTCCCACTACTGATCTTCTTGCGCAGTGTCTCGGCGACCTGCGCGTAGGTGCCTCTGGGACTGGCCTGCGCCACGTAGCCTCCTCCGGGTGCACTACTTGCAACCAGGGTCCAACTCTGCCACGGCTGTCTGAGCTCCCGTCTTTCAGGAAGTCAGGTGGGGGAGTGTCGGGACCCCGGAGCGTCATGGACGGTAATAAACGCACGAGGCCCTGTTTTCCCAGCTCAGGAACGGTACTCGCCTGAGCCTCGGAGGGGTGCACTTGAGTGGAGCGCAAGAACACTGCAGCCGGTACGGGGGTGTGTGGCTGCCCGCGGCCTGCCTGGCGGGCCCGGCGGTGGTCGCACCAGGCCCGCACCGTTTGGACGGGGCTGGTGGGAGTTACCGTCGCTGAGCCCACCAAATGATCGCCGTTACCAAAGCACTCCCAGCGGCATAGCTGGATCCGCGGATGAAGTGCGCGGTCGCCAGGCGTCGGTAGTGATGCATGCGGAGACGCTTAGAATCCATGCAGGTTCCTTCCAGTCACTCGCTTGGTTGGAGTCGAGGGGAAGCGCTTGCCAGTAAGGTTCCGACGCCACGCTGGCTGGCGCTTCCTCTTCTGCACGGAGTTTACGGGCGACGGTGACAGCACTTGTCGGCCTCAAGCCACCGCCTGTTCCTGTGAGTTCTTCTGTCTTCTGGTGCGGGTGCAGTCTCGCTACACGTTGAGGACTACCTGCCTACGGTTTGAGCACGTCAGGGGCGAGGTGTCACCGATTTTTGTGTCTTGCGTCACACTTGCAGGAGGGGCGGGGGTGGTCGACGTCCTGCCTGATTGCGGTTGGCAGGTTCTCGCATCTTCTAGAAGTTATTAGAGGGTTCTAGGGAGCCGCCCAGTAGTAGATGGCGTGTTTCTGACCGCCAGAGCATCTCGGCCGCTCCGCGCGACTCTTTCCCCAGGTGTCTTCCAGGAGGGGAGAGTCATGGAAGAGCAGCAGGTCCGCTTTCCACGTGGCATCCTGCGGCCTGCTCCCGGCAATCGGCGTCCGACTCGGCCACGGAGTGCACAACCTCCCGTCTTGCAGGGAGCCAGGAGGGGAGCCACGAGGAGCAACACCTCCCGAAGCGCCGTGGACGGTAATGGACGCACCATGCTTGTTTTCCCAGCTCAGGAGCGGTGCTTGCCCTGGCCCCCGGAGGGGCGCACTTGACTTACAAGCAGGATGTCACTGGTTCGATCCCAGTTGTGCCCACACCATAGATGCAGGTCAGGGGCCCACCGACGGATGTCGGCGGGCCCCTGACCTGTTCCTGAGTGACTAGCTGTGTGACTAAGACTCCGAATCCGGCTCCTCAGTCCCCTCCTGTGCCGGGTCGTCCTCCTCCTCGTCTCCGCCGAAAATCTTGTCCATGGTGGTTGCTCCCGTCTGGATCACGGGCCGGATCTGACGGCGGTAGACGGTCTCAGTGACCGCCGTACTCCGGTGCCCCACCAATCGGGATATCTCCTCGATCGGGACCCCCTCGTCCGAGAGCAGCGAGACGAAGCTGTGCCGGAGCTCCCGCGGCGTCCATTCCTCGGGGTCCATCCCCGGGATGTCGCGCAGCACGGTCCGGAAGGCCCTGCGTACGTTGCGGGCCTGCAACTCCGTCCCCACGCGAGAGGCGAAGACTAGCCCGTGCTCGTGCCACTTCTTGCTTGCTCTCTTCCGCTGGCGCTGCTGCTGCTCTCGGTGTGCCGTCAACGCCTCCACGCACCGTGCCGGCAGTGCGAGTGTGCGCCGTGACTTCCGGGTCTTGGTGTCGGAGCCTGCACGGACAGAGCGCCAGACTGCGATGTACGGAGGTATGGGAGGTTCCATGTCGGGGCCGCCATACAGGTCGACGTGATCCCAGGTGAGGGAGCGCATTTCCTCCGTCCTCGCTCCTGTGAGGAGCGAGACGACCACGTAGGCGTGCAGCGATCTGCCCTCTGCGGCATTCAGCACCGCATGCGCCTGCGCCAGCGTGAGCGCTTTGGACGGACGGCCAGCCTGTCCCGTCGGCACGCTGCACAGTTCGACCACGTTGCGCTTCACCTTGTCCCGGGCCATGGCGCGCTTGACGGAGCGGTTCAGGCACGAGTGCAGCATGCGCAAGGTGCGAGTGCTCAGTGAGGCCGACTTGGCAGCGAGCCACCGGTCAACGTCCTGAGCGCCCAACTCCCGCAGCTTCCGGGCACCGATGGCCGGGATCACATGGTTCATGCACACGTCGGTGTAGTCCTTGACGGTCTTCTCGCTGCGTCCGGACAGCCCGTACTTCAGCCAGTCGTTCACAGCGTCGGCCACGGTCACGTCACCGGGCCCGATCGCCAGTCCGTCCTCGTGGTCCCGCAATACCTCCTTGAGCTTGTTCTTCGCTTCTGTCTTGGTGCGCCCGCTCCCACGCTTGACGATGCGCTTTCCTGCGGCATCGAAGCCGAGACTCGCTGTTGCGATCCAGCGCTGACGCCGTTCGTCCCAGTGGAGACCGCCGTCCCCGCGGCTGCGTCGCTTGCTCACCGGCCCTCCTCGGCTTCCTGTTCGAGAAGAGCCACGTATTCCCGGAGCGCGGACGCAGGGATGAGGCGAACCCGCCCCTCCTTGACCGTCCTGAGCCGCCCGGTCCGGATCAGCTCATAGACCCTCGTCTTGCCGAGCCGGGTGGCGCGTACGGCATCTGAAACGCGGTAGAGCACAGGGGCCGGTGAAGTGCTGCCTTCCAGGTCAGCGGCGCTCACGAAGTCCTCCCAGAAGAATGAGCAGTCTGCGCGGAGTCGGACAGTCGGACAGCGTGGGCTGAGGGCTGTCCGGGTAGTTCCTGCTGGTCAGGTGGGGTAACCGGACAGTCGGACAGCTCGGACACCCCCTGTTCGTCCTGTCCGGTCTCGCCGGACGGGTAGTAGCGGCCGGATGCGTCTTTGGTGAGTTGGCCGTCGGCGACCATGCGGGAGCAGTTGCGTCGAACGGTGTCCGCGTCGACGTCCGGCAGCGTCGCTGCGATGTCCTTCGGCTTGGCGCCCGGATGCGTGCGCAGGTGCCGCAGGATGGCGGAGCGGGTGTCGCCGATGGTGTGGTCGGTGGCTGGGCCTTCGAGCATCTGCCAGGCGCCGGCGGCGGCGTGGAACTGGAGCGCGTACTCGGCTTCGTCCACGTCGCGACCCGTGACGTGGAGAACTCCGTCGGCCTTCCCGCGGGCGCGCTTCAGCACGAGCGTGGCGTCAGCGGCACCGGCCAGACCGTTGGTGCCGGAGACTTCCGAGAGGAAGTCGTCGGAGCCTGCCTTGCGTACGTGGTGCACGAGGACGACGGCGACGCCGTAGTGGTCGGCGATGCGCTTGGCGTGGCCTACGGCTGCGTAGTCCGCGTCGTAGGCCGAGGCGCCGGGAGCAGACGGACCGCGCATCTTGGCGAAGACGTCGATGACGACCATGCGCGCGTCCGGGTTGCGCTCCAGCCACTGACAGATGGCTTCGTTGCCGCCCTGTGGCAGCGGCGGGCATGTGGTCGCCAGCGTCAGCCCGGGAGGGGCCGGACGACCGCCCAGGACCTTGCCCATGCGGGACTGAAGACGGCGGGGAGTGTCCTCCAGCGCGAGGTAGAGCACCGGACCGCCCTCTACGGGCACGGTGTCCATGGCCATACCCCCGGCGGCCACGGACAGGCCCAGGCCGAGGGAGAGCCAGGACTTGCCGACCTTTGGCGGTCCGGCCAGGAGGTTGACGCCTTCGGAGAGGATGCCGGGCACCGCCCAGCGCGGTTCGGGGAACTCGGCTGCCATCAGTTCATCGGCAGTCCACGCGGTGCGGGCGCGCTCCTTCACCGGAGCGCCCTGGTCGCCGTTCCCGGGCGGCGGGACGGGGTGCAGGTGGTTGGGGATCAGCGGGGCGCTGCTCATGCGGCCACGCTCCTCGGGCGCTTGGCACCGGCCCGCAGACCGGAGGCGATCGTGGCCGCGCTCTCCCGCTCCGCACGTCCCTTACGAGTTGCCGCTTCGGTGAGATAGGCGGTTGCTTCCGCCTCCTTCAGGACTCCTCCGGCGACGAGCTGGCCGAGGGCGACGGAGGCGTGGTACAGAGCGTTGTTGCCCTCGCCGCGCCCCGCCTTGGCGATACGGGTCAGCTCGCCGTCGACGGCCGCGCGCACGTAGCGGCTGTGCCGTTCCGTGGCCTTCAGCGGCACCGTGATGGGCTGCTGCGGCGGCAGCGGCGCGGGGGCCAGCAGCGCGGCGAGCCAGGCGGGAAGCGGCGCTACAGGGGCGTCGTGCAGCACCGTGTACGAGCGGCCGTCCACACCGCTGGCCGCGCCGACGACGTACCCGCCGCCCGCCCGGGTGTCGACCTTCCACGCCAGCCGCCCGGCGGTGTTGCGCAGCTCCGCACCAGCGGGAGCGGCGAAGTACAGGTGCGTGCCACCGGAGCCGGTGCGCACCGTGTACGTCTCGCAGGGGTAGGACTGCCCGTGCTCCTCGGCGAGAGCGGCCAGGGCATCCTCACCGCAGATGACGCCGGCGGGGGCGTCCGGGGGCGGGGCGTCGCTGGTGTCCTTGGGCGTGTCGAGGTCGATGACGACCAAGCGGCTGGGGCCGGTGGCGATGCCGATGTTGTAGTCACCGGCCGCCCAGCACCGCGCGATGCGGTCGGGGTCGGTGGTGGCGCGCTGCTCCCAGGAACGGACGGCGGGGCGCTTGTTGCCGGGTACGAGGGGAAAGACGCTCCAGCCGCGCTCCGCCGCGTTCTGGGCGGCGTGGGGCAGCGGCGAGGCCGGGATTGTGGGCATACTGGATGCCTCCTGTTCTGTCTCATGGCGGGCAGGGAGCCGGGGGCGGCGGGGCTTCTGTGGTAGGGAGCCGCCGCCCCCGGCGTATCTATGTGCTGGTGTGGCCGATGGGTCCGAGGGCGCTGTGTGCGTGGCTGAGCGCGTTGGTCAGCTTCGCGGAGGCGGCGCTGGCGTTGATGAGCGCGGCGTGCAGCGCGGTGAGGTGTTCGTCGGTGGTGCCGTGGCCGGCGGTCAGGTGTCCGTCCCGGTGCTGGGTTTCGAGGAAGGCGCCGATCTGGCCGCAGGTCTGCGGGAGCCGCTGGGTCAGCTCTTTGAGCGCGCCGAGGACGGCGTAGGCGTCGCCGGGGTACTCCAGCCCCTCACAGCTCTTGCTGGAGCCGTTGGCGTGGGTGGCGTGGTTGAGGTTGCGGACCGCGTCGGCAGCCGCTTGGGCCAGCTCTTCCGGTGCCATGTCTCAGCCCTCCGTTGCTTCGTAGGCGCGGCGGTGGCAGTCCTGGCAGCCGCAGAACGTGCCGTCCCAGGTGCCGTCGATGAACTCGGCAGCGCACTCGTCCGGGTCGTCCGGCTCGGTGGTCTCGATGCGCTGCTCGTCGTGGGCGCGGGCTTCGTCGGCCGCGTCCAGGGCGAACTCCGTGTCGCGGTCGTAGGCGGCCATCTCGTCAGTGCTCATCACGTCGTGGTCGGTGAGCTGGTCGTAGTCCTCGTTCACGGGTGAGTCCCGTCCCTTCGTGGTCAGGCCGCGTGGTCGCGGCGGGGGTGGAGGGTGATGACCTCGGCGAGGTCGGCGAGGTCGGCGGGGTCGGGCAGGGGTTCGCCCTCGCCGGGTCCGCCGGGTCCGCCGGGGTTGCCGGGTGTGGGCCGGGCGGCCACGGCGGCGGCCAGCGCCCTCTCGTCGTGGCGGGCGGTGATGAGGTGTCCGGCGATGCAGACCGGTCCGAGGACGGCCGCGGGGGCGGCCAGCAGGGCGGCGGTGATCAGTTCGGGGCTCACGGCTGATCTCCCAGGAGAGTGAGGAGTTCGGGCAGGGAGCCGCCCAGGGCGCTGAGGCGGTCGGCGATGGCCTGCCAGGAATCGGCGTCGATGGCCATCAGCGCGGCGAGGGCGGTGGCGCGGTCGCCGTGCTGTGCGGCGGTCAGGGCGTCGCGCAGTTCGCCGGCGGCCATGAGCGTGATGTGTCCGGCGCCCGGCGGCGCGGCAGTGTGCTGGTCCATGGCTCCTCCGGTCACATGGCGGCCACGGCGTCGGCGAGGGCCGCGGCGAGCTGGTTGATCGGGCCGGACGCGCCGGTCGAGGCGAGGAAGTAGCCGAACCCGGCGGCGACGAACGCGGAGCCGGGGCCGAGGGACTTGGACCTGAGCAGCAGCCCGAGGACCAGGGCGAAGATGAAGACGAGCGAGATGGTCACGGCCACGGGGGTGGCCTCCTTCCGGTGGCGAGGTCAGCGGCCCTCGCGGTAGAGGCGGGCGGCGTAGTTGAACAGCAGGCGGCCGAAGCGGGCGCGTTTGCCGTGCCCGTGGCAGCGGCGGCAGTCCTTGCCGCGCTTGGGCTTGCCCGAGCGGGTCTGCCGGAGCTTGAAGCCCAGCCCGCCGCAGCGGCGGCAGTCGCCGAACGGCGAGGCCGCACACAGCAACCCGTAACACAGAGTGATGAATGCGAGTGCGGGTATAGCAGTCAGCGCAGGGGTCATCGAATGCCCTCCGGGGCGGGTTTTCGGGGTTTCCGCAGATGGGGGCGCTAGAGGCTAGATCGCTGGCCAGGGGCCAGATGGGGTGCTAGCGGGGCTGCTAGACCTAGCACCTGGGGGTGCTAGGTCTAGCAGCCGTGAGAGGTCAGTCCGAGGACCGCTTACGGTCACGCTCCGCAACCACCGTGGCGAGGTCGGCGCGCTTGATGCCGCGCCGGTTCTTGCCCTCGCCCTCGTCGGTGGTGCCCCACACCTGCCCGGTCTTGACGCCGTGCGGCTTGAGCGCGGAGGTGACGTTCTCGCCCTTCCACCCCGTGTACGCCTCGGGCCGCAGCTCCTCCAGCCGGGCGGCGACACGCTCGCACCACACCTGTTCCTCCTCAGCCGTCACGACCGCGAGGACGTCGGCGAGGATGTCGCTCCCGCCGTTGCTGTCGGGCTCCTCGCCGATGGCGTGGCCGGTGATGTTGCCGTACTCCTCGCGCATCTTCCGCGCGCGGGCGACGATCTGTTCGGCGCCGACGGCGTCCACGAACGCGGAGGCCACGATGCGCGGGTCATCGCCCTCGCCGGCCATCCAGCAGATGCCGCGGTCGGTACGGGAGAACATCGTGGCCCGGTATCCCGCCTTGTACATACTGGTGCCCAGCACCATGTCGTTGGCGGGCTGGCCCATGACCTTCAGACAGAACCGCAGCACCGCGTTCGAGCTGATACCAGTGGGCAGGGACTTGGCGTCCGGCCGCTGGGTGCCGAACATGCCGATGATGCCCAGCGCGGGGCCGCGCTTGGTGATGTCGGTGCAGATGTCCTCGATCTCGGCGCCGTACTTCTCGTGCTCGAACGGCACCTGACACTCATCGAACCCGACCACGATCGGATGCAGCCGAAGCTTCCTGTCGTTGGCCAACTGCGGGGTGACCTTCGACTCCGGGCACCGCGAGCGCGGCAGGGAGCGAATCACCTTCGCACGCCGGCGCAGCTCCTCCTTCAGCTCCCGCAGCGCGTGGACGACGTACTCGATGTCCTCGTCCTCATCCCCGGCCCGGTAGCGGTGGCAGACCGGCTCCAGGGCGCCGAAGTCGCCGGTGCCCTTGAAGTCGTAGGCGTGGACTTCCGCCCGCGGGTCGAGTGCGCCGACAAGTAGCAGAAGCCGCATCAGGAACGTCTTGCCCATCCGGGGGATGGAGCCGACGACCACGGAAGCGAACATCAGCGTCACCGACACGTCCCGCATGCGCTGGTCGTTGCCGAACACGACTGGCTTGAACAGGTCCACGCTGCCGGACTTCAACAGTGGCCAGGCGGGCTTGTCGGTCTCGTTCATGGGCTTGTCGCCCACCCACAGGACCATGCGGCCCTCGTGCTCGGTCGGGTCGCCCGACGGCCACACACAGCCCATCTTGCGCCGCATCCCGGAGGCGAGGGCCTGGCGTTCCTCCATCACGTCCTCGGGGGTGACGCCGTAGGGCAGGTCGATCTCGGCGCGGTAGCCCGGGCCGTCGCGCTGGATGTCGGAGGTGAAGCGCATGCCGTTCATGTCGCCGCCCTTCTTGATGGCGGCGTTGATCGCGGCGTTCCCGATGGCGCCCAGGCCGCGCAGCACGATCGTGGACGTCAGCTTGGGCACCTCCGTCTTAAGCACCGCAGGGCCGATCACCGGCCGGTCCTCGGGCTGCCCGACCATGCCCATCACGCAGGTGACCACCACCCCGGAGAGGGCCAACAGCCAGCCGGGGGCCAGAACGAACATGGCCAGCGTGAGCGGCAGCCCGACCACGAACCCGGTGGTCATGACCGCCGACCGGAAACGCACCCGACGATCCCGCTGCCGGGAGAGCTTCAGATAGTCGGCCACCCCCGCGTTGCCCTGCATGGCGGTGGCCTGCCGCAGCGGCTCCCCCTCGGCGTCGGACACCCACCGCATCCGGCCCCCGATGACACGCGCCGCACCTCGGGGCGCGTACCGGGCCAGGGAAGCCACATAGACCCCGGAGACGGCACGCACGCCGTGGTAGCCGGTGGCGTAGGCGGCGCGCCTGAGGGCGCGGGTCGCGGTGGCGTTGAAGTCCCGCCGGTCGGTCAGCCACTCCGCGAGGATCGGCCGGCGCTTCTCGGACGTGACACCCGACCCGGGAAGCGTCGGCGAGTCGACCGGCCGCCCGACCCCGCCCGACTCCTCCCCGGTCTCGGTCGGTCCGGTCTCACCCGACTCCGTCGGGGCGGTCGTGGTCGACGGGTCGGGCCCGGGGTCGGCCGGAAGGTCGGGGCGGGTGGTCGGGGCAGGGTCGGCCGACGGTTTGCGCAGCGGGACGACGTTGTCCGTCGGGCCCTCGTCCGGCTCGTCGGGCTGGTGAGGTACGTAGGTCTCGGACACGATGGACGTGCCTCCAATCAGGCGGTTGTGAGGTGCCCCGGGGCCCGGCCGCTGCTTGGCGGTAGGAGGCCGGGCCCTGGGGGTGTGCGGGTTACAGATCGAACAGGCCGCCCTGGTTCGGGTCGGGGCGGCTCTTGCGGGTCGCGCGGGCGGTGCCGTGGTGGCACTGCTCGCACCACGCGCGCAGCTCGCCGGTCGGCAGCGCGGCGCTCACGCGGCCACCCCCGCAGGTCCCTGCTCGCGGCGTTCGGCCTTCAGGGCTTCGCGCAGCTCCCGGGAGCGGGTCTGCCCGCAGCCGACCGCTTCACGGATCGGTGCGGCCTCCAGCCGCTCGAACGGCCACTCGGCGGTGATCTCACGGGCCTTTTCCAGCAGCTCCTCGAACGAGAGCCGCGGGGCCTTGTTGGGCTTGCTCTTCTTCGCGGGTCGGCGCCGAGTCGGCTGCTTCACGGGCTCCGGGGTCGGCTCGGGTGCTACCGGTTCCGGGGCGGTCTCCTGTGCCGGAAGCTCGGCCGGGGCCGGGGCGGTGTCGTGTGGGGCCAGCTCGCCGAGCTTGAGCATCACGCGGGTACGGCGAGGAGCCTTACGCCGCCAGCGGCGCCCGTACTCCTCGCGCAGCTCGGCGCGGGCGAGCTGGCGTTCGCGCTCGCGTTCCAGGGCGGCGCTGTAGCTGGTGACCTCCCACAGCACCATCCGGCGCCACAGCGCGAAGGTGGAGGGGAAGGCCAGCAGCCACCGCGAGCGGCGGATACGCTCCATCCGCGCGCCGGTCACTGCGCCGATGCGGGAGGCGTAGACGTGCGCGGCCACCTCGGAGAGCACCACCCACAGCAGCGGCATCGTGCCGTGCGCCAGCCGCGCCGAGAGCGTGTGACCGGCCGCCACGTTCAGCCAGCAGGTCACCGCCGTGAGCGCCCAGGGCACGAACCGCACCCACCCCAGCGGCATGTTCACCCGGATCAGCAGGAGGTTGGCGGCGGTGAAGACCGGGATCGCCACGTCGATACCGACCGGCAGCATCCACGGCTGTCCGAACCCCCAGCGGACCGCGGCACCCTGCACCGCGTCGAAGCTGGAGGCCAGCCCGAGACCGCCGACACCGACGGCGAAGACGGCGACCGCGGCCAGCAGCCCGCGTTCCTGCTTGCTGAGCGCCGGCACCCCGGCCGTGCCGGGGGCCGGGGATTTGGTGAGGTCGACGCTCATGCCTCGGCCCTCCCCTCGGGCTCGGTGTGGGTGCCGGTGCGGCCGATGCGACGGCCGTTGACCGTCGGCAGGGCCGGGGCGCCGGGAGCGGCGGAAAGCCAGCCGCCCCCGCCACGCTTGGCCAGGTACATGACCTCATCGGCCCGCCGCAGGACGGTCGGAAGGTGACGGCTGCCGATGTCGTCGGTGTGGGCCGCGCCGATGGACGCGCCCAGCCACACGGAGCGTCCGCCGACGTTGACGGCGTCGCTGACGAGCCAGTCCCAGATGTTGCCCAGTTCCAGCGGCAGTTCGGTGCTGTGCGGCAGGGGGAGGACGGCAGCGAACTCATCGCCCCCGAGCCTCCCGACCGCACCGGACATGACGTGCGTGACGCACTGGTCCAGGCGCCAGGCAGCCGCACGGATCAGGCTGTCCCCAGCGGCGTGGCCCCAGGTGTCGTTCACGGACTTGAGTCCGTCCAGATCGGCCATGACCGCCGCGCACGGTCCCGCGCGCAGCAGCCGGGCAGCAGCTTCCTCGAACGGCTCGCGGGTCCACAACCCGGTGAGCGGGTCCCGGCGCGCTTCGTCCAGACGGCGCCGCAGAGCGAACGTGTGCAGCCCCCAACCGGCAGCCAAGGGCAGGGCCAGGGCGGCGGCGAGCCGGTTCACGCGGCCACCTCCCCGTATGCGGCGCGCTGCCGGGCCCGGAAGGGCACGACGTTGCTGCGCGGAGCGGCGGTCAGGGCCTCGGCGACCACGCGGGCCGCACGGTCGAACAACTCGGGGTCGGCGGCGAGGATGTCGCGGCCGGCATCCAGCCGCGCGGCGGCCTCCTCGTCGCTCTCGCCGTCCTCGCCCAAGTACAGGTCCAGGGCGAGTTCCAGCGCTTCGTCGTCGGCGATGACGTGCTGGTCACCGATGTAGTGACGCATGCTCATGTCGGTTCTCCTGACGGGTCATGGCGGGCCCGGGGCGGCGGGGCTCAGAAGTGGTAGGGAGCCGCCGCCCCGGGAAGGTGGGCGGGATGGGTGGTGCCTGCCGGGCTTGAGCCCGCAGAGCGTCAGCCGCGGTAGTCCTCGCGGAACACGCTCTCGGTCGCGGCCTCCCGGCCCTCCGAGCCCCAGGGGCGATGGACCTCGTAGTCGATGACCGTTTCTCCGTCCCGCTGCCTGGTCCCGGTGACGGTCACCTTCCGGTGCCCGTACCGGCGGTCGTCGTAGGTGGCGCCGACCTCGATCGGCTCCTCACTTCCGGCAGCGCGCTTGCGTCCGAACATGGGCTTTCTCCTGTCTGGATTCGATTCCGGCTGTCCTGGTCCCCGCACCGGAACCGGTGCGGGGGCGCGGACCCCCGGAAGGGGTGCGGCGATCTTTGCCCTTGTCTCACCTGGCGTACGGATCACTTGTCCACCCGGGAAGGGCGGCATGGGAGAAGGTGCGTGCTGCTCGCACAGGCAGGGCCCACGGCTTGTCGCAGTTGCCTGATCTCGATGTCCCTATGGAGTTCTCAAGCGACGGACGCTTCCTTCGGGCCCGTTTCACGGAGCCCTCCGGACGTTGCTAGCGCCAGGGAGCGGATCAGCGCTCCATCTGGTGCGCACCAGTAGAGCATCTGGTGCGCACCAGATGCAAGACGGCTTCACCGATTCGAGCCGGAGGCTTCTCTCCTTGGCGCACTCCCAGAAGACAGGCTTGAACAGGGAACGCGGTAGCCAACAAGCCTTAACTTCAGTGCTGTTAACCCCTGTTGACCTGCGGGAACGTGAGGCATGCTGGGGCAGTCAGTGAGGAGGCTTGATGCCTGGCGGTGGCCTGTGAGTACAGGACTGAAGGACGCGCGTGCTGCCCGTGGCTGGTCCCAGGACAGACTGGTTCGCGAGATCGAGCTGTATGCCCGACGCCAACTCGTCGACGTTGCGTCGACTGCGAGTCTGCGGGTGTACGTGTCCGAGTGGGAGAACGGCAAGCGCACCCTCTCGGATCGCTATGCCGTGATCCTGCGGCAACTTCTGGGAGTCACGGACGCAGAGTTGCGAGGGGGACGAGCGTCCGTGCCGGGGCCCGCAACGGCCGACGGGTACGACGAACTACTCAGCCGAATCGACTCGGCTGGCAGTGTCAGTGAATCCATGGTGAAAGCGTTCAACGACCAGACCGAACTGCTGCGGACGATGGACCGACAGATGGGGGCATCCGGCCTCGTTGATCAGATGACTGGGCATCTTTCTCGCTTGGAAGACGCCCTTGACTTCGCAGTGCTCCCCAGCGCGCGCCGACCCGTAGCGCTCGCACTCGCGGGAGCGTCGACGCTGGCAGCGTGGCAGGCAATCGACGCCGGGGCGGTGGAACGCGCTTGGCGCCACTACGAGCTTGCGAAGCGGGCCGCGCGTGATGCTGAAGAGCCCATGTACCTGGCTCACGCCATGGGAGAGCAGGCGTACGTGCTGTGCGAGGCCGGCCGACCGTCACTCGGCCTCGATTTGGTGCGCGATGCCCAACGGATTCTTGGGCAAGGTGGGTCACCTCGCCTTCGGGCCTGGCTGTACTCGGCTGAGGCGGAACTGTGCGCTCACGTTGGCCTGTCAGATGACTGCCAGCGAGCCCTTGACCGTGCAGCAGCAAGCATTCCGCCTGGGCCCGAGGACCGGGATCCTGACATGCTGAGCATCTTCCTCAACGGGGGACATCTGGCTCGGTGGCGTGGGAACGTCTTGGCCCTGCTGGGTGACTCTGAGGCGGTGACCAGCCTGTACGGGGCCCTCGAAGTGGTCGATCCGACCTTTGTCCGGGCTCAGGCTGGGCTACATGCTGATCTCGCGCAGGCTCACTTGGTGCGTGCCGAGTACGACGATGCCGGTACCCACCTACGGAAGGCGCGCCTGTTGGCGAACCGAACGGGATCGGTTCGCCAACGTCGCCGGATCGAGCTGCTCAGCGCGCGGTTGTAGGGCCAGGCTTACCGCGATTCGCCAGGATGTGGAGCAGCGCAACGAGCGTCCCGGAGCCCATCAACTCACCGCGGGACATGAGCCCAGGGACATCCGCCAGCGGCACCCATTCGATGTGTCCTGCTTCCTCAAGGTCCGTCGGTGAGCCGATCTGCTCAGCTCCGTGGCCTACGAAGATCTCGTGAGGCGAGTCGACCATGCCGACCATGGGCTGGAAGGTGACGACGTGCTCCAGCTTCTTGGGCCGCCAGCCGGTTTCCTCAACGACCTCTCGCGACGCCGTGTCGGCAGGGTCCTCGCCCTCGTCCACGATTCCACCTGGGAGCTCCCATCCCCACTGCTGGGGGACAAAGCGGTAGCGCCACATCATCAGCACTCGGTCCCGATCGTCCAGAACCGCCGTGATGGCCACATGCTGAAGCTTCACTACGTGGTGTTCGAAGCGCTCCATGCCGGGTGGTTCCACATCCCAGAGCTGAAGCCTCACCCATCGGTTGTCGTACAGGTCCCGTTCGCCATGGATACGCCATGGCTCGGGGCCCTCCGGCGTTGCGACGCTCACGGCGCCGGGAACGCGGTACGAGCTTCGCCCTCTGACCTCCAAGGCCCCCTCTGCGACAAGTCGGGCCAGCACTTGCCGGAGCGCTGTCCTGCCGATGCCCAGCTCGTCGACGAGTGTGCGTTCGGAGGGCAGCTTGTCGCCGGCGCCGTACTCGCCGGAGGCGAGTCGGGCGCGAAGCATTTCGTAGACCTTGGCCGTCTTCGGTCCCATCCGCGGAAGCACTCTCCGTTCTGAAGTGGTGCATACCAGCGTACCGAGTCGGGCTCTCCGCCTCCGGCGAGCATTCCGGGCTTCACCTTGGACCGTGATCGCTGGGAGTGCCCGGCCTGTCCTACTGCTCGGGTGTGCCCCTGACCTGCTGTGATAGCTGGTCGCGGTTCCACTCGTCCGGTTAGGGGGTTCAAGAGCGGTGGCGATCCCGGATGCGGCACGAAGTTCTGCTGATGCCTGTCCCTGGGCTTGCCCACCGAGCAAGGTCCCGTAGGATCGAGACAGGCGATGCACATCGCTTGAGCGATGTGCTTGCGCAGTGGACAACGGTGGGGGCCTGACCTGGTGCCAGCCAAGTCAGACCCCTTCTACCCGCTGTGCGTCGAGTGAGCCCGGCCGAATATCAGGCGGCCGGGCTCACTGCTTGCCCAAGCCTTCCGTCCGGTGCCCACCATGCTCTCCTCTAGGAGAAGAGCCGCACGACGAGATCACTGACACCGGCTACAACCGGTAGCCAGTCCAGGAGGATCTGACGCCAGTCGGGCCCGTTGTCTCCCGGCTGCGGATCAGGTCCTGCCACTTCACTCGTCGGGTCTTTCACCCTTGCCTCCAGAGGCTCGAAGTTCCACCCACGGGTGGGTGGTTCGCCCGGGGATGGGCGAGCTGTTGAGAGCCTCCGGCGGCAACGAACCCCAGGATACGGCGTAAGGCCGCCAACTCGACACCTCGGAACACAACTTGTGGTGCCGCTTGCTCCTCCAACCACTAGATCCGGTAGCTGCTGGTCAAGGCAGCTTTTTTGCGTGCAGGGCTCGGTGCTTGATAAGGCGTCACCTTGGCCTCCGGTCAACTGCTGCACCGTTGACCTGCGGGAGTCGCTTCTTGGGTGAGGACGAAATTCAGCCTTGGTTCCGTGCTTCGTGTACCAGAAACCTGGCATTCTATCGAACCTCAGTTTGATGCGAAGTTGCGAGAATGCGCCGTCAAAAAGCAACTATCGTTGCTTGCTGGAGTACTCCTTCAGCATGCCCCAGAGTCCATGGGGGCGGATGAGGAGGGCACCTTCGTTCTGCTGTCAGGGAAGCGGGGCAGGCAGCCGCGACGGTCTCGCTATCCCTACAGGAACGATGGGTGTCCCGACTGTCCGACTGTCCGATCAGGCTTGTGAACTGCAGAAATGGCCCGGACGGCTCATGCCTGGTGCTGTCCGACTGTCCGGGTGTCCGCTCTTCTTCCCTCTCTCCCTGTCCTGGTGTCCGGCGCAGACGGCTGGAACATCCAGGGGCGCCCGGGGATGTTCCAGCCATCCGGCGTAGCCGGATCCGAGGTCGTAGGAGCCGGAGGCGACTTCCCCTCAGTCCTGCGTGACGTACTGCGTGACAACCGCCGCGAACCTCAGCGAACAACGGCGAACGTCGATGACCGCTCCGCCGCAGGTCAGAGGCGGGGGAAGTACCTCGTGCGAGGGGTCCGGCGCTGCCTTACAAGCAGGATGTCACTGGTTCGATCCCAGTTGTGCCCACACCGTAGATGCAGGTCAGGGGCCCACCGACGGAAGTCGGCGGGCCCCTGACCTGTTCCTGGGCGGCCCGGGCGCCGCCTTCCGGTCGTCTCCCGGGTCCGGCCTCGGCCCGGATGTGCGGGCCGGGCGGGGCCCGCCGTGGCGGCGTCGGCCCCGTCCGTGTGCCCCTGTGTCCTGGGTGCCGGTTCGCGTGGCCTTTTCCCAGCGGCTCTGAAGCGCATCCGGCTGCCGGACCTCCTCCTTGTTCCGATGACCGGCGCGGCCCGGTCGCTGCCGGTGATCTGCGAGGGCCGGCGGACCCGGGTCCGAGCAGCGTGCTGCCGTTGTCGCCGGTCGCGGTGCGCCGGGGCGCCCGGTCGCGTTCACCGGGTGGCGGCCAGTACTGCCGCGAGACCTTCCTGCAGATCCTTGACGAAGTACTCGGGGACCTCCAGCGAAGGGAAGTGGCCGCCGCTTTCGGGCGCATTCCACCGGACGATCTGCCGGTACCGTTCCTGCGCCCAGGGGCGGGGGCTCTTCTCGATGTCGCGGGGATACATGCTGATCGCGGAGGGGACGTCGACCCGGAGTTCGGGATCGAGCGAGTTGTGGCTTTCGTAGTAGATGCGGGCCGCCGAGGCGCCGGTCCGCGTCAGCCAGTACAGGGTGACGTCGTCGAGAACGCGGTCCCGGGAAATCGTCTCGAACGGGCTGTCCTCGGTGTCCGACCACTCGGCGAACTTGTCGAGGATCCAGGAGAGGAGTCCGACCGGTGAATCGACGAGCGCGTAGCCGATGGTCTGCGGCCGGGTGGCCTGCTGCTTCGCGTAGGCCGCGCGGTGGCGCCAGAAGTGGCGGGCTTCCTCGGTCCAGCGGCGCTCGGCAGCCGTCAGCCCGTCAGTCGTCAGCCCGGGCGGTGCCTCTGCGAACGTCGTGTGGATGCCCAGGAGGTGCTCCGGGAACCTGCCGCCGAGAACCGTGGTGATGTTGCCGCCCCAGTCGCCGCCGTGCGCTGCGAACGTGCGGTAGCCGAGCCTTTCCATCAGTTCCACCCATGCGGCCGCGATCCTCTCGGTTCCCCAGCCGGTGGTGGTCGGCTTGTCGCTGTAACCGAAGCCCGGCAGTGAGGGGATCACGACGTGGAAGGCCGGCGTGTCCGCGTCCTCCGGATCCGCCAGTTCGTCCACCACGTCGACGAACTCGGCGATGCTGCCCGGCCAGCCGTGCGTCAGCAGCAGCGGGGTGGCATCCGCACGTGTGGAGCGGCGGTGCAGGAAGTGGATGCGCAGACCGTCGATGGTCGTGCGGAACTGGCCGATCCGGTCGAGGCGCGCTTCGAAGGACCGCCAGTCGTATCCGGTGCGCCAGTAGTCCACGAGATCGACGAGGTCGGCGAGGGGGACGCCCTGGTCCCAGCGGCCTGGGCCGGGCGCGGCGCGATGGACCGTCTCGGCTTCCGGCAGCCGCGCCGCGGCCAGCCGTGCGCGCAGATCGTCGAGGTCGGCGTCAGGTGCGTGGGCTTCAAATGCTTCGACGTCGCTGGTCGGACGGGGCATGGGACCTCCTGGCCACTATGGAACCGGCTTAGATGGTTCTAGCATGGTGTCACGTGGAGCTGCAACCGGCTATGGTGGTTCCATGCGTGCTGGGTTTCCCGACTTCCGCCTCGGCAATGTGCTGGCCACCAGCTTCACGGCGACTCTGACGGAGCGTCATGGCGACGCCGTGGAGCGCATTCCCACGCCGCAGCGGCTCGTCGACTGGCTGGCGCTGTACGGCCTCGCCGTGGATTCCTGCACCGACACCCAGCTCGAAATCGCCCGGGAACTACGGGAGGCGATCGACGTCGCCGCGACGGCGGCGGCACTCCAGGACGCTCTCCCCGCATCCGCCGTTCAGGTCATCAACGACCGCAGCGTCCAGGGGCGGGCCGCCGCGATTCTGACGCCCGGCGGCATGCGGCAATGGCAGCTCGGTCCGGCTTCCCGCCTGGAGGATGCCCTCAGTGTGATCGCCGCCGACGCGATCGAGATCATCGCCGGTGAACGGGACGGCAAGCTGGCCCTGTGCGCATCACCGACCTGCCGGGCCGCCTTCTTCGACGCCAGCCAGAGCCGCACCCGCAAATGGTGCGACATGAACACCTGCGGGAATCGTCAGAAGAAAGCGCGCTTCAATGCCAACCGGCGCAAGGACTCCGGACCGGCGGAGTGAGCGTCGCTCGGTCCGTCCGAGCGTGACCTGTTCTGCGCTGCCCGCACCGGTCGGCGTGTGCCAGGGGAAGGTGCCGAGGGGCGGCCGGACGACGCGGACTTCATCGGCCGGCACGTGGCCGGCTCGTGGGCGGTCGGCGCCGGAGGGCAAGGGGCCGGCGGCCGACCGCCATGGTGCTGTGGTGTCACTCGCCGCGGGCGCGGAGCGCCGGCCCGGCGAGGTCGCCGTCCGTGTCGCCTCCCGTGCGCAGCCACTCCGGCAGCAGCCGCTGCACCCCGGGGAGGGCCATGACCCGGGCCAGGCCACCGGCGACGGTGAGCGCTCCGGCCACCCACGGCAGGGATTCCGGGATGCCGGACGCCTCCACGACCGCCGGCAGCAGGACGGCCAGGGCCACGGCTGTCTGGAGGACGGTGCGTATGGCGCGCTTGGTGTCCGCCTGCATGGGGTCACTCCTCCGTGGTGAGCGCGTCCGCGAGCCTGTCGAGGGCGGCCTGGGCGCCGGCTTCGGCCGCGGCCTGGATCTCGGCGGCGGTCAGTCCGCCGCCCTCTGCGAGCTTGGCCAGGACGGCGTCCCGGGCCGCGCCTTTCGCGGTCAGTTCGGCCACGGCGTTCTCCAGCCCTTTGACGCGGCCGCGGGTCTCCCGTGCGACCTCGCCGATGTGGATGAGGACGCTCTTGGGCTTCCATTCGGGGTTGGCGTCACTGCCCCAGGGCACGGTCATCCGGCCGTCGAGTTCCCATACTCCGTCGTAGAGCTCCTGCTGGCTGGGCATGTCGTCCTCCTGGCCGCCCGTCGCCCAGGCGCGCATCGCCGCGCGGCTGTCGAACCGGGCGAGATTGGTGTCGATGGGGTCGCTGGTGTACTGGTGGAGCAGCCACGGGTGTTGGATGCTCGGCTGTCCGGGGCGGCCGTTGTACTGGGCGATCCACAGGCCGTCCCCCGCGAACGAGGACGTGTCGCGGTTCAGCCAGAAGTCGACGTTGCAGTAGAGCAGCACCCGGTGCCCTTCGGCCTTGCCCTGCACGTATCTGATCCAGGCGTCCTTGTCGGCGGAGGAGACGCCCGAGTCCTCCCAGTCGAGGGCGAGGACGTCCCCGGCGCGCAGGTTGATCTTCGAGAGGAAGTAGTCGGCCTGCGCCTTCATGCTGCCGGGCCGCACGAAGTGGTAGAAGCCGGTGACCAGCCCGGCGTCCCGGCCGGTCTGTCGCTGTGCCACCCATTTGGGGTTCGTGTAGGACGTCCCCTCGGTGATCTTGATGATGACGAAGTCCAGCCCTCGGGTGCCGTAGTTCTCGGACTGGTACGACGCCACGTCGATGCCCTTGATGTGATCAGCCATCGTCCGCTCCCGTGGCCCGGCACATGGGTGATATTGCGGACTTTCCCGCGAATCGACCGGCCGAAGCTCCCCGGCGCGTCTCTTCCTGCCCGATCCGGAAGAAGCAGCCCCGGTGCGGTTGGTCCACGGCGGTGGCCGAGTGCTCCGTACCGCCGGCAGACGTCGCGGGAGAGCGGGCTCCGCGGCCGCCGGCTGCGGCTGTCGGACACCGCCTGGACACCGCCTTCGCCCGGTCGGGACCGCCGGGCCGCCGGACAGTGCGAGGCGATCGCCAAGGATGTTCATCAGTTGGTATGAACTGCTGGGGTGGCTGCCGGGCAGCCGGTCCGCCGCGGGCTGGGATGGACGTCATGAGGGCGACGAGAGTGCGCGGACGCGGACCGGCGGGTCGAGCGGCGGTACTGCTGCCGGCCGTGCTCGCCGTACTGGGAGCGGCGACGGGAAGCGGTGCCCCGGCCGTGGCGGCGGAGCGTCCGCGGCCGGTCGTCGTGCCGTACTTCTCCCAGGGCTGGGGCGATCCGCCCGACCCGGGAGCGGTCCTGCGGAAGACGGGAGTGGACGGGTTCACCTTCGCCTTCATGCTGAGCGCCGGCGGGTGTGAGCCGCGCTGGGACGGGGTGCGGCCGCTGACCGGCGGGGCGGACGAGCGCGCCCTGTGGGCGGTGCGGGTCGCGGGTGGTGAGCCCGTCGTCTCCTTCGGCGGCGGCACCGGCCGCAAGCTGGAGCAGGACTGCGCCGACGCCGCGGCGTTGGCCCGGGCCTACCGGAAGGTGATCCGCGCCTACGGGTTGCGTGCAATCGACATCGACATCGAGACGCGCACCTACGAGAGCGCCGCGGCCCGCCGCCGGACGGTGGAGGCGCTCAAGCGGGTCAAGGCGGCCCACCCCGGGCTGGCCATCCATGTGACGTTGCCCAGCGGCCGGAGCGGGCCGGACGCCCGGCTGATCGGGACCGCCGCGCGGGCCGGACTGGAACCGGACTCCTGGACGATCATGCCGTTCGCCTTCGGGAGCGGGCCGCCCACCACCCCGAGCGGTGTGCAGCAGGCGCGCGAGCTGGACATGGGGCGCGCCACGGTGCGGGCGGCCGAGGGGCTGGCCGCGCGGCTGCGGGCGGCGTACGGCTACGACGCGGCCACCGCGTACGCGCACAGCGGCATCTCCACCATGAACGGCATCACGGGGCATCAGGAGCGCGTCACCGTCGCGGACTTCCGCACGATCGCGCGGTACGCGCGCGGTCGGCGGCTGGCCCGGCTGGCGTTCTGGTCGGTCAACCGGGACCGGCCCTGCGGCACGCTGTCCTACCCGGCGGCCGACCGCTGTTCCGGAGTGGCCCAGCGGCCGTGGGAGTTCACCCGGGCGTTGACGGGAGCGCCGTGGTGACGCCGGCCTCTTCGGCGGCTTCGCCGCCCGCGCGCATCGCCGGGAGCGTCGCGAAGACCGGCAGCACCGGGAAGGTGGTCGGGCCGGGCAGCAGGGAGCCCGTGATGGACACCTCCGGCGCCGGGTCCGCCGCGGGGGAGGTGACCGTCCGCTCCGGTTCCGCCGCGGCGTCGGCGTCCGCGTCCGGCTCACGGCGTATCAGGTAGGCGGCGAGCCCGCCCGCCAGGAACAGCGCCAGCACCGAGACGGCCGTGCCCAGCCAACTGGCGCCCAGCCACTGGGCGCCGAGGTAGCCCAGCCCCACGCTGTAGGCGGCCCAGGCCACCCCGGCCAGCGCCGACCAGGGCACGAACTCCCGTGCCCTGCGGTGTGTCACGCCTGCGGTGAGGCTGACGACCGAGCGTCCGGCGGGCGCGAACCGGGCGAGCACGACGAGGGCGCCGCCGCCCTGCGAGAGCGCGCGGCCGAGCTGTTCCTGCGCGGAGGTGAGCCTGCGGGAGCGGGCGACGGCCCGGTCGAAGCGGTCGCCGCCCCGCCAGGCCAGCCGCCAGGCTGCCAGGTCGCCCAGCACCGAGGCGCAGGCGGCGCACAGCATCAACAGCAGGACCTCGACCGGCTGGCCGCTTCCTGCCGCGCTGCGTGCTGCGGCACCGGGCAGGTCGGCGGCGTCCGCGGCGGTCGTCCCGGCGGCTGCGGTGGAGGCGGCGATCACCAGGACGCCGCTGGGCAGCACGGGTACGAAGACATCGAGCAGTACGGACACCGCGATGACCACGTAGATCCACGGGGATCCGGTCACCGACCCCAGGATTTCCGGCACTGCTGTCCCCGTTTCTTCCCCTGCCCGGTCTCTCGCCGTTCGGCGGTCTACCGCCGTACAGCGTACGCCCGGATCCCTCGCTCAGGGGCGCTGGGGGCGTGCCGTGACACTCCTGCGGCCCCGCCGGACACCGATCTCACAAGATCGGACCAGCGGAGCACCAGCGGCAGTGGAGGCCGGGATGAGGGTAGGCATGCGCACCGCGGGAGCGGTGGGGGTCGCGGCCGCCGCGGTGGCGGCGCTGCTCGCGGGGAGCGGGACGGGCACGGCCGGGGAACGGGCCGCGGACGGTGGCCCGCCGCGTGCGGCGGACGAGGCCGTCGGGTCCGACGTGGCCGCCCGGCGGCAGCCGTTCCCACAGCCGTTCCTGGTGCGCGAGGACCAGTTCTCACCCGCGAACGCCTTCATCAGCCCCGAGGCGATCACCTACGACCGCGCCCGGGTCCCGGCCGGGGCCGGCATCACGGTGGCGCGGCGGGCCACCCGGCACGGCACCACCGTGTGGCTGCGGGTGCGCGGCCTGCTCCCGGACCGCACCTACGGGGCGCATGTCCATACCCGGCCGTGCGGGGGCCGGCCCGGTGACGCGGGGCCGCACTACCAGCACCGCCGGGACTCGCGACAGCCCTCCACGGACCCCCGCTACGCCAATCCGCGCAACGAGGTGTGGCTCGATGTCACCACCGACGCCGCGGGCCGGGGGAGTGCCGTCTCGCGGCACGGCTGGACCTTCCGGCCGGGCGGGGCCGGTTCGGTCGTGCTGCACGAGCGGGCGACCCGGACCGGGGAGGGTCACGCGGGTGCGGCCGGTGCCCGGCTGGGCTGCTTCACGGTCCCGCTCAGCGGCGGCTGATCCGCCGGGCGGCGGCGGGTGCCCGACCCCGGGCGAGCGGGGGTCAGCCCGCCCCGCCCGTGGTGGAGTCGGCCTGGTCGAGCCGGCCGGTGAAGACGCGCTCCAGGCCGGAGCGGGGGGTGCCGTCCGGCGCGGAGGTCGCCGGACGCGCCTGGTGGAGCGCGTAGGAGGCGTCGCGGCCGTGCAGGGTCAGCGTCATCAGCATGTTGCCGAACCAGGGGCCCCCGGTGCGGCGCCATCGGAAGGGCGGCTTCTCGGTGCGGGCGTGCCGTTCCAGCGCCTGACCGAGCCGCCGCCCCGCCCGGCTCCAGCCGAAGCGGAAGCCCGAGCGCAGCACCGCGGGGATGTCGTTGTGTATCGGTGAGCAGGTGAGCTGCACCACCCGGGACCGCCGGCCGCCCCCGGAGACCTTCAGTCCGTCCAACTCCGGCTCGGTGACGTAGGCGTGGTGCACGTCGCCGGAGAGGACGCTCACCGAGGCGGGGGCCTCCTGGTCGGTCGCCACCCGCTCGATCAGTTCGGTCAGAGCGCGGAAGGAGCGCGGGAAGGCCGCCCAGTGCTCCAGGTCGGCGCGCTGCCGCAGCTTCTCGCCGAACCGGGCCCAGCGGGGTCCGCGCGCCCCCGAGCACAGCGCGTTGTTCCAGCTCTCCAGGCCGTGCACGGCGGGCGGCAGCAGCCACGGCAGCGAGGTGCCCAGGACCAGATGGTCGACGGCGCCCGGGCCGCCGTCGAGCACCTGCTCGTGCAGCCAGTCCAGTTCCTCGTCGTCGAGCATCCGCCGCTCGTCCTCGGGCAGTACCCGGCCCGCCCGGGTGTCGATCATCACCAGCCGGACCCGGCCGAAGTCCCGGCGGTAGCTCCACCGGGCCGCGGTCGGGTCCTGGTCGGCGCGTTCGGCGAAGGCGCGCAGCGGCGGTGCCCCGTCGTCGGCCTGCCGTACGGCGGCCAGGACCGGGTCCTCGGCGAGTTCGGCGGGGGAGAGGTTGCCCAGGTGCTGGTAGACCCAGTAGGAGGTCAGACCGCCCAGGATGCGCTCGCGCCACCAGTCGGTGGCGCGGATCTCGCGCTGCCACGCCTCGCTGGTGTTCCAGTCGTCGATCACGTCGTGATCGTCGAAGATCATGCAGCTCGGGACGGTGGACAGCAGCCAGCGCACCTCGGGGTCCAGCCAGGACTCGTAGTACAGCTCGGTGTATTCCTCGTAGTCGGCCACCTGTCCCCACGGCGGCTCGGCCAGGTCGCGGTCGCGGGCGAGCTTCGCGCGGACCCGCTCGGAGGTCTCGTCCGCGTAGACCTGGTCGCCCAGCAGGAGCAGCACGTCCGGACGCGGGCCGCCGGAGAGCATCTGGTGGGCCAGCGCGTCCAGCGCGTCGGGGCCCATGGGGTCGTGCCGGGAGCCCGCGGGGCGGGCGGCCCAACGGCAGGACCCGAAGGCCATCCGGAGCGGGGCGGTCTCCTCGGGGGCCGCCTCGGGCGGCGGCAGGGTGCGGATGACGCTGGTGGGGAAAGACGAGTCGGGCAGCGGCCAGACCTGTTCACCGTCGAGTGTGACGCGGTAGGGGGTCTCGGTGCCCGGCTCCAGGCCGACGACGGTGATCAGCGCGTAGTGGTGTCCGGCGACCTGCCAGGTGCGGGCCGAGCCGCCCGCCGTCGTGCCCTCGCAGTGCACCTCGGCCCGGCTGGGGCCGGAGGTCTCCACCCAGACGGTGGCGGTGTCCTGGTCGACGTAGCGCAGCAGCGGGCCCAGTCGGAGGCCGGTCATGCGCATCTCCCTCGTCCGTGTGGCACCCGTACGGTGCGGGCCTTGGACCCGCACCGTACGGAACGAGGGAGTCGTCCGACCAGTTTCTGGCGGCTTCCCGGCCCACCCGGACGCCGGAAGCGGCGGCCGGGGGCCGGGACCCGCGGCTCAGCAGCCGGTGAGCACCTTCTCCAGGGCGGACTTCTCCTCGGCGTCGGCCGTCATGCCGTAGGTGTCCTTGACCCAGACCCACATGCGCGCGTAGGTGCAGTGGTAGCCGGAGGACGGCGGCATCCACGCGGCGGGGTCCTTGTCGCCCTTCTCCTGGTTGACGTTGTCGGTGACCGCGAGCAGCTGGGCGATCTCCAGGTTGTTGGCCAGCTCCTCGCGCTTGTCCTGGGTCCAGCCGGAGGCACCCGAGCGCCACGCCTCGGCGAGCGGGACGACGTGGTCGATGTCCAGGTCGGAGGGTTGGGTCCAGGTCTCGCCGTCGTAGGGGCTGGTCCAGCTCCCCTGCGTGGGGTAGCAGTCGTCGCCGGTCTCCACCCCTTCGCCGTCCCGCTCGAGGACGGCCTCGCGGGTGTTGCAGTTGTCGCCCTGGCTGCTCCAGTGCGGGAACTTGTCGCGCGAGTAGCCGTCCATCGAGCCCTCGGCCTGTTCGGACAGGCCGTCGAGCATCGTGCGTGCCTCCGCTGCGCTCGGTGGTGCGGGGGGCTCGGCAGCGGCCGGAGAGGCGCCCAGGGTGAGCGCCACCAGCAGGCCGCTGACGGCGGCGGCGAGGACGGCCAGGAGCGCCGTCCAGCGTCGACGCGCGTAGCGGGCGGGGGTCGTCCGGTGCGTGTGCGTCATGCGAACTCCCGTGATGTGGGGGGAAGTCGAGCAGTTCTGCGAGAGTCGTTGCTTCGGACCGTGCGGCACACAGCCTGGCGGTCGTGTGCACGTCACATCAAGAGCCTGCCCGGGAATCCGCCTCCGGCCACCCGCGATACACCCATCCGACGGAAGCCGTAGGGGAGTTGGTCACCGCGGCCGCCGCTGCCCCGGTCCCGCCGGAGCAGGCCGGCGGAGCGACGATCGCGTCGGGGGGCGGGCATCGCGTAGAGTCGTGGGCGTCTGAAGGGGAGTAGCTCTTCGCCGGACCGTCGACATACTGGCCCGCCGCGCGCGGACCCGGCGCCCGGAGCGTGACGTCCGCCACAGGTGGCGGACGTCACGCCGGCGAGACCTTCGGCCCGCAGTGTCCTCACCCGTGCCCCGTGCACGGACAGCCATGACGCTGCCGTGCCGAAGTGTGTGCTCGCGCCGGTGCGGCAGCCCGACCACGGAGGATCCCGTGCTCAGCCTCTCCGTCGCCGCCGTCGTCTTCGGCGTCGTCTTCCTCGCCGAGTTGCCGGACAAGACAGCCCTGGCCGGGCTGATGCTCGGCACCCGCTACCGCGCCTCCTACGTCTTCGCGGGCGTCGCCGCCGCCTTCCTCGTGCACGTCACGCTCGCCGTCGCGGCGGGCAGCGTCCTCACCCTGCTGCCGCACCGGCTGGTGCAGGGCATCGTGGGCGTGCTGTTCCTGCTGGGCGCCGCGGTGCTGCTGTTCAAGAAGGACGACGACGCGGAGGAGCAGGCCCGCACGCCCGCCGACCAGTCCTTCTGGAAGGTGGCCGGCAGCGGCTTCACGCTGATCCTGGTCGCCGAGTTCGGCGATCTGACCCAGATCATGACCGCCAACCTCGCCGCCCGCTACGACGACCCCCTCTCGGTGGGCCTGGGCGCCGTCCTCGCCCTGTGGGCCGTGGCCGCGCTGGGCATCCTGGGCGGCCGCACCCTGATGAAATACGTCCCGCTGCGGCTGATCACCCGGGTGGCGGCGCTGCTGATGCTGGCGCTGGCCGCCTTCAGCCTCTACGAGGCGCTCGCTCCGTGACCGGAGCGCCCGCCGCGCCGTCCCCCGAACGGAGGCGGCCGGCGGGCTGCGCGCCCCCCGGCGCTGCACCGTGGGGGTATGAGCGGGGAACACGCGGCACCGGCGCCCCGCGGGGTGCTGCTGCCGATCGGGGCGCTCCTGCTCGGGATGCTGCTGGCAGCCCTCGACCAGACGATCGTGGCGACGGCCCTGCCCACCATCGTCAGCGACCTCGGCGGCATGGACCACCTCTCCTGGGTGGTGACCGCCTATCTGCTGGCGGTGACGGCTGCCACCCCGCTGTGGGGCAAGCTCGGCGACCAGTACGGGCGCAAGCGCCTCTTCCAGGCCGCGATCGTGATCTTCCTGGTGGGCTCCGCGCTGTGCGGGGCGGCGCAGAACATGCCGCAGCTCATCGGCTACCGCGCGGTGCAGGGCCTGGGCGGCGGGGGGCTGATCACCCTGTCCATGGCGATCGTCGGCGATCTGGTGCCGCCCCGGGAGCGGGGCCGCTACCAGGGCCTGTTCGGCGCGGTGTTCGGAGCCACCAGCGTGCTCGGACCGCTGCTGGGCGGCTTCTTCACCCAGCACCTCGACTGGCGCTGGGTCTTCTACGTCAACCTGCCGATCGGCGCCGTCGCGATGGCGGTCATCGCGCTCGCACTGCACATCCCGGTGCGCTCCGAGCGGCACCGGATCGACTACCTCGGCACCTTCCTGATCGCGTCCGCCGCCACCTGCGTCGTGCTCGTCACCTCGCTGGGCGGCACCACCTGGCCGTGGGACTCCGGGCAGGTCTACGGGCTGGCGGTGCTCGCGGTGCTCCTGCTGGGCTGCTTCGTGCCGGTCGAGCGGAGGGCGGCGGAGCCGGTCCTGCCGCCGGGCATCTTCACCGTGCGCAACTTCACCCTGTGTGCGGCGATCAGCTTCGTCGTCGGGTTCGCCATGTTCGGCGCGATGACCTATCTGCCCACCTTCCTCCAGGTGGTGCACGGGATCACGCCCACCATGTCGGGCGTGCACATGCTGCCCATGGTGCTGGGGCTGCTGTTCTCCTCCACTCTCTCCGGGCAGCTGATCACCCGCACCGGGCACTGGAAGGTCTTCCCGGTGCTGGGCACCGCGGTGACCACGGTCGGGCTGCTCCTGCTGCACCGGATGACCCCGGACAGCTCGCAGTGGGAGATGGGCGGCTACTTCGCCGTCTTCGGCCTCGGCCTCGGCCTGGTGCTCCAGGTGCTGGTACTGGTCGCGCAGAACGCCGTGGGGTACGCGGACCTGGGCGTGGCCACCTCGGGCATCACCTTCTTCCGCTCGGTGGGCGCCGCCGTCGGAGTGGCGGTCTTCGGCGCGCTGTTCGCCTCCCGATTGGGCGGCGAGCTCTCCGCGGCGCTGCGTGGCAGGGCCCTGCCCGCCGGGATCAGCCCCGACACCCTGCGGCGCGACCCGCAGTCGATCGGCCGGTTGTCGCCCGGCGCCCGGCGCGGGGTGCTGGACGCCTACTCCGCCTCCATCACGGATGTGTTCCTCTACTCCGCGCCGCTGGCGGCGCTCGCGTTCGCGCTGACCTGGCTGCTGCGCCAGCAGCGGCTGCGCCGCAGTGTGCAGGTGCCGGACGAGAGCGAGACGCTGGGCGCCTGCCCGGTCGAGCGCAGTTCGGTGGACGAGGTCACCCGCGCCCTCTCGCGGCTCAGCACCATCGAGGGCCGGCGCGGCCTGTACGCGGAGATCGCCCGCAGTGCCGGACTCGATCTGGCTCCCGCCGCCGTGTGGATGCTGCTGCGCGTCCACTACGACGGTCCCGTCGAGCCCGCGCTGCTGGAGGACTCCGGGGCGGTGCCGCCGCACGTGGTCGCCGAGGGGGCGCGGGAGTTGGAGGGGTGCGGGCTGGCGACGCGGGCCGGCCTGGAGCTGGTGGCCACACCGCGCGGCGAGCAGGCGGCACGGGCCCTCGCGGACGCCCGTCAGCAGGAGTTGGCCGACCTGCTGGGGGACTGGTGGACGCCCGACCGCCCCACGGACCTGACGGAACTGGTGCGCGAACTGACCGCGGAGAGCGGCCGGTCGCAGCCGCCCCGGCCGGGGTGAGGCCCGGCCGGGTGACCGCGCGCGTCGCGACATCGGCCGACTCGTCCGCCGTGGGACCTTTCCCGCACTGTCGGCTTTTCCTGTGTGCTTGACCGTGACCGACCCGGACCGCGTATCGTCCAGCGTTGGACAGTTACTGGCGATTCGGGCACGGCGGCCGTGAACCGGACGGCGTGCTGGTGCCGGGGGAGGGGAGCGGGATGGCGGGGGACGGACGATGTCCCGGGTGCGGCCGGAGCGCGGCGGAGTGCACGTCCGCCGACCGGGCCGGCTGCGGCGGCGGAGCCGGGCAGGACGGCGGCCCGGAGGCCCGGGAGCCGGTCCCGGGCACCGCCCGGGAGCCCGCGTCCGCCGACCCGTTGCACATCCGCCCCTATGTGCGCCTGCTGGGGAACGACCCGGTGCGGACCTCGGGTGAGGAAGTACCGGGCGAGGGCCGGGAGAGCGCTCCGGCCGATGCGCCGGAGAGCTCCGGTCCGCCGCCGGTGCCGGACGCCCGTGTACCGCTGCCCGGCCTCGCTCCGCCCGCAGCCCGGGACGCGGGGGAGGATTCGCGGCAGACGGCCGGGCTCCCGGACGCAGCAGGACCGGACGGAAAGGGGCCGGACCCCGCAGGACCGGACGGCCGGGGGCCCGACGCCACGGGCCTCGGCCGCGCGGAGCGCCCCGCGGCCGGGGGGACGGCTTCCGTACGGCACCGCCGGATGGCCGAGCGTCGCAGACCCAGCACCGCGGTGTTCGCCGGGGTCGGGGTGGCCGCCGTGCTCGGTGGCGGTCTGCTGACCACCCAGTTGCTGACCGACGACGGCAGCCGTGCCGCGGACGGCCGCGCGCTGCGCCACATGCCGACCGGAGCGCCCGACGAGGGCCCGCGCTCCGTCACCCCGTCCGCGACCCCGACGACGCCGCAGCGCGAACGCCCCGAGCCGGCTCCTTCCCGGTCGAGCGCCCCGGCGACCCCGCGCGCCGACCGTGACAGCGGCAAGCACACGGCGAGCCCGTCGCCCTCCGGGGGCGGCCGGGAAGAGGCGTCGGAGCCCCCGGGCCGGTCCGGGGGACGGGAGCGGGTACGTCCGCGCCCGGAGCATCCGGAGCGCCCCTCGGGGAAGACGCTGCGCCCCGGCGACTCCGGCGTCGCGGTCGTCGAGCTCCAGCGCAGGCTGAAGCAGGCCGGCTACTACGACCTGCGGGCCGAGGAGGACGGCGTCTATTCCTCGCGCGTCCAGGAGGCCGTCTTCCGGTACCAGGCGCACTACCGGCTGTGGGACGACACCCCTGGTGTGTACGGTCCCGCGACCCGCCGCCATCTGGAGGCCCGGACGTCGGGGTGAGCCGGGGCCGCGTCCGGGCTGGCCCGGGACCGCCCCCGCTTTGTATGATGAGGAAACAAATGGTTCCGCCCGTGCCCCTCACCTGACGGAAGGGGCGTCCCTGACCGGCGGGCGGGCCATCTGTCCTTCCCGTCCATGCGCGAGCCCTGCGCGCCGACCGCGATCCCGGGAGCCTTTCGCATGCCCGCACCACAGCTCACCGTCCGCGCGCTGCTGCTCGACATGGACGGCACGCTCGTCGACTCCGACGCCGTCGTCACCCGGGTCTGGCGCGGCTGGGCCGCCGAACAGGGACTCGACCCCGACCACGTCATGTCCGTCGCGCACGGCCGCCAGGGCCACCTGACGATGGCCACCCTGCTGCCGGACCGCCCCATGGAGCAGAACCGCGCGGAGAACCGCGTCCTGCTGGCCCGGGAGACCGCCGACACCGAGGGGATCGTCCCCGTACCCGGCGCCCCCGCCTTCCTGGCGGCGCTCCGGGGCCTGCCGCACGCCCTGGTGACCTCCGCGACGGCCGAGCTGGCCGCGGCCCGGATGGCGGCCGCCGGGCTGGCCATGCCCGCGGTCCGGGTCACCGCCACCGACGTCGGCGCCGGCAAGCCCGACCCCGAGGGCTTCCTCAAGGGCGCCGCCGAACTGGGCTTCCCGCCGCACGAATGCGTCGCCTTCGAGGACTCGGGCGCGGGCGTCGCCGCGGGCCTGGCCGCCGGGATGCCGGTCGTCGGCGTCGGCCCGCGCGCCGCCGAGCACGGCCCCACGGTGCACGTCGCCGACCTGGACCAGGTGCGCGCCACCCGCCTTCAGGACGGGCGGGTGCGCCTCACCTTCGAGGGCTGAGTCACTTCTTCGGCGGCGCCTGCTGCACGACCTCGAAGGACCAGGTCTCCGAGCCGGTCGCCGCGGGCTTCGGCCGCTCGGCGCCCCCGTCGCCGGACCCCGGGCCCTCCGCGCCGCCGTCGTCACCCTTCGCCCGCTGGTGGGCCTCCTTCATGGGACCGTTCATCCACGCCTGGAAGGACTCCTCGTCCCGCCACCGGGTGTAGACGAGGTAGCGGTCGCTTCCCTCCAACGGGCGCAGCAGCTCGAACCACTCGAATCCGTCCGCGCCCTCCACGAAGCCCTTGCGCGCGGCGAACCGCTGCTCCAGCACCTCCCGCTGGTCGGCCGGTACGGTCAGCGCGTTGATCTTGACGATGCTCATGGGCCCATCCTGCCGCACCGCCTCGTGTCGGCTCGCCGCCCGGGGCCCGGCCCGGCGCCCGGGGCCGCCGCGCCCCGGTGCCCGGTCCCGCAACGACGCCCCGCCCCGCAAGGGGCCTGTCCGGAGCCTGCCCGCCGCATGTCCGTTCACGACGAAGCCCCGGTGACGCCTGTCTGTCAGGCCGCTGGGGCTTCTGTCGCTGTCCGCGCTGACCGCCTACCGGCCGGAGGTGTCCGCCGGGGGGTGTCCGCGTCACCGTCCGCCCGGCCGGTCAGTCCGGCCAGGCCCGCCTCCCCCCGGGCCTCACGTTCCCGGGCCGGTCGGCAGCGGGGACACTCGCACGGCGGGTACGCCTGGGTCTCCAGCGGGTACGTCATCGGATCGCCCCTTCGCTGTCCAGGCCCGGCAGCCGCTCTCCGCGAAGGTCGGCAACCCTGGCGGCCTCCTCCACGGCACTGGCCAGATACCACACGGCCAGGCGCAATTCCGCTGGACTGACACTGTCGTCCTCGGCCAGGGAACGGGCGCGCTGCACGTCCACGCGGGCCATGGTCAGGATCTTGGCCTCCGTCGCGTCGGCAAGTCGGGTGATCTCCCCGTGCCCGCCCTCGGGTACGTACGCGGGCTTGCCCTCGGGCCCGTCCCAGGGCAGGCGCCGTAGTGTGCTCATGTCGACTCCTTCGCAGTCGGCCGGCCCCGGGACGTTCGCCGCGTCGCCGGGGCGCCTACGTGAGCCAGCCTCCCCTTTTTCGCTGATGACAGATGGTGATTGCGCGGTGACTGGGTACCCTGTCACCATGACGGGCGGGGATTTCGGTCAGACCGTGCGTGCCGCGCTGAAGGCTCGGGGCATGTCGATTCGCGCAGCCGCCCGGGAGCTGGTCTACGACCATGCGTACCTGTCGCGTGTCCTGGCCGGGAAGCAACTCCCGTCGCCACAACTGGCAGAGGCCCTGGACAGGCTCCTGGATGCTGGCGGGGAACTGGTGAGCCTGGCCGCCAGTCTGGCGGAGGACAGCGGGGAGCGCGTCGCGCACGCCATCGCTCACCCGACCCGCATCGACGGCAGGGCCGTGGAGGCCCTTGGGGACGTCCTGGCGGTCCAGCGAAGGCTTGACGACACCCTGGGCCCCTCCCCGCTCATCGGGCCCGTGGAGGCCCAGACGGCCACGCTTCTGGGCCTGTTGAAGGAGTCCCGGGGCCCGTACCGTGCCGCTCTGGCCGAAGTCGCTGCGGAGTCGGTCCAGTTCACGGGGTGGCTGTACGCCTCCACGCGCCAGGACGCGAAGGCCGTGAAGCGGCTAACCGAAGCGGAGGCCCTTGCCGACGAAGTGGGCTCCGGTGCGCTGGCGGCCCAGGCCCTGAACTTCCGGGGGTACATCGCGCGTCAGCAAGGCAACCCCCGTGGCATGGTTCGCTGGTTCTCCGCCGCGTACTACACGCCGGGCGCCAGCGCTCCCCAGCGCATGGGGGACGCCGCCCAAGTGGCCCAGGGCCTGGGTGAGTTGGGTCAGACGGACGCCGCGCGGCGGCTCCTGGACGAAGCCATGGGCCTGTCCGACGCCGCCCAGGACCAGCCGCCGGGTACGGCGTACTGGCTGACTCCGAACTTCCAGCGGCTGAACCTGGGCCTGGCGAACCTGGGCCTGAAGGCGTACGTGGACGCTGCCGACCACATAAGGGCCGGACTGGCGGGCCTGCCTGCCGACCAGCAAAGGGCGCCGTGGACGAAGGAGCACCGCGACGCTCTGGTCAAGGCAGAGGCTCGCTGCTGACGGTTCCTGCCGGTCGGCCCGGCCGCCGTGCCTGCCCTGGACCTGGAGTGTGGCCCGGGAGACTGCTCATGTGCGTAGCGTGACAGCGTTTTTGATCCTGCCGATGCTCATGGGCCCATCCTGCCGCACCGCCTCGTGCCGGCTCGCCGCCCGGGGCCCGGCCCGGCGCCCGGGGCGGCCGCGCCCCGGTGCCCGACCCCGCAACGACGCGCCGTCCCCTGCGCGGACTGGCCCGGTGCGGACGCCCCGCGCGCCTGCCGGTCCCCGGGACGGCTCCTCCCGTCCATGCGGCCGGGCGCGCGGAGATGTCAGGTAGCGAGTAGGTTTCTCGCGTCTGAACCTGAGGGCTCGCCCTCGGGGGGTGGAGCGGATCCGGGTGTCCGCGGGGGAACGCGGACGGAACACCGGCGGACAGGACGGAGACGGCGGGGCGTGGCGGCGGAAACGGTGGCGAACGGCGAGGGGCCGGACCGGGGCGGCGAACGGCACCTGCCCGGGGGCGGGCCGTTGCGGAGACTTCCCGGGCCGTGGGGGCGGCTGGGATCCCGCGCGGGGATGCTGCTGGCGGGGCTGTGGCTGCTGGCGCTGGCGCTGGCCGTCCGGCAGGCGGCCGCCGTGCTGCGGCTTCCCCGGGACGAACGCCTCGTCGACCTGTTCGCCTGGACCGGCGACAACGGTGTGCTGCGGGTGCACGGTTCGCTCTACGACGGGGACGCGGCGTTCACCGGGACGCCGTTCGCGGGTCTGGCGCTCAAGCCGCTCACCCGGGCCGCCGAGCAGGGGCTCGGCGTGGTCTGGACGTTCGGCACGCTGCTGCTGGTCGCTGCCGTCGGCGCCGTGGCGGTCCGGGCACTGCCCGGACCGGTCGCGCGGCGCACCGCGCTCTTCGCGCTCCCGGCCGCACTGAGTCTGCTGGTGCTCTCCATCCCGGTGCGCAACACCTTCCACCTCGGGCAGACCAGCATCCTTCCGGTGCTGCTGGTGCTGGTCGGCTGGCTGGCGGGCGGCGCGGACCGGCATCGGGAGCAGCGCGGCGCGGTGGGCGGGCCGTTCGCCGGCCCCCGCGGGCAGGCTGCGGTGGCGCTCGCCGGGAAGGCGCAGGGTGTACTGATCGGGGTGGCCGGTGCGCTGCAGCCCGCCACCCTGCTCTTCGTCCCGCTGCTGTGGCTCACCGGGCGACGCAGGGCCGCCGTCTCGGCCGCCGGGACCTTCGTGATCTGCACCCTGGCCGCCTGGGCCGCCATGCCGGACGACTCCTGGACCTACTGGGTACACCATGTCGCGGGGGTCGGCTTGGGCGACGCGGCGGACGCGACCGCCAACCAGTCGCTGCACGGGGCGCTGCTGCGCGCCGGAGTGCACGGGGCGCCGGAGGTGGCGCTGCTGGCGGTGCTGGTACCCGCCGTCGGATGGCTGGCGCTGCGCCGGGCGGTGCGGTACGCGCGGGACGGGCAGCTCCTGCTCGCCGCCGCTGTGGTGGGCTGCGCCGCCGTGGCCGCCTCCCCGACCGCCTGGCAGCACCAGCAGCTGTGGGTGCTGCTGGCGATCGTGGGGCGCGTCGGCCGGCGCACCGGGGACCGGCTGGTGTGGCCGGTCTTCGTGGTGATGGTGATGACGCTGGACGGCAGCGCGCTCGTCCCCAAGATCGCTGCCTTCGGCATGCTCGGCGAGAACGCGGTGCTGCTGGCGGCCCTGCTGGCCTCCTGCGTCGTGCCGTTCCTGCTGCGGGAGGCCCCGGCCTGGGCCGCGCCGCAGCCCTCGGGCCCGCTCAGCCGCCCCAACCTGATGCTGGAGCTGCTGCTCATCCGGGTCGGCTACTGGGCCTACTCCTATGTGCGCGGACACGCGCCCGACTCGCGTTCCCTCGCCGAGGGGCACGGCCACCAGATCCTGACCGCCGAGCGGTTCCTGCACCTCGATGTCGAGCACGGCCTCAACAAGCTGGCCGCGCGCACGGAATGGCTGCGGGAGGCCGGGGACACCTATTACACGACGTTCCACTTCCTGGTGCCGATCGTCCTGCTGGGCTTTCTGTACGTGCGCCGCGTGCCGCAGTACCGCGCGGCGCGTACGGCGCTGAGCTTCGCCACCCTGCTGGGGCTGGCGGGCTTCTGGCTGTACCCGCTGGCACCGCCGCGGCTGATGCCGGGGCTGGGCTACATCGACACGGCGCACGGCCCGCAGGATCTGTCCGACCCGGACTTCGGCGCGCTCACCCAGCTCTCCAACCAGTACGCGGCGATGCCCTCGCTGCACGTGGGCTGGTCGCTGTGGTGTGCGATCGTCGTCTTCCTGCTCACCCGGAACCGCTGGCTGCCGGCGCTGGGCGCGCTCTATCCGCTGCTGACCACCTTCGTGGTGATGGCGACCGCCAACCACTATCTGCTCGACGCGGTGGGCGGGGTCGCCGTGGTGGCGGCGGGCTTCTACGGCCAGCGCCGGCTCGCCCGGATGCGGGGCGCGGGGAAGCCGACCGGGGACCGGGCCGCCGGCGCGTGCGCCGACGACCCCGGCCGGGGCACTGCCGAGGGCGGCCGGGGCGACGGGCCGCCCGGCACACGGAGCGGCCCCGGAGCCCTGCCGGACGGCCCGGACGCGGTCAGCGGTGCAGCTTCAGCCCCTTCACCGCCCGGTCCACCGAGTTCCGCGGACCGTGGAGTGCCAGCCCGGCGAGACTGAGCTTCTCCGCCTCGACGGCCCGCACAGCCGCGCGGTTGTCCGCGTCGTTGCCGGTGGCGAACATCTCGTCGGTGTAGACGGCGATCGCCAGCCCGCGGGAGAGCGCGCGCCGGTGGGCCGCGGCGAGCCCTTCCCGGTCGGCGGCGAAGCACAGCACGGGCTGGCGGAGCAGCGGCAGGTAGCGGTTGCCGGAGCCGTCCTCGTAGGGCTCGCCGGTCATCTCGTCGGAGACGCGGGCGATCCCGCTGGCCAGGAAGGCGGTCACGTTGAGCTTCTGCCAGTCCGCGAGGTCCGGGCGGACCAGCACGGCGGCCTTGGTGTCGAAACGCATGCGCCCACTCTGGGTGCGTCCGGTCCCGGCCGTCTTGAACGCGGGTGCGGCGGCGGCGCGACGGCCCGGCAGCCGGACTGGCAGACTGTGACCTGGGGGAACGTGCCGCGAGACGGGATGTACAGGAGGGCCGCGGTATGGGTGAGGGTTTCGGGCCCGCGGGTGCGGCGCCCGGCGACTGGGTGCGCTACTGGCGGGCGCCGGACCAGCCGCTGGAGGCCATGCGGGCCCACTTCACCGGCCATGTCTTCCACCGGCACAGCCACGACGCGTACTCCTTCGCGGTGACCGAGACCGGAGCCCAGCGGTTCCGCTGTCGCGGCGGGGACCACACCAGTGGCGAGGGCATGGTGATGGCCTTCAATCCCGACGATCCGCACGACGGCGAGTCGGCGGCACCGGCCGGCTTCACCTACCGCATCGTCCACCTGGGGCCCGATCTGGTGCGCTCCGTCCTCACCGACGCCGTCGGCCGGGACGCTCCGATGCCGCTGTTCCCGGAGCCGGTGCGCACCGACCGGGTACTGCGGACGGCGCTGCTGCGGCTGCACGCCGCCCTGGCGGGCGGACCCGCCGCGAGCGCGCTGGTGCGCGAGGAGCGGCTCACCGAGACGGTGGTCGCGATGGTGCGCCGCAGTGCGCGCACCCCGGCTCGTACGGCCGTCCCGCGGGTCGGTTCGGCGGCGGTGCGCCGCGCCCGGGAGCTGCTGGCGGAGCGCTGGGACCGGGAGGTTCCGGCGGAGCTGCTGGCGCGGTCGGCCGGTTGCAGCAGGTTCGCCCTCTACCGGGCCTTCCGGGCGGAGTCGGGGATGCCGCCCAGCGACTTCCAGCGGCAACTGCGGCTCCGGGGCGCTCGCCGGATGCTCTCGGAGGGTGCCACCGCTGCCGAGGCCGCCGCGGTCTGCGGGTTCGCGGACCAGGCGCATCTGCACCGCTGGTTCGTCCGCTGCTACGGCGTCACTCCGGGCGTCTACGCGCGGGCCGGGAGTGTGCCGGGGGCCGCTCGGCGGTAGCCGGGCCCGCAGCTTCTCGCGGCCGCTCCGGAGGCCGCGGGGAAACCGCTGCGCGGCCGGCTACCGGGCCGGGTCCGCCGCGGGTGCCGGGGTGGCCGCCATCCGCAGCAGGGTCTCCGCGGCGGAGCGCGCGTGCTGTGCCGGGGCCGGGGAGTCGGTGATGGAGGCGTTGCTCATCGCGCCGTCCAGCAGCACGGCCAACTGCGAGGCGAGCCACTCCGGTTCCGCCGCTCCGGTCTCGTGCGCCAGGCCCCGCAGGTAGCCGCGGACGGCGCCCTTGTGCTCGCGCACCGCGTCGACCACGCCTTGGGAGTCGGCGCCCAGTTCGCCGAAGGCGTTGATGAACGCGCAGCCGTGGAAGTCCGGCCCGTCCACCCAGTCGTAGAGCCAGTCGAAGACCGCCAGTACCCGCTCCTCCGGGTCGGTGTGCCGGGAGACCCGCTCCTCCAGCGCGTTCCTGGCCCACCTGTCCCGGCGGCGCAGATACGCCTCCACCAGGGCGCCCTTGGACGGGAAGCACTTGTAGATCTTCTTCAGCGAGACACCGCTGGCGTCCCGGACGCGGTCCATGCCCACGGTCTGCACGCCGTGCGCGTAGAAGAGCGCATCCGCCGCGCTGAGGATGCGCGCCTCGGTCGTGGCGTCGCTGTCCATACTCCCCGTTCTCCCCACGTCTTGAGAACCGCCGTTCTCTACGATACTGTCTTGCCCGGTCGGAGAACGAGCGTTCTCCGACCGGCAACGGGGAGAAACGGGGGACCCGAGCGTGGTCGAGCACCCGCCGCGGTACGCGGCGCGCTCGGGTGAGCCGGCGGGGACCGGACCGGATGCGGTCCCGGTCGTCGTCGGCACGGACACCACGGTGCCGCCGACCGGGCCGAGTGCCCTGCGCAGCCCGCCGCCAAGGCGCCGGCCGGGAAGCGGCGCGCTGCGGGGCCGCCCTGCGCGCGGGCCGCGCCCGCGCGCACCCCTCCCGGCACGGAAACCGGTTCCGGCGCTCCCTCGCCGACCGCACCGGACGTCCCGGACCGCGGTCGCGGGCCGGACGCCGGGAGCAGAGCCGCGAGCCTCCGCAGACCGCGGGCTCGCCCTGAGACCCGTGTTCCTGCCCGTCGGGGTCGGGCGGGAACACGGGACCTCACTCCGCCGATGATCCCCCGGAACCCGGCGGCGGCGCGGAGGCCGCGCCGCCCCTCCGCTCGCCCGGGTCCGGCTCCGGACCCGGCTCCGCGAACACCGGTGCCGCGTCGAAGGCGGCACGCCGGGTGGCCCGGCGCAGCGCCCGCAGCACGGTGCCGCCCAGGGTCAGGGTGAGCATCACGGTCAGCAGCGCCCGGGGCACGTCCCAGCCGAGCGAGGTGGCCAGCACGTAGGCCCCGTACCGGGCAAGGTTCTCCGGCAGGGGGTCACCGGGCACGAACGAGATGCCCGAGCCGAGGCCCGCGATGTAGGGCCAGCCCTGCAGGTTCATGATCAACCCGTAGAGCAGTGCCGACACTGCTCCGTAGCCCGCGAGCAGAACCCGCTCCCGGCCGCCCCGCAGCGTCGCCGGGCCGGGCAGCAGCCCGGCGCCCATGGAGACCCAGCCCATCGTGAGCATCTGGAAGGGCATCCAGGGGCCCACCCCGCCCGTCAGCAGCGCCCCGGCGAACATCGAGACGGCACCCAGCACGAACCCGAAGCCCGGCCCCAGCACCCGGCCGGAGAGCACCATCAGGAAGAACATCGGCTCCAGGCCCGCCGTGCCCGCCCCCAGCGGCCGCAGCGCGGCACCGGCCGCCGCCAGCACGCCCAGCATCGCCACGGCCTTGGCGTCCAGCCCGGTCTCGGAGACGGTCGCCACGGCGACCGCCAGCAGCAGCGGGAGCAGCGCCGCGAACAGCCAGGGGGCGTCCCGTGAGTGCGCCAGCCCGGACGCCCGGTCGGCCAGCAGGGGCCAGGTAAAGGCCGCCACACCGGTGGCGCTGGTGAGCACGAGTGCGGTCACCGACCGCGGGCCCAGTCGCACCGCGCGCACGGCCCGGCCGGGGCGTCCGGCCCGGTCCTCGCGCCCGGCCCGGTCCTCGCGCCGGGCACGGCCGGTGCCCGGCGCCGGGGTACGGCCGCTCACAGCGCCTCCCGTACCTGGCCGACCGTCAGCCAGGGCTGTGGGGCGAGGATCTTGGAGACCTGCGGGGCGTAGGCCGGTGAGGAGGTGATGACCTCCTCGGTGGGCCCGTCCGCCACGGTCTCGCCCTGCGCGAGAATGACGACGCGGTGCGCCAGCTCCGCCACCAGCTCGACGTCGTGGGTGGCGAGCACGATCGCATGGCCCTGCGCCGCCAGCTCGCGCAGCAGCACCACCAGCCGGGACTTGGCCGCGTAGTCCAGCCCCCGGGTCGGTTCGTCCAGCAGCAGCAGCGGCGGCCGGGCCGTCAGCACGATCGACAGCGCCAGGGCCAGCCGCTGCCCCTCGGACAGATCACGGGGGTGGGTGCTGTCCGGTACCCCGGGCAGCAGCCGGGAGACCAGCGCCCGGCAGGTGCCGGGCGCGGCGTCCGCGTCGGCGTCGGCGGTACGGCACTCGCGGGCGACGGTCTCCGCGTAGAGCAGATCGCGCGGCTCCTGCGGGACGAGGCCGACGTGCCGCAGCAGTTCGGCCGGCCGCGTACGGTGCGGGCTCCGGCCGCCGACGGAGACCTGGCCGGAGGTGGGCCGGTGCATTCCCACCAGTGTGTTCAACAGGGTCGACTTGCCCGCGCCGTTGCGTCCCATCAGTGCCGTGGTGCACCCGGCGTGCAGCGTGAGGGAGACCTCGTGCAGCGCGGTGACGCGGTCGCGGACCAGGCCGAGCCGGGAGACCTCGGCGACCGGCCGCACCTCGGTCACCGGGGAGTCCGCCACCGCGGGCGCGGCAGCGGGCGCGGGCCGGTCCGCCAGGCGCCGGCGCAGCGCGTCCGCGCGGCGGCGGGCGTCCCGTACCGACAGCGGAAGCGGGTCCCAGCCCGCGAGTTCGCCCAGCTCCACCACCGGGGGCCGCACCGGGGACACCGCCAGCAGGGTGGCCGGATCGCCGATGCGGGCCGTACCCCGCGGGTCCGCGCCGCTGCCCGGCGGTGCCGGAGCGGAGTCGGCGGTGCCGGAGGTGCCGGGAATGGAGGTTCCGGAGCCTGGGGCGTCCGCGCCTGCCGGTTCCGCGGCCCCGCCCCGTTCGCCGTCCGGCGCCAGCAGCAGCACCCGGTCCGCGTACTGCACCACGCGCTCCAGCCGGTGCTCGGCCATCAGCACGGTGGTGCCCAGGTCGTGGACGAGTCGTTGCAGCACGGCCAGGACCTCCTCGGCGGCGGGCGGGTCCAGCGCCGAGGTGGGTTCGTCGAGGACGAGCACCCGGGGATGCGGGGTGAGGACCGAGCCGATGGCCACGCGCTGTTGCTGGCCACCGGAGAGGGAGGCGATCGGGCGGTCCCGCAGCTCGTTGAGGCCGAGCAGGTCGAGGGTCTCCTCCACGCGGCGGCGCATGGTCCCCGGCGGCAGCCCCAGGGACTCCATGCCGTAGGCCAGTTCGTCCTCGACCGTGTCGGTGACGAAGTGGGCCGGCGGGTCCTGGCCGACCGTGCCCACGACGTCCGCGAGTTCGCGCGGCTTGTGGCTCCGGGTGTCGCGGCCCGCCACGGTCACCCGGCCCCGCAGGGTGCCGCCGGTGAAGTGCGGGACCAGGCCCGCGACGGTGCCCAGCAGGGTGGACTTGCCCGCTCCGCTGGGGCCGACGAGCAGACACAGCTCGCCCTCGGGTATGTGGGCGTCCACCACCGGGAAGGCGGGGCCCTCCGCACCGTCGTGGACGACGCTGACCTGCTCGAAGGTGATCACCGAGTGTTCTCCTCGTCGTGCTGCCGGTCCCGCAGCGCCCGCGGGATCCGGGCCCCTGGCGTCGTCCGCGGGTACGCTCCCGCCTCCCGTGGATGCGGGTCGCGCCTGCTGCCGCTGTCTGTGCGGTCCGTACGGGCGTCGCTGCTGTCGCCGGTGCTGCCGCTGCCGCTGCCGCTGCCGGTGCCGGTGCGGTCCTTGCCTTGGTCGCGGCCACCCCCGGGGTGGTCACCGGGCGGGTTCCCCCGGTTCCCGGGGAGGGCCGGGGCGGGTGCGAGGAAGCCCGGCAGCAGGCCGAGCAGGACGGCGGCGGCGGGCCAGAGCGGAAACGGGGGTGCGGCCAGCGGGACGGCCGGCGGGTTCATCGGGTCGGGCAGCGCACCGGCCGCCGCGGTCAGCAGCGCGGCCACGGCGGCGCCGGACGCCGAGACCAGCCACGCCCGGACTCCCCAGCGGTCGGGGCGGTACCGGGTGCGGGCGGCCCGCCTGCCGCCGAGCCGCAGCCCGGCCAGCGCCAGGACCACGCCGGCCAGCAGGAGCGGCAGCCCGAACCCGGCGCCCGCGGCCGCCAGCAGACCGTAGGTACCCGCGCACACGCCGAGCAGCCCGCCGAGCGTCAGCGCCGTGGTGGTGCGGCGCACGGCGGCCGGAACGCGTGCCGTCCGGCCGTAGCCCCGGGCGTCCATCGCCGCCGCGAGCGCGACCGAGCGCTCCAATGCGCCCTCCAGGACCGGCAGCGCGACCTGCGCCACCGCCCGCAGCCCGCGGTCGTCCCGCCCCCGCAGCCGCCGTGCCGCGCGCAGCCGCCGTACGTCGGCCACCAGGTGCGGGGCGAAGGTCATCGCCACCACCACCGCGACTCCCGCCTCGTAGAGGGCGCCGGGCAGGGATTTCAGCAGCCGCGCCGGGTTGGCGAGCGCGTTCGCGGCGCCGACGCAGACCAGGAGCGTCGCCAGCTTGAGCCCGTCGTACAGCGCGAAGACCATGCCCTCCGCCGTGACCCGTCCGCCGATCCGCACCCCGCGGGCCCAGTCGGGCAGCGGCACCTCCGGGAGTGCGACGAGTACATGGCTGCCGGGGATGGGCGAGCCGAGGAGGAAGGCGAAGACGAGGCGGATGGCGAGGACCAGCAGGCCCAGCTTCAGGAACGCGGTGTAGGAGCGGGCCCAGGGCGCGTCGGAGCGGCGGGCCGCGACGACGTAGCCCGCCACCGCCATCAGCAGTCCGAGGAGAAGGGGGTTGCTGGTGCGGGAGGCGGCGGTGGCCAGGCCCAGGGCCCAGAGCCACCACGCCCCCGGGTGCAGGGCGGTGCTACGGGTGGAGAGCGGCGCTCGCAGAGGAGGGCGGATGACCGCTCCGGTGCTCGCCCCGCGCTCTGCCCGGGGCTTCGTCACTCCGGAGCGCGCTCCGGAGCCCGCCGTCCGCCGGGAGGACGGCGCCGCCCGGGAGAGCGCTGCTCTGGATGTGGAGCGGGGCATCGGCTAGCGCTTCCGGCGGCGGGCCTGCCACAGTGCCGCGGCGCCGAGGATCGCCACGGCCGCCGCCCCGGCTGCGACGCCCGCCGCGGTCGACGCGCCCTCCCCCCGGCCGCCGTCGTCCTCGCCGTCCGCGCCGCTCCGGCCCCCGGTGTCCGCCGTGCCGCCGCCGTCACCGTCCTCGCTCCTGCCGCTGCCGCCGCTGCCTTTCGCCTGTTCACCGCATCCCGTCGCGGGGTAGCCGTCGATGGCGCACAGCAGGGCGTCGGAGTTGTAGCGCAGCGGGGACGCCACCTTGGCGAGGGCGTCCGCCGCGGTGCCGTTCTCCGGTATCCGGGCGCAGCCGGTACGGGCGGCGGGCGGGTCCCCGGACTCGCCGCCGGGCGCGTCGGCGCGGGTCCCGAAGTCGATCCGCACGGCCACCCGCTTGCTGTCCTTCGCGGCCTTCGTCCCCTCGCAGGCGGCGGCGAAACTCCCGGCTCCGCGCGGCTTGTCGGCCTGGTCGGAGTCCTCGCTCAGTGCGAACCGGAAGCCCAGGACGTCTCCGTCCTCGGGGCGTCGGGTGGCCGGTCCCTCGGTGGCGTACGACCAGGAGCCGCCCTCCTGCCGCTGCCAGAACGACCAGTACCGGTAGCCGCTCGACTCGGCGGCGGGCTGCCGCACGGTCGAGGCGTGCGCCTGCGGGGCCGGAAGCAGGAGGAGACCCGCGAGCGCCGCGAGGCCGGCGAGCGCGGCCGCCGCGGTCGCCCCCCACCGCGGTGCCCGGCTCCGCGCCGCCGCAGGCCCACCCGTGGCCGTCCGGAGGTCCGCCGCCGTTCCGCGGGCCGTGGCCGTTCCGCGGGCCGTGGCCGTCCCGTGGTGCGTGCGGGTCCCGTGCCGAGCGCCGGACCTACGGCGCGGACCGCCCAGGCCGACCGTGCCGAGTCCGCCCCTCCCGGCGGGGAACCGGGCCCTCACGACTGCTGCCTCTTGCGGCGGCCGCTGAGCAGGATGCCGAATCCGGCGCCGACGGCGAGGCCGATCAGGACGAAGGCCCAGATGGGGATGGTGGCGCCGGAGTCCTTCTGCTCGGCGGCTTCGTCCTCGGGCATCTTGGCGGGCTTCGGGCCGGTGCGGTTGAGGCGGGAGAGGAGATCGGTGCCGCCGAGCTGGGTGGGATCGCCGCCCGTGGCACGGGAGGCCAGCATCAGGGAACTGATGGCGGCCGGGTCCTTCCGCGCCTTGTCCCACTTGTCGAGGTTGTCGGCCAGCCAGGACAGCGAGGCGGCGGCCGCGTCCCGGTGCCCGCCCGCGGCCAGCGCGACGACGGCGTCCGCGGTGTTCGCGTAGTCGGGCCGCTCGTCCGAGGAGCCCGGCGCCACCGAGGTGAAGTGACCGCCGTTCTTCTTCAGCGTCGCCGCCAGGTGGGCGGCACCCGCGCCCGCGGCCGCCTTGCGGCCGCCCGGGACGCCCTCTCCGCTCTCCTGGTCCGCGCTCGAAGCGCACTTCAGCGGTGTGACCGGGGTGTTCTTGGCGTTCTCGGCCGGCGGCTCGGGCAGCGCGTCCTCGCCCAGCGCGGCCAGGACGGCGGCCGCCGTGGCGTCGTTGTTCGGCGCGAGCCTGCCCTTCTTGTCCGGCTTGTAGGTGAACGCGCCCTGTGCGCCCGGGGCGTCCTCGATTCCCTTCGAGCCGCAGGTGAGCTGGAAGGACAGCAGCGCGTCGTACGGCGAGCCGCCGCCCTCGGCCGTGGTCTTGGCGGGGTTCCGGCCCGTGGCGTGCAGCGCGCCGATGACCAGCGAGGTGGAATTGGCGTCCGAGTCGGCCTGTGGCGCGAAGCCCCAGCCGCCGTCCTTGTTCTGGACGGAGACCAGCCACTCCAGCCCCTCGCGCACCGCGTCGCTCCGGCCGCCCACGGCGGCGAGCGCCTGGACGGCCAGCGCGGTCGCGTTGACGTCCGCCGGAGTGTCGTCCGGAGCGCACTTCTTGCCGGGTTCGGCGCGGTACGCGGCGAACGAGCCGTCGGCGCACTGCTGGCCGGTGAGCCAGTCCACGGCCTTCCGCGCGGGGACGGCCTCCGCGCCGTCCAGCGCGAGCAGCGCCATCGACTGCCGCCACACTCCGTTGTACTTGGGATCTGCCGTTCCGTAGAGCCCGTCCGGCAGCTCGGACGCCGTGGCCCGGGCCGGGGAAGCCGCGACGGACGTGGCCGGTGCGGCGGCGGATGCCACGGGTGCGGCGGCCGCGCTCAGCACGGTGGCGGCGGCGAGGACCGTGGCGCGGCGGCGGCGCGGTGACATTGCGGATGCCTTTCGATGACGGGAGCGGACCGCAGCCGGGCACGGCCGCCCCGCCGGGCGGGCGCGCGACTGCGCGGCCCGCACCACGGTGCACCGGGCTCGGCTCCGTATACCTCGACGGGCCGGTGGCCTGGGCGGCCACAGGAGCCCGCCTCCGCACGGGCGCTCCGGCTCGCGGTCGGCCGTGCCGCGTGGCGGACACCGGCCGGATCGCGGGAGGCGATCTGTGTCCGACGTACGCGACGGTGTGGCGGACCGCTCACGGTTGCGGGTCAGCGCCGGATTCGCACCGGCTTCCCCCGGGCGGAGGCGTTGTCTGGCTGTCGGCCACTGTAGCCGGGCGGCCCGCGCGGCTGTCGGGTCGGCCCGCTCCGCCGGTGTGCGGCCAGGTGGAGGGCCGGTCCGCGGGCGTGCGGTGGCGGCTCGCGGCCCGGCCGGGCGGTCCGGGTGACCGGGGATGCCGGGGCGGACGGTGCCGCGGCGCGGGGGCACCGGTGACGGCGACCGCGGGGAACCCGGGGCACGGGGCCTCACGGCCGTGGGGGAACCGGCCGTGAGTGCGCCGGTCGTCAGTCGGCGATCCCGCTGCCCAGGGCCGGCGCGGCGAACGTGGCGAGCCAGTGGTCCGTGGTGAAGTCGCCGGATACGACCGCCGGGAGACCCGCGGCAAGGTTGGCCTCGGCCGCGGCGCCGAGTGTCGCCGTCCGCGGATCGCCGTGCGGGAGGGCGGCGGTGATGCCGCGCAGTGCGGCGGCCCTGCTGAGGCAGAGCCCGAGCAGATGCCCGAGTTGCGGGTCGGCGGCGTCCGGCACGTGCGGAGGGGGCAGGAACTCCGGCCCGGTGGCGTGGTCCAGTTCGGGCAGGAAGCGTCCCAGCCACTCGGCGAACTCGTCCTGCGGCAGCACGCGTCGCACCGCGTCCGCCTCGCAGAGCAGCGGGGAGAGGAAGTCCTGTCCGGAGGGCTCCCATCGGGTGGCGGCCCCGTGGTCGGGGAGATACCACGCGCGGATCTTCGCCTCGACGGGCGCCAGAAGCTGCGGCTGTCCGGCGCGTGCGGCGCTGTCGAGCAGGAGGCCCAGCGCGAACGCGCTGTTGGTGTGGGTGCCGTGCCGTACCGGCCGGGTCGCCTTCGGCAGCCACCCCAGGACCAGGTCGGCGACGGTCTCCGCGGCGGGGGCCAGCGCTGCCCGCCACCGCCGCCGCGCCGCCGGAGCACCGCTCTCGTCCGGGGGTGTTGCTCCTCCTGCGGCCGGGCGCTCCGGAACGTCCACGCCGCTCTCACTCGTGAGCGCCAGCAACCACGCCCAGCCGTAGGGCCGCTCGAAGGACGGGTGGGCGCGCAGATAGGCCGCCTCCACCGCGAGCGCGTCGGGGGTCAGATGCGCGTCCAGTGCGCGCACCAGGGCCGCGCGCCGCTCGTGGTCGCCGCCGCGCCACGGTGTCCGCAGCAGCCGCAGCAGCAGCCAGTGCATATGGACCGAGGAGTGCCAGTCGTAGGCGCCGTAGAAGGCGGGATGGAGCAGTCGGGGCGGGAGGAGTTCCTCGGGCCCGGCGAGCAGGTGCGCGGGCGCGTTCGGGTACTCGCGGGTGATGTTGGCCAGTGCCACCTCGGCGAACGCCGCCGCGTGCTCGGACAGTGCCGGGTCCGCCGCATCCGGTGCCGTGCTCAATGTGTGGCCCCTCCCGGTTCGCGCAGGTCGGTGGTGGTGCGGGCGGCCGCCTGGAGCAGCGCGGCCAGTCCGGTCACGGCGTCGGCCACGGAGAGCGAGGGCGGGGCCGGGTGGCGGCCCGCCACCTGCTGCGGTGAGAACGGCAGGTGCACGAAACCGCCCCGCACGTCCGGGTGTTCGGTCGCGAGCAGGTGCGCGAGGCCGTAGAAGACGTGGTTGCAGACGAAGGTTCCGGCGGTCTGGGAGACCGACGCCGGAACCCCGGCGGCCCGCGCTGCGGCCACGCACGCCTTGATCGGCAGGGTGCTGAAGTATCCGGCGGGGCCGCCGGGTATGACGGGTTCGTCCACGGGCTGCCGGCCGGCGTTGTCGGGGATGCGCGCGTCGTCCACGTTCACGGCGACGCGTTCGACGGTGAGGTCGGTGCGCCCGCCGGCCTGGCCGAGGCAGAGCACCAGTCCCAGGCCGGGCCCCGCGGCGTCCACCGCGGCGCGCAGTTCCTCCAGCGCGGTGCCGAAGACGCAGCTCAGTTCGGTGGCGGTGACCTCGAGTCCGTCCGGTGGGTCGGCGGCCAGCAGCCGGGCCGCCTGCCAGGAGGGGTTGACCTCCGCGCCGTCGAACGGCGCGAATCCGGTGACCAGGACTCTGGTGGAAGACATGTGCTCAGCTCCGCTCAGCGCTCGGGCTCGGGGGCCGTGGGCCCCCGGCGCCTAGAACGCGAAGAGATAGATGATCAGGATGTTGCAGGCGAGCATCGCCCCGGCGGTCGGCACCTGGGCCTTGATCGGCCCGTACTGGTCCTTGAGTTCGAGGAGCGCGGCCGGGACGAGGTTGAAGTTGGCCGCCATCGGGGTGCACAGCGTGCCGCAGAACCCGGCGAGCATGCCGACGGCGAGCACGGCGGCCGGATTGCCGTCCATCTGCTCGATCAGCACCGGCCAGCCGACGGCGGCGGTCATGACGGGGAAGGCCGCGAAGGCGTTGCCCATGATCATGGTGAAGACCGCCATGCCCACGCAGTACAGCGCGACGGCGGCCAGCTTCTGTCCGTCCGGCAGCACCGACTCGGTGATCTTGCCGACCTGGTCGCCGACGCCCGCGGCCTGGAAGATCGCGCCCAGCACGGCGAGCAACTGCGGCAGCAGCAGGGCCCAGCCCATCGACTCCAGCAGTCCGCGGCCGGCGTGCAGCGGCACGCTCGGCCGGCGTTCGCGCAGCACCCACATGCCCACGCCCAGTGCCAGGACGGCGCCCAGGCCGAGGCCCAGGATGGTCTCGCTGCCCTCTTCCAGCAGCGGGGTGCCGCCGATCCGCCACTTGTCGGCGAGGACGGCGCACACCATGGCGACCAGTGGAATGGTCAGTGCCGGGATGAACAGCTTGTTGCCGAAGCGGGCGGCCAGCCGGGCGCGTTCGCCCTCGTCGGTGGTGTCGGGCCTGCCCTTGCCGGTGAGGTTGAATCCGCCCAGGCAGATGAGGACGAGTACGGCCACGCCCAGCGGTTCGGCGGGCAGTGACTTCTCGTTGACCCAGGTGCTGTAGAAGAAGCAGGCGCCCAGCAGACCCCAGAAGGCCGCGGTGCCGTGGCGCTTGGGGTTGCTGCGGTCGAAGACCATCTGCGCCGCCATGGCGAGGAAGACGGCTCCGACGAGCCAGAAGAACCACTCGGACTTGATCACTTGGCAGCCCCGTCTTCCTCGCTGCGGCCGTCCTGCGCGTCCGCCCGCTCGACGGCCAGTTGTGCGTTCGCGGTGACCAGGTCACGCTCCAGCGCGCGGTCCAGCCGCAGCAGCCGTCCGCCGTGGATGAGGAAGGCGCACGCGGCGCTGGGTATCGCCCACAGCGCGAGGTGCAGCGGTTCCAGATGTGTGTCGTAGGTGCTGTTGACCAGGCCGGTGATCAGCAGGATGGAGCCGATGGCCAGGAAGCAGTCCTCGCCGAAGAACAGGCCGACGGTGTCGGTGCCCGCGGAGTGCGAGCGGACCTTCTCGCGGACCTTCTCGGGCAGCGGACGTCCGCCGTTGCGGCGCTCGGTGGCGGCTTCCGCCATCGGCGCGATCATGGGGCGGACGCTCTGCGCGGGCCCTGCGATGGTCTGCAGGCCGACGGCGGCGGTGAGCTGCCGCAGGAGCAGGTACAGGGTCAGGAAGCGCCCTGTCGTGAGGTTGGTGCCGAGTTTGCCGATGAGCGTGCGGGCCTGTTGCTGGAGGCCGTTGCGCTCCAGCAGGCCGATGACGGGCAGCGTGATGGCGAAGATCGTCACCGAGCGGCTGGACGCGAAGCTCTCGCCGAAGGTCCGGAGGATCTCGACGGGGGAGAGCTTGCCCAGCAGTCCGGTGACGATCCCCGCCACGCCGACGACGAGCAGGGGGTTACGGCGCGTCGCGAAGCCGAGGACCACTACGAGGACGCCGAGGAGAACGATCATCTCGTCCGCCTTCCGTGAGCGAATTCCTCGGGAGGCTAGGGGATTGTTGAACGATCCGACAAGAGTGGGGCACGCCACTTATCCGGAACGTGATCCTCCGATTAATCCGCGGCCGGGCTCCCCGGTGCGCGGGCGGCGACGGCCACCCGGCCCGGTACGTCGTACGCGGGTGCGGACGTCAGTCCTCGGCGTCCGCCGCTTCCTGGGGGTAGGCGTCCAGCAGTTGCCGCAGCGAGTCCGCCAGGTAGATGTCCAGCAGCCGTTCGGCGCCCGCCGCGTCACCTGCCTCCAGGGCGCGCACGATCTCCTGGTTGCGGGTCAGGTACGGATCGTGGAAGCGGCGCAGATCGCCCATGATGTGGAACGCGAGCCGCAGTTCCGCCAGTACGCCGCGCATCATCTCGTCGGTGCGGGCGCTCCCGGCCAGCCCGGCCAGCGCCTGGTGGAAGCGGATGTTCGCGGTGGAACACTCCTGCCACCGCCCCTCGGCCGCGGCCCGCTCGCCCGCCGAGACGGCCGCCCGCACCTCCGGCACGTCGTACGGCGGCGCGCCCAGCCCCCGTACGGCGGCGCACTCGATCAGGTGGCGCACCCGGTAGATGTCCTCGATGTCGGTGTCGCTCAGCACGCGCACGAAGGTGCCCCTGTTGAGCCGGTGCACGAGCAGCCGCTCGTGGGTCAGCAGTCGGAACGCCTCCCGCAGCGTGTTGCGCGAGACGCCCAGCGCGGTGCAGATCCGTTCCTCGGAGAGCCGGATGCCGGGTGGGAAGGCCCCCTGGGCGATCCGCTCGCGCAGGATCGCCGCCACACGCTCGGCCGTGCTCGTGCGGCCGAGCAGCCCCCGGTCGGCGGCGAGCGCCGAGAGGGCGGCGGAGGGGTCGGCGGTCATCGTGGTCTCCCTCGGGTGGACGGGCGCCGGCCGGTCCCGGATGCGGCGGGTGACAGGGGTGTCGCGGAGTGCGAGACCGCGGACCTCTTGCCGGATTGTTCAACAATCGCTTACGTTGCTGCCGATGGACCGGAAGATCGACCTTAACGCCGACCTCGGTGAGGGCTTCGGCCGCTGGCAGCTCACCGACGACGAGGCCCTGCTCGCCTCGGTCACCAGTGCCAATGTCGCCTGCGGCTTCCACGCCGGCGACCCCGCCACCATGCGCCGCGTCTGCGAGCTGGCCGCCGAGCGCGGCGTCCGCATCGGCGCCCAGGTCTCCTACCGCGACCTGGCCGGCTTCGGTCGCCGGGCGATGGACGTACCCGCCGCCGAACTGGCCGCCGAGGTCGCCTACCAGATCGGCGCCCTGGAGGTCTTCGCCCGCGCGGCCGGCTCCGCCGTCTCCTACGTCAAACCGCACGGCGCCCTCTACAACCGGGCCGTGCACGACGCGGAGCAGGCCGCCGCCGTCGTCGCGGGGGTCCGGATGTCCGGGGCCGCGACCGGTGCGGGCGGGCCGCTGCCCGTGCTGGGGCTGCCCGGCTCCCGGCTGCTGGCCGCCGCGGCGCGGGCCGGACTGCCCACCGTCGAGGAGGCGTTCGCCGACCGCGCCTACCGGGCCGACGGCACTCTGGTGCCGCGCTCCGAACCGGACGCGGTGCTGCACGACCCCGCACAGGTGGTCAAGCGCTCGGTGCGGCTGGCCCGGGACGGGGAGATCACCGCAGCCGACGGCACTGTCCTGGGCACCGCGGCCCGCTCGCTCTGCGTGCACGGCGACACCCCCGCGGCCGCCCGGCTCGCCGAGCGCATCCGGGCGGAACTGGCCACCGCGGGCGTCCAGGTCCGGGCCTTCGTATGACCGCCCCGGCCGACCACACCGCCGCGCCCGACCCGCCGGCCGCACCCGTCCCGGCCGCCCCCGCCGACCGGACCACCGTGCCGGCGCCGCCGGTGATCCGCCCGGTGGGCAGCCGCGGCCTGCTGGTGGAGCTCGCCACCGCCGAGCAGACCGAGGCCCTCCACGCCGAACTGCTGCGTCGCCGCGCCGACGGCAGCCTGCCGCCCGTGGCCGAGATCGTGCCCGGGGCCAGGACGGTGCTGCTCGACGAGTTCGGCAGCAGCGCGCAGGCCAGGCGGCTGGCCGCGGAACTCCCCGGCTGGCAGGTGCCGCCGCTCACCGCCGGGAGCGGAGCGGTGCTCGAGATACCCGTCCGCTACGACGGCCCCGACCTCGCCGACGTCGCCGCGCTGTGGGGCGTCGCGCCCCACGAGGTGGCCCGGCGGCACGCGGCCACCGAGTTCCGCGTCGCGTTCTGCGGATTCGCGCCGGGCTTCGGCTATCTGACCGGGCTGCCCGAGCCGTACCACGTGCCCCGCCGCGCCACCCCGCGCACCAGAGTGCCGGTCGGTGCCGTGGGGCTCGCCGGTGCCTACACCGGTGTCTATCCCCGCTCCTCACCCGGCGGCTGGCAGCTGATCGGAACCGCTCCCGAGACCGTGCTGTGGGACACCGCCCGTACCCCGGCCGCGCTGCTGGCCCCCGGCACCCGCGTCCGCTTCGTCCCCCTGGACGGGGACCGGCCCTCGCCGGACGGAGACCGGCCGCCGCACGCGGACGGGCTTCCGTACCGAGAGGAGCGCCCGTGACCACAGACGGCGGACTGGCGACCGTGCGGGCCGGAGCCCTCACCACCGTCCAGGACCTGGGCCGCCCCGGGTACGCGCACCTGGGGGTACCCCGCTCCGGGGCGCTCGACCTGACCGCGCACCGGCTCGCCAACCTGCTGGTCGGCAACCCGGAGAGCGCCGCGACGCTGGAGACGACGCTCACTGGCTGCGCGGTGCGGGTGCTGGCACCCACCACGGCCGTGGTCACCGGGGCGCCCTGTCCGGTGGCGGTCGACGGGCGGCCGGCGCCCTGGGGGCAGCCGGTGCGCCTCCGGGCCGGCGCGGTCCTGGAGGCGGGTGCCGCCACCCACGGAGTGCGCTCCTATCTGGGCTTCGCCGGGGGCGTCGAGGCCGAGCGGGTGCTCGGCAGCCGTGCCACCGATCTGCTCTCCGGACTCGGTCCGACCCCGCTGCGCGACGGTGCGGTGCTTCCGCTGGGTGTGCCCTGCCCGGTGGGGGGAGGCGCTGTTCCGGACGCGGCGCCCTGGCGGACACCGGGGCCCGAACTGGTGCTGCCGGTCGGCTACGGGCCGCGGGACGACTGGTTCACCGCCGAGGGGCTGCGCACGCTGGTCACCGGCACCTACCGGGTGGCGGCGGCCAGCAACCGGATCGGCCTGCGGACCGAGGGCCCGGCCCTCGCCCGCCGCAGGGAGGGGGAGTTGGCCAGCGAGGGCATGCCGCTGGGCGCGATCCAGGTGCCGCCGGAGGGGCGGCCCGTGCTCTTCCTCGCCGACCATCCCACGACCGGCGGCTATCCGGTCATCGGCGTCGTCCCGGCGGCCGCGCTCAGCGCGGCGGCGCAGGCCGCACCCGGTACGGCCGTCCGCTTCACGCCGGTGCGTTCCGGGTCGGTCCCGGGGGCAGCCGAGGTCCCGCCGCCCCGCTGACGAACGGGCGGCGGCGCGCGGCGCCGGGCCGGTCCCGGGAGCTGCGGGGCCGGTCAGTCCCGGGGAGCGGTCGCCTCGATCAGTTTGCATACCGTCTCGATGTCGATCTTCACCTGGGCGATCGAGGCCCGGCCCGAGAGCCAGGTGATGAGCGCCGAGTGCCAGGTGTGCTCGATCACCCGCACCGCCGAGAGCTGCTCGGGGGCGGGCGGATCCGGCAGGTCCATCGCGTCCAGGATGATCGCCGTGGTCAGCCGCGAGACCCTGTCCACCTCCGGACTGACCGAGCGGTCGGCGAAGTTGAGGGCCCGCACCATGGCGTCCGCCAGTTGGGGCTCCCGTTGCAGGGCGTGGAAGGCGCGCATCAGGGTCGCGGCTACCCGGGCGGCTGCCCCGGTGTCCTCCGGCGGGTGTCTGTGCAGGGTGGCGTGCATGTGCTGCAACTGGTCCTGCATGGTGGCGACCAGCAGATGCACCTTGGAGGGGAAGTAGCGGTAGAGGGTGCCGAGCGCCACGTTCGAGGACTCCGCGACCTCCCGCATCTGCACCGCGTCGAACCCGCCGCGGCGGGCGAGCTGTGCGCTCGCGTGCAGGATGCGGCGGCGCCTCGCCTCCTGGCGCTCGGTCAGCGGCGCGGCGGGGGACGGGGCCGGCAGGGCACCGGCCCCGCTCCGGGGCTTGGGTCTGGGCTGCGGCGGTGTCGGCATCGCGTGGTAGGTCCCGTTTCCGTGGCGTTCAAAAGCCCTGTGGGGAGCCGTGCATTCTTACAGGCGCCGCCGAGGTGGCGCGAATCACCTGCCGCGGTGGCTCCCCCGATGTGACTGGCCGGTAAATTCTTGAGTCCGGGCACGGGTCCGCGGCGTACACGCACGGGATCCGGCCCTCCCGAAAGTGAATCCTGAAACTTGTTCTAGGTTAGCGCGAGCGGCTACGCTCCGGCGGAACGCAGTGACGAAGGGGGCCGTGAGTGAGCGCAGAGGCCGTAACCGACCGCCCGCTGCGCATCGCGCTGCTGACCTACAAGGGCAACCCCTTCTGTGGCGGCCAGGGCGTCTACGTACGCCATCTGTCCCGGGAACTCGCCCGCCTCGGCCACAGCGTCGAGGTCATCGGAGCGCAGCCCTACCCGGTGCTCGACGACCCCGGCCGGCCCGAACCGCGGCCCGGCGGCGAGCGGCCCGCGGCCGCACCCGGCCGGCTGACCCTCACCGAGCTGCCCAGCCTCGACCTGTACCGCCAGCCCGACCCCTTCCGCACCCCCCGCCGAGGCGAGTACCGCGACTGGGTGGACCTGCTGGAGGTCGCCACGATGTGGACCGGGGGCTTCCCCGAGCCGCTCACCTTCTCGCTCCGTGCCCGCCGCCACCTGGCGGCGCGGCACGGCGAGTTCGACGTCGTGCACGACAACCAGACGCTCGGCTACGGCCTGCTCGGCGGCCCCCGCGCGCTGGGCGCCCCGCTGGTGACCACCATCCACCATCCGATCACCGTCGACCGCCGGCTGGAGCTGGCGGCGGCCACCGGATGGCGGCAGAACGCCTCGGTGCGCCGCTGGTACGGCTTCACCCGCATGCAGCGCCGTGTCGCCCGCAGGCTGCCCTCGGTGGTCACCGTCTCCGGCTCCTCCCGGCAGGAGATCGCCGACGATCTGGGGGTGGCGCGCGAGCGCATCGACGTGGTGCCCATCGGCGCCGACACCCGCCTGTTCGCCCCCGACCCGGCGGTGCCCGAGGTACCGGGCCGGATCGTCACCACCTCCAGCGCCGACGTCCCGCTCAAGGGCCTGGCGTTCCTGATCGAGGCGCTGGCCAAGGCGCGCATCCAGCGTCCGGAGGCGCACCTGGTCGTCGTCGGCACACGTCCCGAGGAGGGGCCGGTCGCCGACGCGATCGCCGCCCACGGGCTCGCCGGGGCCGTCGAGTTCGTCAAGGGCATCAGCGACGCCGAACTGGCCGGGCTCGTCCGCTCGGCGCAGGTCGCCTGTGTGCCCTCGCTCTACGAGGGCTTCTCGCTGCCCGCGGCCGAGGCCATGGCGACCGGCACCCCGCTGCTGGCCACCACCGGTGGAGCGATCCCGGAGGTGGCCGGACGGGACGGCGAGACCTGCCTGGCGGTGCCGCCCGGGGACGCCGGGGCACTGGCGGACGGACTGGCGCGGCTGCTGGGCGACGCGGAGCTGCGGGCCCGGCTCGGTGCGGCCGGACGGGAGCGCGTGCTGGAGAGGTTCACCTGGCGGAAGGCGGCGCTGCGCACCGTGGAGTGCTATCGCGCGGCCATGGGGGAGCCCGCCCGCCGGACCCGGCCCCCCGCGGTACGACGGCCCGCCGAGCCGCCCGCCGCCCTCGCCCAGAGCCGGTGAGCGCACAGCCGTACCCGGACCCCGCGCTGCCCCCCCCCGCACCCCGTTCGCCGCACCCTGCCCCCGCCCCCAGACGCTGATGTGGAAGGCTGATCCCCCGTGCTGACCGTGGACTTCTCCCGATTCCCGCTCGCCCCCGGCGATCGCGTGCTCGACCTGGGCTGCGGGGCGGGGCGGCACGCCTTCGAGTGCTACCGGCGCGGCGCCCGTGTGGTCGCCCTCGACCGCAACGCGGAGGAGATCCGCGAAGTCGCCACCTGGTTCGCGGCGATGGCCGAGGCGGGTGAGGCGCCCGAGGGCGCCACGGCGACCGCGATGGAGGGCGACGCGCTCGCGCTTCCCTTCCCCGACGACAGCTTCGACGTGGTCATCATCTCCGAGGTCATGGAGCACATCCCGGACGACAAGGGTGTGCTGGCCGAGATGGTGCGCGTGCTCAGGCCCGGCGGCCGGCTCGCCGTCACCGTGCCGCGCTACGGCCCGGAGAAGGTGTGCTGGGCGCTGAGCGACGCCTACCACGAGGTCGAGGGCGGCCACATTCGCATCTACCGCGCCACCGAACTCCTCGCCCGGCTGCGGGAGGCCGGACTCCGCCCCTACGGCACCCACCACGCGCACGGACTGCACGCGCCCTACTGGTGGCTCAAGTGCGCGTTCGGCGTGGACCGCGACGGGGACCGGGCGGCCCTGCCGGTGCGCGCGTACCACAGACTGCTCGTCTGGGACATCATGAAGCGGCCGCTGGCCACCCGCGTCGCCGAGCGCGCTCTCGACCCGCTGATCGGCAAGAGCTTCGTCGCCTACGCCACCAAACCTCATCTGCCCCCCGTGCCCCACAGCCCGGAAGTCGGCGAGCCGACGGACGCGGCCGCCGGCCGGCAGGCGACGGACGCGTCCGCGGCGGCGGCCAAGTGACCAGCCCGGAGCGGACCGAGCGGCTGGTGCTGCCCGGCGTGCTGACCGCCGAGCAGGCCAGGTCGACGGTCGAGGGCATCCTGGCCGGACAGCGCGCCGACGGCGCCCTGCCGTGGTTCCGCGGCCACCACCTGGACCCGTGGGACCACGTCGAGGCCGCGATGGCACTGGACGCCGCCGGTGAGCACGAGCGCGCCGCGGCCGCCTACGACTGGCTGGCCGCCCACCAACTGCCGGACGGCTCCTGGTACGCGGCCTACGCCGACGGGGACGCGGCCCGCCCCACCGACCGCACGCGGGAGACCAACTTCTGCGCGTACGCGGCCGTCGGCGTGTGGCACCACTACCTGTCCACCGGCGACGACGCCTTCGTCGACCGGATGTGGCCCATGGTGGTGGCCGCCGTGGAGTTCGTGCTGCGCCTCCAGCAGCCGGGCGGCCAGATCGGCTGGAAGCGCGACGCGGACGGCACCGCCACCCCCGAGGCGCTGCTGACCGGGTCCTCCTCGGTCTATCAGGCCCTGCGGTGCGCGCTGGCGCTGGCCGAACGGCGGGAGGAGCCGCAGCCGGACTGGGAGCTGGCCGCCGGATGGCTCGGGCACGCCGTCCGCCGCCACCCGGAGCGCTTCTTGGACAAGAGCCGCTACTCGATGGACTGGTACTACCCGGTGCTCGGCGGGGCGCTGCGCGGGCCCGCGGCCAAGGAGCGCCTCGAGGAGGGCTGGGACCGCTTCGTCGTGCCCGGTCTGGGCGTCCGCTGCGTGGTCCCCAACCCGTGGGTGACCGGCGGGGAGAGCGCCGAGCTGGCCCTGGCGCTGTGGGCGACGGGCGAGTCGGACCACGCGCTGGACATCCTGCGCTGGATGCAGCACCTGCGGGCCGAGGACGGCATGTACTGGACGGGGTACGTCTTCGACGACGAGAAGGTCTGGCCCGAGGAGCGGACGACCTGGACGGCGGGTGCGGTGCTGCTGGCGGTGGCCGCGCTCGGCGGGGACGACGCGACAGTGCAGGTCTTCCGCGGCGACGAGCTGCCGACGGGGCTGGAGCCGGACTGCTGCTGATCGCGTCGGGCCGCGGCCCGGCCCGACGGGTGCGCCCGGCGGCCGCTCCGGCCGAAGGTCGCCGTTCGGACGGCCGCGGTTCTCAGTCGGCCGCGGCCGGTAGTGCCGACGGGTCGGCGGCGGCACCCGTGAGCCGGCCGAGGATGGCCCGGCGCGCCCGGCGGTAGGGACCGACACCGGCGGGCTGCTCCTCGTCGTGCAGCAGCGAGTCGGCGTTGGCGGCCTCCAGCAGCGCCATGACCTCGAAGGCGAGCTGCGGAATATCTGTGTCCGGGGTCAGCTCGCCACGGTGCAGGGCCTCTTCCAGGGTGCGGGTGACGAACGCGGCCCAAGCGGTGCGGGCCTGCACGATGCTGTCGTGGACCCGGCCCCGGCGCGCGTCGAACTCGGCGGCGACGGAGAAGAAGAAGCAGCCGCCGGGGAACACCCGCTCCTCGGAGTAGGCGAGCCAGCGGTCGCACAGCCGGACGATCCTGGCGAGCCCGGCCGGGGCCTCCAGCGCGGGCCGTACGACGTGCTCGGTGTAGATGGTGCGTGCGGCCTCCACGGTCGCGAGCTGGAGTTCCTCCTTGGAGCCGAACAGGGTGAAGACCCCGCTCTTGCTCAGCTCCAGCTCCTTCGCCAGCCGCCCCAGCGAGAGCCCCTCCAGCCCCTCCACGGAGGCGATCCGCGCGGCGCGGTCCAGGATCAGCCGCCGGGTCTGGTTGCCGCGTTCGACGCGTCCGTCGAGCCGTGTCGCCGCCACGCTCCTCCGCCCTCCGTCCGCGCTGCGCAGGTACGCCGCAGCGCTGTCCAGGCCGTTCCCCTGCCGTTCCCTGCCGGTACAGCACCCTACTCGGTGGACGACCGTTCGGTCACTGTGCCAGGCTGTGGCACACTAACTGCACGATCGTACGTAGAGTTTCTCGGCGGTATCCGCGACCTCCGTCCGGTGACGGGCCGCGGAGCCACGATGCTCAGGGGGCTGTGGACATGCGCGCACAGGAGCAGGACGGATCGACAGCGGCGGCACCGGCACACGGAACGCACACCGCACCGGACGGTGGTCCGGCGTCCGGCCCCGGGGTCCGGGGACGGACGAGCCGGGAAGCCGCGACCGGAGCGGCGCTCAACGCCACCGCCGTGCTGTCGCCCGCGCTCGCCGGCAGAGCGGCCTTCGCACTCTTCCGCTCCCCGCTGGGCAGGGCGCGGGTGCTGCCGGGCGAGAGCGCCGTGCACGCGCAGGCGGTGGCCGAGGAGTTGCAGGTGGACGGGGAGCGGGTGGTCACCTACCGGTGGGGCGAGGGGAGCCGCCCGGTGCTGCTGCTGCACGGCTGGCAGTCCCGGGCCTCCCGCTTCGCGGCCCACGTGCCGCGCCTGCGGTCCCTGGGTCTCACCCCGGTCTCGTTCGACGCGCCCGGCCACGGCGACTCGGGCGGACGGACGACGACGATTCTGCGGAACGTCGAGATCGCCGCCCGGCTCCAGGAGCGGTACGGCACCTTCGACGCGGTGCTCGCACACTCGTTCGGCGTCACCTGCGCCCTGCTGGCGCTGCGCGGGGACATCACGGCCCGACGGCTGGTCGCGGTGGCCGGAGTGGGCGAGTTCGGATTCCTGGCCGACCGGTTCACCGAACTGCTCGGTCTGCGCCCGCAGTTGTGGACGGCACTGCGCCGGCGGATCGAGACGGACCTGTTCCCGCACGTGCCCGA